>NZ_QKTQ01000002.1:0-453083 GCF_003234875.1 Curtobacterium sp. MCBD17_028 | reverse complement strand
GCGAGAGGGAAACGCCCGGTCACATTCCGAACCCGGAAGCTAAGCCTCTCAGCGCCGATGGTACTGCAAGGGGGACCTTGTGGGAGAGTAGGACACCGCCGGACTCAACGTCAGGGAAGCCCCTGATCACTCGCTCGAGGAGCGTGCTGATCAGGGGCTTTTCGTCGTCTCCGGTCGGTGTCGACGGGCGTCACGGTAGGATCGGGGCGTCATGACAGCGCCATTCACCACCGCCTCCGGCTCCGACGTCCGAGTTCGTTTCTGCCCGTCACCGACGGGGACGCCCCACGTCGGACTGATCCGGACGGCCCTGTTCAACTGGGCCTACGCACGGCACACCGGCGGGACCTTCGTGTTCCGGATCGAGGACACCGACGCGGCCCGCGACAGCGAAGAGAGCTACGAGCAGATCCTCGACGCGCTCCGCTGGCTGCGGTTGGACTGGGACGAGGGCATCGACGTCGGCGGTCCGCACGGCCCCTACCGGCAGTCCGAGCGGTCGGACATCTACGTGGACGTCATCGAGCGCCTCAAGGCCGAGGGGCTCGTCTACGAGTCGTTCGTGACCCCGGAGGAGATGGAGGCCCGGAACCTCGCGAACGGCCGTGATCCGAAGCAGGGGTACGACAACTTCGAGCGCGACCTCACCGAAGCCGAGCGTGCGGGGTACCGGGCCGAGGGTCGGCAGCCGGCGCTCCGTCTCCGGGTCCCGGATCGCGATCTCGGGTTCGCTGATCTCGTCCGGGGCGACATCACGTTCCCCGCCGGATCGTTCTCGGACTTCGTCGTCGTCCGGCCGAACGGCAAGCCCTTGTACACGTTCGTGAACCCGGTCGACGACGCGCTCATGGGGATCACGCACGTGCTCCGCGGCGAGGATCTGCTCTCGTCGACGCCACGGCAGATCGCGCTGTACGAGGCCCTGGTGCAGATCGGCGTGACCTCGTTCGTGCCGCGGTTCGGGCATCTGCCCTACGTGATGGGCGAGGGCAACAAGAAGCTGTCCAAGCGCGACCCGGAGTCGAACCTGTTCCACCACCGGGCAAACGGGTTCATCCCCGAGGGTCTGGTGAACTACCTCGCGCTGCTCGGCTGGTCGCTGCGGGCGGACCAGGACGTCTTCTCCCTCGACGAGATGGTGGGGGCGTTCGACGTCGTGGACGTCAACCCGAACCCGGCGCGGTTCGACCCCAAGAAGGCCGAGTCGATCAACGGCGACCACATCCGACTCCTCGCCGTCGACGACTTCACGGACCGTCTGGTGCCGTACCTCGACGGCGTGCTGAGCGACCCGGTGACGGCGGACGAGCGGTCCGTGCTGCAGCGCGCGGCGCCGCTCGTGCAGGAGCGCATGAACGTCCTGAGTGATGCGCGGGGCATGCTCGGTTTCCTCTTCGTCGCGGACGACGACCTCACGATGGAGGACGACGCGCTCGCCACCCTCAAGGAGGACGCGCGGACCGTGCTCGACGCCTCCATCGACGCCCTCGAAGCGATCGAGGACTTCCGCGCGGAGCCCATCGAGTCGGCGCTCCGCGCTGCGCTCATCGACGGGCTCGGCCTGAAGCCCCGGGTCGCCTTCGGTCCGCTGCGGGTCGCGGTCTCCGGGCGACGGGTGAGTCCGCCGCTGTTCGAGTCGATGGAGATCCTGGGAAAGTCGTCGACGCTCACCCGGCTCCGCCGGCTCCGCGACCGGTGACGGACCCATCCGGAGCGGGAGCGGTGCCCCCGCGCCGCGCCCCTGCGGCGCCGCACGGCCCCGACGTGCCCCCCGCGGACGACTACGACGTCGTCGTGATCGGGGCCGGCCCTGCCGGGCTCAGCGCCGCGCTCAACCTCGTGCGCGCGCGCAGGCGGGTGCTGCTCGTGGACGCCAACCGCCCGCGGAACGCGGCGACGCTGCGGTCGCACGGGTTCCTCACCCGTGACGGTGTGTCGCCCCTCGAGCTCCGGAAGCTCGGTCGCGAGGAGGTCGAGGCCTACCCCGAGGCGACGGTCACACAGGCGGTGGTGGATGACGTCCACGCGGACGCTGGCGGCTGGGTGGTCTCGGGCGCCTGGCGGGGAACGCCCGTCGCGGCGCGCGGTGCGGCCGTCGTCGTGGCGACGGGACTCCGCGAGAGCTTCCCGAGCCTCCCGAGCCTCCGTGCGTTCTACGGGACGAGCGTGCACAGCTGCGTGGAGTGCGACGCGTACGAGAAGGCCGGGCAGCCGCTGGCGTTGATCGGGGAGACCGACGACCTGGCGGAGCGCGCGCTCGTGCTGGCGGCGTGGACGGACGACCTCGTCGTGTTCACGAACGGCGTGGGCCGTCTGTCGGAGGACGACCGCGCTCGCCTCCATGCCGCCGGGGTGGCTGTGGAGGACCGGGCGATCGCCGACCTCGAGGGCGGACGTGATGGACTGACGGGCGTCCGGCTCGTCGACGGCGTCGTGGTCCCGCGTGTCGCCGGCTTCGTGCGACCCCGGTGGCACGTCGATCTCGACTTCCTCGACACGCGGCTGGACCACGACGAGGACGGGTTCGTCGTGGTCGACCGGCACGGCCGGACGGGTGTCCCGGGACTGTACGCCGTGGGCGACGTCACCCCGCCCGGCCCCGAGCAGCTCATCGTCGCGGCTGGTGCCGGCGCCGTGACGGCCGCTGCCGTCCATCGTGACCTCGTCCGTGGTCTTCGGCCTGCTCGGGATGCTGTACAGTAGACACTCGGTTCCGGACACCACGGAACCATGGTCCGAGGCTGCCTCGTGACCATTGGGGTATGGTGTAATTGGCAACACGGCTGATTCTGGTTCAGTTGTTCTTGGTTCGAGTCCAGGTACCCCAGCAGCGAGCAGGCCCCCGAGCGATCGGGGGCCTGCTGCTTTTCCGGGGAACAGTCGCGAGCGCCCGGCGGGCGTGCCGGCCCGTCGACGGCACGATCTCCTGGGGCGAGCGCGAGGGACGGTGCCGCCACCGTCCCTCCCGCGCCGGGCGTCGCGCGCGGCCGTTCCGGTCAGCGGTACGTCGCACCCTGTCCGTAGAGGCTCTGCGTGAGTGCTGACACGTACGCGCTGTCGTCACCGTCGGGCAGGTCGTACGTCATGAACACGCCGTAGTGCTCCGCCTCGGTCCGTCGTGCGAGCGCCTGCGCGGTCGCGATCGGGGTGCTCTGGATGTCGACGGCGGCGGGGGAGAGCCGCGACTTCGGGAGGCCGGGTGTCGCCGGGGCGCTGTAGGTGCCGTAGTAGGGGTTCCAGGCGTAGTCGAGCTTCGAGCCGATGCGCGGGCTCGAAGCGTCGAGGCTGGTCGATGCCGGGCCGATGTCGTAGAACGAGAGCAGCTTGTGCGGCAGGTCTGCCCGGAGCGCCGAGATGAGCCAGCCGATCGACTGCCCGTTGGGCTGTGGCGTGCCGTTCACGCCGTAGTCCGAGTACTCGTCGTCGAGGTCGATGCCGTCGAGGCGGTACTTCGTGACGACGTCGCGGACCTGCCGTGCGAAGTCCGCGGCGGCGGCGGGTGTGGAGAAGTTCGCGATGCCGGCGCCCTGGTGGTTGCCGAGGATGGACAGCTCGACCTTGATCCCCTTCGCCTGGAGGGGCCGGATCTGCGTGGCGGCCTGGTCGAGCGTCGCCTGGACGTTGGCGTTGAGCGACAGCTGCGCCTTCGTGCCGTCGTCGTCGATGTTCGCGGCGAAGATGATCCCGATGTCGAACGCGTTCGCCCCGTCGGCGAGCGTGTAGCGGCCGACGTTCGCGAGCTGGTCGTTGTTGACCTCGACGTACGCGACGCTGGTCGGGCCGTGCTTGACGGCGTGGTGCTGCTGATGTCCGTGGTCCGGACGGCCTGCCGTCGCCGCGTTCGCAGCGGACGGTGCGAGCGGCACGGCCGCAAGCGTGATGGCGGCCGCGGCCCCGATGCACCATCGCCTGGTGCTCCTGGGGGTGACGGTCCCGCGGGTCCCGGTGGTGGTGGTGGTGGTCCTGCGCATGGCACTCCTCGTCGAGTGGGGTGGGTGGCGGTGTTCTTCGCCGTGGACCGAGCGTGGATGACTGAAGCGCTTCAGTCAACCCCGCACCAGCCTCGTCCTCGGAGTCGGGCCGGCGTCCAGCGGGTTGATAACGATGTGGTGTCGCGACGCCCCGAGCGGGTGCGCGCCTCCCCCTTCCGGGGGTACCGTCCCGAACCAGCGGGCAATGAGGCCTGCTCAGGCGTGTCGCCTGCGATCTCAACGAGGAGACGACAGTGGACAGGACACGAGGGAAGCTGCGCATCGTCTGTGCGGCCGGCGTCGCGGTGATCGGACTGACGTTGGCAGGGTGTTCGAGCGGCGGTTCCGGCTCGGGTTCGGGTGGCGGCGACGCGACCTCGGGCCAGACCAGCCGCGGGCCGATCACGTACGTGCAGGGCAAGGACAACTCGAACGTCGTCCGCCCGCTCATCGCCAAGTGGAATGCCGCGCACCCGGACGAGAAGGTGACGTTCAAGGAGCAGTCCGACCAGGCCGACCAGCAGCACGACGACCTGGTGCAGCACTTCCAGGCGAAGGACTCGGGGTACGACGTCGTCGACGTCGACGTCGTGTGGACGGCCGAGTTCGCGGCGAAGGGCTGGCTGACGCCGCTCACGGGGAGGATGCGGATCGACACCTCGAAGCTGCTCGCACCGACCGTGAAGACGGCGACGTACAACAACACGCTGTACGCCGCACCGCAGACGTCGGACGGCGCGCTCCTGTACTACCGCAAGGACCTCGTGACGACGCCGCCGACGACGTGGTCGGCCATGATGCAGGACTGCTCGATCGCCGAGCGGGCCGGGATCGGGTGCTACGCGGGTCAGTTCGCCAAGTACGAGGGCCTCACGGTGAACGCCTCCGAGGCGATCAACGGTGCCGGTGGATCGGTGCTCGCGAAGGACGGTTCGACACCGACGCTCAACACCGCGAAGGCCCGGGCAGGCCTGCAGAACCTGGTCACCGCGTTCAAGGACGGCGACATCCCCGCGGAAGCGATCACGTACCAGGAGGAACAGGGACGCCAGGCGTTCGAGTCCGGCAAGCTGCTGTTCCTGCGCAACTGGCCGTACGTGTACAACCTCGCGAAGACCGATGGTTCGTCGACGGTCAAGGACACGTTCGGGATCGCGCCGATCCCGGGCGCCGACGGCATCGGATCGTCGACGCTCGGTGGTCACAACGCCGCGATCAGCGTGTACTCGAAGCACAAGGCGACCGCGCATGACTTCCTCGAGTTCCTCGAGTCGAACGAGACCCAGAAGTTCTTCGCGACGCAGGGGTCCCTCGCGCCCGTCGTCGGGAGCCTCTACACGGATCCGGCCCTGACGTCGAAGCTGCCGTACCTGCCCACGCTGCTCACCTCGATCAAGAGCGCCGAACCCCGTCCGGTGACGCCGTACTACCCCGCGGTCACGAAGGCGATCCAGGACAACGCGTACGCCGCGCTCAAGGGCTCGAAGTCGGTGCAGCAGGCACTCAAGGACATGCAGGCCGCGGTCAAGTCGGCGTCGAACTCGAACTGACCCTCCAGGTCCTCCCGACCGACGGACGGGAGGCGCGGTGACGGAGCCGCGCCGCCCCTCCCGTCCGTTCCGTCCGGAGACCGGTACGAAGCGACACCAGGCGAGGAGGCCACCGTGTCAGCAGCAACAGAGATCCCGGCCGCGATCCCGGCCCCGTCGGGCATGGAACCACGACGTCGGGGACGGAGCGGTCTCAACGCCGCGCACGGCCGGTGGGCCGTCTGGCTCATCGGCCCGACCCTGCTCCTGCTCGCGATCGTCATCGGGTACCCGGTGGTGAGCGCGATCGTGCAGTCGTTCCAGAACGACGCCGGCCTGGACAAGGCGACCGGGATGTTCGTCAGCGGCGGCTTCGCCGGTGTCGCCAACTACGTGCACTGGCTCGGACAGCGGTGCGGCACCGGTGGGAGTGCGGTCGCGTGTCCGCCCGGCAGCCTCGGCGCGACGTTCTGGACGTCGTTCGGCAACACGTTCTTCTTCACCGCGGTGACGGTCGTCTTCGAGACCGTGATCGGGGTGTGGATGGCGATCATCATGAACCGACCGTTCACCGGGCGGGCGCTGGTCCGGGCCGCGGTGCTCGTTCCGTGGGCGATCCCGACCGCCGTGACGGCCAAGCTCTGGTACTTCATCTTCGACGTCAACGGCGTTCTCAACCAGGTACTCGGGACCCACGTGCTCTGGACGAGCGGGGAGTGGTCGTCGCGGTTCGCGATCGTCATCGCCGACACGTGGAAGACGACCCCGTTCATGGCGCTGCTCATCCTCGCGGGCCTGCAGCTCATCCCCGAGGAGGTCTACGAGGCCGGCAAGGTGGACGGTGCCACGACGGTCCAGCGGTTCCTCCACATCACGCTGCCCCTCGTCCGCCCGGCCCTCATGGTGGCCGTGCTGTTCCGGGTGCTCGACGCGCTGCGCCTGTACGACCTCCCGGCGATCCTCACGGGCGGCGGCGGGGGATCGGGGAACGCCACCACGACGCTCTCGATCCTCGTCGTCGAGCAGATCCGACAGGGGTTCAACTCCGCGTCGGCCCTGTCGACGATCACGTTCCTCGTGATCTTCGCCGTGGCGTTCCTGTTCGTCCGGTTCCTCGGTGCGAACGTCGTGCAGACGCAGGCCGCGCAGCAGAAGGGTGAACTCCGATGACCATCGCAGCGCCTCGGGCCCGCGCCGCCGTCCGCGATCGCGACACGACCACCTCGACCATCCGGGTCGAGCGGCACCGAGGTCCTGCGATCCGGACGGGCATCAGCGCCGCCGTGATCGTCATCTGGTGCCTCCTGCCCTTCTACTGGATGGTCGTCACGTCGTTCCGCGACGTCGGCTTCACGTTCGACGCGACGCCCTGGCCCACCCACGTGACGCTCGAGAACTACCGGACGGCGTTCTCCACCGGACTCGGCAACCACCTGGGACGTGCCCTCGGCAACAGCCTCGTCATCGGTGGGACCGTGACGGTGATCGCGTTGCTCGTCGGGACGAGTGCCGGCTACGCGTTGGCCCGACTCGAGTTCCGCGGCAAGTCGGTGATCGCCGGCGCGATCCTGGCCGCGTCCATGTTCCCCGGCGTGGCGCTCATCTCGCCCCTGTTCCAGCTGTTCACGGACCTCGGTTGGATGGGCACCTACCAGGCCCTGATCCTGCCGAGCATCTCGTTCGTGCTGCCGCTGACGGTCTACACGCTCACCTCGTTCTTCCGCGAGATGCCGTGGGATCTCGAGGAGGCTGCGCGGATCGACGGCTGCACGCGGATCCAGGCGTTCCGACGGGTCATCCTGCCGCTCGCCGCTCCCGCGGTCTTCACGACGGCGATCCTGGCGTTCATCTCGTCGTGGAACGAGTACCTCATCTCGAGTCAGCTCTCGAGCGACCGGACACAGCCGGTGACGGTGGCGATCGCGAGCTTCGCCGGCAGCCAGCCCCACCAGGAGCCGTACACGGCGGTCATGGCCGCGGGCACGATCGTCACGATCCCGCTCGTGATCCTCGTGCTCGTCTTCCAGCGTCGGATCGTCGCCGGCCTGACGGCCGGTGGCGTCAAGGGCTGATCGTGGCGCGCATGCGGCCGCCGCGCCCCACGGACACGACCGACACGTTGATCGGGTTCAGTGGGTTCTTCGGCGCGGTCCTCCTCGTCGTGACGATCACGTGCGAGCTCACCGGGCGGTCCGCGCTCGGATGGGCGCTCGCGTTGCTCGTCGTCGTCGCGCTCGTCGCGGCTCTGCTGCATCGGCGCGCGGCGCTCGTCCGCCGGACCGGCGGGCACGACGGACGGGAGGCCTCCCATGACGTCGGCGGGAGCGGCTGACGGATCGCGACCGCGCGCGGTCAGGACCCGAGGGTGCCGCCGGGCCGGTGCGGTGCCTCCCGGCTGACCGCACCCCGCGCAGCGAGCGCCGCGTCGAGCGCCAACGCGTCCCAGGGTGCGTGGCGCTCGGCGTCGTTGTCGAAGTAGACGAACGTGTCCCGCCCGGCGAGGAGGTGTTCCTCGACCCGGTGCGCCCACTGCCCGGTCGCGTGCTCGTCGTAGCCGCTGTGGTAGACCTCTGGACTGCCGTGCAGGCGCAGGTACGCGAAGTCGGTCGTCGGCTCGTCGAAGCGGGGCCAGGCCGTACCGGCGTCGCTGTCCACCAACGCCACCCGGTGCTGGCGGAGCACCGCGAGGTGGTCCGGCGTCACGGCGGCGGGGGTGCGGACCTCGAGCGCGTGACGGATGACCCGCTCGCCCGGCGTGCCGTCCCCGGATCGACCGTCACCGTCGCCGTCGGAACCGGGCACGCTGTCCGACGCGCGCACCTTCGCGTCGTGGTCGTCGGCGAGCGCCCGTGCGGCGTCGAAGGTCGTGGGCAGCTGGTCGAGGAAGGCGTCGAGGACGTCGGGGGTGGGGGCGAAGGCCGCGGGGAGCTGCCAGAGGACGGGCCCGAGCCGGTCCTCGAGCTCGAGGACGCCCGACGCCATGAAGTTCGCGAGCGCCGTGTGCACGTTCCGCAGGTGCAGCATGTGGGTGAGGTAGCGCCCGCCCTTCACGGCGAAGACGAAGCCGTCGGGGACGGCGTGCCGCCACGCCTGGTACCGCTCGGGACGCTGCAGCGAGTAGAACGAGCCGTTGAGCTCCACGGTCGGGAACCGATCGCCGACGTACTCGAGCCAGCGGCGCTTGGCGAGGCGCTGCGGGTAGAAGTCGCCCCGCCAGCCGTCGTACTGCCACCCGGAGAGCCCGACGCGGGCGACGGCGCCCGTCGGAGGGGCGCCGGCGGACCGGGCGAGCGCGCGACGGTCGGTGCCCCCGATGGTGGCGGTGCCCCCGATGCGCCCTTCGCCCTCGATGGACTCGGCGCGGTCGTCGGGGTCGGGGTCGGGCATCGCCCCACGGTATGCCCCGGCGCCGGGCCGACACACCGACGGCCGCTCGTTTTGCGTCGTGACCCGGACCTGTGTCATACTCTTCTGGTTGCCGGAACGGCCCCATCGTATAGTGGCCTAGTACGCCGCCCTCTCACGGCGGTAACGCGGGTTCGAATCCCGCTGGGGTCACGCGCACAGTGACTGCAGAACCAGCACGGCAGCCGCATGGAATCCCTCGCCCGCGGGCGGGGGATTCCGTCGTTCCGGCTTGGTACGCTCCAGGGGTCTCCGACCCGGCAGTGGGGCCTGCCGGACCCGAACCTCGCCGACCGGCCGGTCGAGCGACGACGGTCCCTGTCTCCGATCGCGCGTCCTCGACGCGCCCAGCAGATGGGAGCACCATGACCAACGCGTCCGGCGGACCGAGCGCCGCCCCCGCGTCGAGCGGTGGCAGCCTGCCGTCCGACCCTGACGTCGAGGTCGACGACACCGCGAGCGGTGCGCCGACCCGTCCGCCGCATTTCCGCTGGCCCTCCATCGGCCTCGTGGCGCTCGGCGGAGCGGTCGGGACGGCTGCGCGAGCGCTGATCACCTCGGCCCTGCCGTCCGGGCCCGCCTCGTGGCCGGTCCTCGGCATCAACGTCCTCGGCGCGTTCTGCCTCGGGCTCCTGCTCGAGGCGTTGACGCGCCGCGGTTCCGACGAGGGGCGCCGCCGATCCCTACGGCTCCTGTTCGGGACGGGCGTGCTCGGGGGCTTCACGACCTACAGCACGCTCGCGGTCGACGCGGCCACGCTGCTCCGGACCGGCCACGCTGGCACCGCGGTGGGGTACGGCCTCCTCTCGGTCGTCGCGGGCCTCGTCGCGGTCGTCGTGGGTCTGGTGGTCGCGGCGGTGACGCGCCCCGACGCCGGGGGAGCGCGTCGGTGAGCACGGTCGAACTCGTGCTCGTCGCGGTCGGCGGCGGCGTCGGCGCCGTGCTCCGCTTCGTCCTCGACGGCGCCGTCAGAGCGCACTGGCCGCGCTCCCTTCCCCTCGGGACGATCGTCATCAACGTGAGCGGATCGCTCGTCCTCGGGTACGTCACCGGACTCGGAACGGCCGGGCTGCTCCCGAGCCTGGTCGTCGCGACGCTCGGGACGGGCATGATGGGCGGGTACACGACGTTCTCGACGGCGAGTGTCGAGACGGTCCAGCTCGTGCGTGCCGGTCATCCGTGGCTCGCGCTGCTGAACGGGATCGGCATGCTCGTCGTCTCGGTCGGCGCCGCAGCGCTCGGCCTCCTCCTCGGAAGGAACACATGACCTCGGAACGCCCCGGTGAACTCGTCCTCGTCCGCCACGGAGAGACCGCGTGGTCGAAGAGCGGCCAGCACACCGGTAGGACGGACATCCCCCTGACGGAGAACGGCATCGAACAGGCGAAGCGCGCGGGGCGGTTCCTCGCCGATCGCGACTTCGCCCTCGCGCTGTCGAGCCCGCTCGAGCGAGCGCGCGAGACCGCGCGGCTCGTCGGCGTCGACGCCGAGCCGGACGAGGACCTGTTCGAGTGGGACTACGGCGCGTACGAGGGACTGACCACGCCGCAGATCAAGGTGCAGCGGCACGGGCCCTGGGACCTCTGGACCGACGGCGTCCCCGCCGGCGACACCCCTGGTGAGAACGCCGCCGAGGTCCGGGTCCGGGCCGAACGGGTGCTCGACCGGGCGCGACCGGTGCTCGCCGAGGGGCAGGACGCGATCTTCGTCGCGCACGGGCACGTGCTCCGCGCGATCGGTGCGGCCTGGATCCGACTCGCGCCGCAGGACGGCGCAGTCCTCGCGCTCTCGACCGCCTCGGTCAGCGTGCTCGGCTACGAACACGGCCGCCCGGTGATCGACCACTGGAACGTCCAGCCGGGATAGGCCCGACGGCCGGGAGGGCCGGGGCGGCCCGTCCCTCCCGGCCGTCGAACCGTCGGCCCCGGTGCCGGGAGTTCCGCGCTGTCGTTCCCCGTCCCTCCCAGCCGTCGGACGGCTCCCGGCCGTCAGACGGTGCGGATCGCGCTCGTCGCACCGAGGGGCCGGCCACGGCGACGCTCGACGGCGCCCCCGGCCAGGAGCAGGAGGACGCTCACGGCCGCCCCGAGCGCGGTCTGCACGATCCGCTCGACCGCGAGACGCTCGGGTGCCTCGGGGAGGCTGAGCCACGAGACGGCGAGGGCGAGCGGCGTGAGGAACAGCAGGCAGACCGCGTAGTTCCGCGCGACGAAGATCTCGGCCCAGAACTGGCCGAGCACCGCGATGAGGACGATCCACCAGTCCGTCGGGTGCAGGAGCAGGACGCCGACGGCGACCACGGTGCCGCCGATGGTGCCGACCACGCGCTGCACAGCGCGCTGGATCGTGTGCCGCTGCCGGAGCGCGGGGAGCGTCGACACGACCGCCACCACCGCCCAGTACGGGTGTCCCAGCCCCGTCGCCTCGCCGACCGCGCCGGCGACGAGCGCGCCGACCAGGTTGAGGCCGACGGTCTCCCACAGGGCGGGACTCCGCAGCACGGCGAAGGACCGGCGTCGTGGCTCGACGAAGGGTCGGAACAGGTGGCGCATCGACTCGCCCCACACGGCCCGGGCCAGGAACCCGCCCATCGACACCACCCAGGCGAACGCCACGGCGCCGAGGACGATCCCGACCACGCCCGGCAGCTGGGCCGGGGTCACCGGTACGAGCGAGCAGACGACGAACGCGAACACGGGGAAGATGGGCTGCGCGGGGATGGCCTGGAGGACCGAGAGCGTGCCGACCGCCACCACGAGGACGACCGCGAGTCCGACCGCCTCGGCCCAGAGCGGCGCCCCGGTCATGCTCATCGCGACGCCGGCGAGCATGCACGCGGCCTGCAGCAGGCCCGCGGTGGTGACGGTGACGACGCGTCGTCCGTAGGGCTCCCGCGCGCCCGGGATCGCGGCGAACCCGGCGAAGAGCGCGAAGGCGGCGTAGCCCGACAGACCGGAACCGATGAGCACGGCGAGCGGGACCCCGCCGGCCACGGCGGCCCGTGCCGCTCCCTCGATGTTGATCGTGCGGGCGGAGTGGGGCGGTCGTTCGGTCGTCGTCATGTCCTGTCCATCATCCCACCGGGCGTGCTGGGGGAGGACGCCCGGACGACGCGCGAGACGGAGAAGAACGACAGGTGTCGTCCTGCTGGTATACCAATCCGCGCCAGCATGCGGATCGGACCGGGAATGGACGCTCGAGGCCCGTGGTTCCGGGCATCCACGGGCCTCGGAGGGCCCGGACGCGAGCGTAGACTCGCTGGACCCGGCGCCCGCCGGGCCCGCGACACGCGGGAGGCGCACCTCGCTCGGGGTGCGCGGACGACCCGGTCGCCGTCCGACAGGACAGGCGACCACACGCATGGGAGGCACGAGGTCATGGGCAGGACGCTCGCCGAGAAGGTGTGGGACGACCACGTCGTGGTCAAGGGCGAGGACGGCACCCCCGACCTCCTCTACATCGACCTCCACCTCGTGCACGAGGTCACGAGTCCACAGGCGTTCGACGGCCTCCGCCAGGCCGGGAGGCCCGTCCGCCGCCCCGACCTCACCATCGCCACCGAGGACCACAACACGCCGACGCTCGCGATCGACCGTCCGATCGCCGACCCGACGAGCCGGACGCAGATCGAGACCCTGCGGCGCAACTGCGCGGAGTTCGGTGTCCGGCTGCACCCGCTCGGGGACGCTGAGCAGGGGATCGTGCACGTCGTCGGACCGCAGCTCGGCCTCACCATGCCCGGCATCACCGTCGTGTGCGGCGACTCGCACACCTCGACCCACGGCGCGTTCGGGGCCATGGCGTTCGGGATCGGCACGAGCGAGGTCGAGCACGTGCTCGCCACGCAGACGCTGCCGCTCAAGCCCTTCAAGACCATGGCGATCACCGTCGAGGGGACGCTGCGCCCCGGTGTCACGGCGAAGGACGTCATCCTCGCCGTGATCGCGCAGATCGGCACCGGCGGTGGTCAGGGCTACGTCCTCGAGTACCGCGGCAGCGCGATCCGGGCGCTCTCGATGGAAGGCCGGATGACGATCTGCAACATGTCGATCGAAGCCGGTGCACGCGCCGGGATGGTCGCACCCGACCAGACGACCTACGACTACCTCCGCGGACGGGCGCACGCCCCGAGCGGGCAGGACTGGGACGACGCCGTCGCCTACTGGGACACGCTGGCGACGGACGACGACGCCGTGTTCGACGCCGAGGTGTTCATCGACGCCGACGAGCTCGAGCCGTTCGTGACGTGGGGGACGAACCCCGGTCAGGGCGTCTCGCTGTCGGCGACCGTGCCCTCGCCGGCCGACTTCGCCGACGCCAACGCCCGTGCGGGCGCCGAACGGGCGCTCGAGTACATGGACCTCAACCCCGGCACCCCGATGAAGGCGATCCCCGTAGACGCGGTGTTCATGGGCTCCTGCACGAACTCGCGCATCGAGGACCTCCGCGCGTTCGCCTCGATCGTCCGCGGTCGGACCAAGGCCGAGGGCGTCCGGGTCATGGTGGTGCCCGGGTCCGCGCGGGTCCGCCTCGAGGCCGAGGCCGAGGGGCTCGACCAGGTGTTCCTCGACTTCGGCGCGGAGTGGCGGTTCGCCGGCTGCTCGATGTGTCTCGGCATGAACCCAGACCAGCTCGCCCCCGGCGAGCGATGTGCGTCCACGTCGAACCGCAACTTCGAGGGGCGCCAGGGCAAGGGCGGCCGGACACACCTCGTGTCACCGCTCGTCGCCGCGGCCACCGCCGTCCGGGGCACGCTGTCGAGCCCGTGGGACCTCGAGGAGGACGACGCGCGGCGTGCCGTGGACGAGGTCACGCCGGTCGGTGTCGCCGCTGGCCGCACGACCGTCGCCGACGCCGAGGCAGGCGTCGCGCAGCCCGAGGAGGAACACTGATGGACAACCTCTCGGTCGTGACCGGCGTGGCGGCACCGCTGCGTCGGGCGAACGTCGACACCGACCAGATCATCCCGGCCGTCTACCTCAAGCGGGTGACGAAGACGGGCTTCGAGGACGCCCTGTTCGCCGCCTGGCGGCAGGATCCCGGGTTCGTCATCAACCGTCCCGAGTACCAGGGTGCGTCCGTGCTCGTCGCCGGTCCGGACTTCGGCACGGGGTCGAGCCGGGAGCACGCGGTGTGGGCGCTCCGGGACTTCGGGTTCCGGGTGGTCGTCTCGCCGCGGTTCGCGGACATCTTCCGCGGCAACGCCGGCAAACAGGGGCTGCTGACCGCCGTGGTCACCGAGTCCGACGTCGAGCGGATCTGGGCGGCGATCGATGCCGCGCCCGGAGTCGAGGCGACGGTCGACCTCGTCGCGCAGCGCGTGTCGGTGGGTGATGTGGACGTCCCGTTCGAGATCGACGCATACACTCGATGGCGGTTGATGGAAGGGCTCGACGACATCGGGCTCACCCTCCGCGACGAACCGTCGATCACGGAGTTCGAATCCCGCCGCGCCTCGTGGCGGCCCGAGACATTGCCGGTGAAGTAAGTGAACTCTCTCGTACAGGACGCAGCGGCTGCAGGCGCTCGCGTCGGTCTCAAGTCGGACGAGATCGTCATCCGCGGCGGCAAGCCGCTCGTGGGACGCATCGAGGTCCGCGGCGCGAAGAACCTCGCGACCAAGGCGATGGTGGCCGCGCTGCTGGGCGACACACCCTCGATCCTCCGCGACGTGCCGGACATCAGCGACGTCAAGGTCGTCCGGGGCCTGCTCGAGGTGCACGGCGTCCGGATCAGCGATCCTGCCCGTGGCGAGCTCATCCTCGACCCCTCGAACGTCGAGAGCGCGCACTTCGCCGAGATCGACGCCCACGCCGGGTCGAGCCGCATCCCGATCCTGTTCTGCGGTCCGTTGCTCCACAAGCTCGGCGAGGCGTTCATCCCCGACCTCGGCGGTTGCCGCATCGGCGACCGCCCGATCGACTTCCACCTCGACGCGCTCCGCGCGATGGGCGCCGTCGTGGACAAGCAGGTCGCCGGCATCCACCTCGAGGCACCGAACGGTCTCAAGGGCGCGAACATCGAACTGCCGTACCCGAGCGTCGGCGCGACCGAGCAGGTGCTCCTCAGCGCCGTGCTGGCCGAGGGTGTCACCGAGCTGCGGAACGCCGCGATCGAGCCCGAGATCATGGACCTCATCGCGATCCTGCAGAAGATGGGCGCCGTCGTCTCCGTCGAGCCGAACCGGACGATCTTCATCGAGGGCGTCGAGAAGCTGCGCGGGTACACGCACCGGGCGATCAACGACCGCAACGAGGCCGCCAGCTGGGCCGCCGCCGCACTCGCCACGAACGGTGACATCTTCGTCGAGGGTGCCAAGCAGCAGGACCTCATGACCTTCCTCAACGTCTTCCGCAAGGTGGGCGGCGGGTTCGACATCCAGGAGGACGGCATCCGCTTCTACCGCGAGGTCGAGGTGCTCAAGCCCGTCGTCATCGAGACCGACGTCCACCCCGGCTTCATGACCGACTGGCAGCAGCCGCTCGTCGTGGCACTGACGCAGGCCGAGGGCCGCAGCGTGGTGCACGAGACCGTGTACGAGAACCGGTTCGGGTTCACGGACGCGCTCAACGAGATGGGTGCGGACATCGTCGTGCACAAAGAGGGACTGCCCGGCCACGACCGTCGAGTCGCTCGTCGTCCCTTCGAGCAGGCCGCGGTGATCACCGGACCCACGCCGCTGCACGGCGCGAACGTGCGCGTGCCCGACCTCCGGGGCGGGTTCAGCCACCTCATCGCCGCGCTCACCGCCAGCGGTGAGTCGCACATCACGAACGTCGGCATCATCAGCCGTGGGTACGAGCACTTCATCCCGAAGCTCCGCAAGCTCGGCGCGGACTTCGACTTTGCCGGGTGAGGGCGCGGTGCCGGACAACGGCACGGGGTCGACGAGCGGGCAGCAGGGCGGCGGGCGCGAGGTCGTCACCGCTGGCCTGCCCACCCCGGGACGGCGGTTCCACCGGGGCGACCTGAACGGTGCGTTCCGGGTCGTCGCGTCGATCGTCATCCCGATGATCCGGGTCGCTGCGCGGTTCCGGTGGCACGGGAGCACGCGGCTGCCGGCCGAGGGTCCGTTCATCGTCGCGCCGAACCACTACACGAACATCGACCCGCTCGTCGTCGGCACGGTCGTGTGGCTGCACCGTCGACTCCCGCAGTACCTCGCGAAGGCCTCGCTGTTCCGGGTCCCGGTGCTCGGGTACTTCATGCGCGGCATGGGCAACGTCCCCGTCGAGCGCTCCGGACGGACCCGCGGCAGCGACCCGCTCACCGGTGGTCGTGCCCTCGTGGCGGGCGGCGGCGGTCTCATCGTCTACCCCGAGGGCACGCTCACGCGCGACCCGGACCTCTGGCCCATGCGCGGGAAGACCGGCGCGGTCCGACTCGCGCTCGAGAACGACGTCCCGCTCATCCCCATGGCCCACTGGGGCACACAGCGCATCATGCCGCGGTACGGGCGCACGCTCCGGCTCTTCCCGCCGTCGCGCGTGGACGTCGCGATCGGCGAGCCGCTCGACCTCTCCGCGTACCGGGGACGTCCGCTCGACCAGCACCTGTTGCAGCAGGCCACCGCCGAGCTCATGCAGGCGATCACCGCGCTCGTCGAGGAGCTGCGCGGCGAGCGTGCACCCGCCGAGCGGTGGGACCCGGCAGCGAACAACCAGAAGGAGACCGGCCGCTTTGCCTGACGCGCCCGACCATCCAGGCCGCGGCGCGGTCGACACCGCCGCCATCAACGTCGTCCTCCGTCGCGCCGAGTCGCGACGGGTCGCCGTGCTGGGCGCGGGGAGCTGGGGCACAACGTTCGCCAAGGTGCTCGCGGAGGGCGGGGCCGACGTCGTGCTCTGGGCGCGTCGACCCGAGGTCGCGCGCGAGATCACCGAGACGAAGCGGAACTCCGACTACCTGCCCGGCATCAACCTCCCGCGCACGCTGACCGCCTCGGACCACCTCGACCGCGTGCTCGACGGTGCCGAGCAGGTCTACGTGTCGGTGCCCAGTCAGAGCCTGCGCGCGAACCTCGAGGCGGTCCGGACACTGCTGCCCGTCGAGGCGCCCGTCGTGAGCCTCATGAAGGGCGTCGAGAAGGGCACGGGCCTCCGGATGAGCGAGGTCCTCCAGCAGGGCCTCGACATCGATCCGGATCGGATCGCGGTGGCGTCCGGCCCGAACCTCGCACTCGAGATCGCACGACGACAGCCGACGGCGGCCGTCGTGTCGTCGACGAGCACCGACACCGCGACCGCCGTCGCGGCGACCGCCACGAACCCGTACTTCCGGTCGTTCATCAACACCGACGTCATCGGCACCGAGTTCGGCGGCGTGCTCAAGAACCTCATCGCGGTGGCCATCGGCATCGTCGACGGTGTCGGCTACGGCGAGAACACGAAGGCGTCGATCATCACCCGTGGCCTCGCGGAGATGACCGGGTTCGCGGTCGCCAACGGTGCGCGCCCCGAGACGCTCGCCGGTCTCGCCGGGCTCGGCGACCTCATCGCGACGTGCCAGTCACCGCTGTCGCGGAACAACACCGCGGGCCGACTGCTCGGCCAGGGCTACCGATACGACGAGGTCGTCCGGCAGATGAACCAGACCGCCGAGGGTCTGGCGTCGGTCGCTCCGATCCTGGCGCTCGCCGCCGACCACGGCGTCGACATGCCCATCGTCAGCCAGGTGGGCGAGGTGCTCGCCGGTAGGCTCGACCCGCGGAACATCGCGCCGCACCTGACCGAGACCGACGAACCCCAGGGCGAGTGATCCCATGACGCAGACGACCGCCATCGACGCCCGGCCGGCCGGAGCCGGGGCTCGGACCCGTGTCGTGGTCCTGTTCGGCGGCCGCTCGAGCGAGCACGCGATCAGCTGCGTGACCGCGGGCGGGATCATGGCCGCGATGGACCGCTCGCTGTTCGACGTCGTGCCGGTCGGCATCACCCGTGCGGGCGCGTTCACGTTGCAGTCGGACGACCCGGGCGCTTGGGCCCTACGCGGCTCCGACCTCCCCTCGGTCCCGGACAACGGCACCCGCGTGCGCTGGCCGGACTCGGTCGACTCCCGCGCCCTCGCGGTGGTGCAGGCCGACGGATCCATCACCTCGCTCGGCGACGTCGACGTCGTGTTCCCGATCCTCCACGGCCCCTTCGGCGAGGACGGCACGGTCCAGGGCCTCCTCGAGTTGGTGGGGCTGCCCTACGTGGGCGACGGCGTCCTCGCGAGCGCGGTCGGCATGGACAAGCACCTGTCGAAGGTCGTGCTCGAGCACGCCGGTCTCCGGGTGGCGCCCTGGACGACGGTCCTCCGCCGTGAATGGGACGCCGACGAGGCCGACGTCCTCGAGCGAGCGGCCGCGCACGGGTGGCCGCTGTTCGTGAAGCCCGCGCGTGCCGGGTCGAGCATGGGGGTCTCGCGGGTCGACGAGCCGGGACAGCTCCCGGCGGCGTTCGCGACCGCGTTCGAGCACGACAGCAAGGTCATCGTCGAGCCACGCATCGTCGGGCGCGAGATCGAGGTCGCGGTGCTCGAGGGTCGCGATGGCACCCCGCGCACGAGCCTCCCGGGCGAGATCGTCGTCGACGAAGCGGGGTTCTACGACTTCGAGGCGAAGTACCTCGGTGGCGACGAGCAGCTCCGGTGTCCCGCCCCGCTGTCCGAGGACGAGACCGACGAGGTCCGTTCCATCGCCGCCCGCGCCTTCGAGGCGATCGCCGGTTCGGGCCTCGCACGGGTTGACTGCTTCCTCACGGACGACGGGTTCGTCGTCAACGAGGTGAACACCATGCCCGGGTTCACCCCGTTCTCGATGTACCCCCGGTGCTGGGCCGCGTCCGGGCTGCCCTACCCGGACCTCGTCCGCGAACTCGTCGAGCTCGGGGCGGTCGCCGTCCGCTGAGCGGTCGTGGCGGGTCAGCCCGCCGGGGTGGCGCTCGCCGACGGCGTGGCGGGCGCGGAGGGCGTTGCCACGTCCGAGGGGTCGAGGCACGCGTGGCCGTCCTTCGGCAGGGTCGACACGGCGTCCCCGATGTCCTGCAGCACGTCGCTCGTCGCCGCCGTCGGATCGAGTGCGACCTGCACGGCGGGCGAGCGTCCGAACGTCGTGTAGACGATGGAGTCCTTCCGGGCGTCCCGGATCCAGTCGACCGATCCGAGGGTGAAGCACGGCAGGTCGGACACGGTCGGCACGGGCACGCCGCAGTGCAGGACCACGGCTGCCGGGGTGCCCCAGACGGCCGTGGACTGCGCGTTCGTGGCTCGGATCGCGAGCTTCGACTCGACGGTGGTGGGCAGGCGCACCTGGACCGCGGCGCAGGCCGCGGAGTTCGCCGCCGGCGCCGGCGTCAGCGCGACGGCGTCAGCACAGCCCTCGAGGGCCGCGACGAGGCCGACCGCCAGGGCGATCGCCCCGAGTGCCCGGGGGAGTCGGCGCGAGGAGTGCATCGCCATCAGGCTACCCGAGCGAACGGTACGGTCGGAGAGTGCACGACAGCGACGACACGGTGGGCAGCGTCGGCGAGCTCGGCGTGCTCGGTCGGATCACCCGTCGGCTCCCGTCCGCCGCATCCGCCCTGCTCGGCCCGGGCGACGACTGCGCGGTCGTCACCGCGCCGGACGGACGCTTCGTCGTGACGACGGACATGATGGTGCACGGCCCGGACTTCCGGTGGGCGTGGTCCTCGCCGACGGACGTCGGTTGGAAGGCGGCCGCGACGAACCTGTCCGACGTCGCTGCGATGGGGGCGCGCCCGACCGCGTTGCTCGTGGCGTTGGCCGTGCCGCCGCAGACCCCGGTGGGCGTGCTCGAGGCCATCGCCGACGGGTTCGCGGCGGCGTGTGCCACCCTCGCCCCGGGTTGCGGCGTGGTCGGCGGCGACCTGTCGACGTCGGCGACCGCGACGGTGACGGTCACGGCGTTCGGGGACCTGGAGGGCCGGGCGCCGGTGCTCCGGTCGGGCGCACGAGCGGGTGACCAGGTCGCGGTCGCGGGTGAACTCGGCGTCGCGGCCCGGGGACTCGCGCGGCTGTTCGCGGAGGGGGTCGACGACCGCGGCGAACCGGACGCCGAACGGACCGCGGCGTTCCTGGCGGCCTCGCCCGGGGGGACGGACCCGGGCGTCGAGCGGCAGCGTCGCCCCCGTCCGCCGGTCGCCGCGGGGGTCCTCGCCGCCCAGGCCGGGGCGACCGCGATGCTCGACCTGTCCGACGGGCTGGCGATCGATGCCGGTCGCGTGGCCCGGGCCAGCGGTGTCACGATCGACCTCGACCCGTCGGTGGTCCCGGAGGGGCCGGCCCTGCACGGCGGTGAGGACCACGGACTGTTCGCGACGTTCCCACGCGGGTCGGGCCTCCCGGCCGGGTTCCGGCGGATCGGGACGGCCGTGTCGGCGGCCGGTGCGCCGGGCGTGACGCGCGGTGGCGTCCCGGTGTCGACGCAGGGGTGGGACCCGTACGTGGGCTGGGACGGCGCCGTCGGCTGACACCAGGGACGAGCGCGGTGGGCGCCGGGGTCAGTCCGTGATGTCGGGCGCGGCCTCCCACGCGACGGTGTCGCCGTACGTGCGCTTGCTCCAGGCCTGGAGGCCGTCGGGCCAGGTCGGCTGCGGCGACCTGGTGCTGCGTTCCACGACCACGAGCGCCTCCGGCCCGAGCCGGGGGACGAGGGCCGCGAGCACGGCGTGGATCTCGTCCTCGTCCACCTCGTACGGCGGGTCGATGAACACCAGGTCGAAGCGGCGACCGGTGGATCGGAGGTACCCGAGCGCGGACTGTGCGTGGACGTCGATGTGGGTGGCGCCGCCGGTCCTCCGCTGGACCGACCGGGCGTTCTCGCGGCAGGCGGCTGCCGCGGGTGCTGCGCGGTCGACGAGCACGACCTCGACCGCGCCGCGTGACGCCGCCTCGAGGCCCAGAGCGCCCGTGCCGGCGTAGAGGTCGAGCACCGCCGCGCCGGCGACGAGTCCCCGCGCGTCGAGCGAGGAGAACAGGGCCTCGCGCACACGGTCGCTCGTGGGTCGCGTGCCGGCCCGCGGCACGCGCAGCGTCGTGGAGCCAGCGGCCCCCGCGATGATCCGGGTCACGCACGACACCGTATCGGCACCAGCGGACGTCGTGCACGGCCGGGAGGCCCGGTGCATGTCGGCGGGAGCGACTACCGTTGCGACGTGGTCACCGCCAGTCCCGCGTCCGCGTCGTCCCCGGCAGTCACTCCGGACCCGCTCGACGCACGGTTGAGTGGGGTGCTCGGCGGCCGCACCGCGACGGCCTTCGAGAAGGCGTTCGGCATCCGCACGGTGGGCGACCTGCTCGCGCACGCCCCGCGGCGGTACGCCGAGCGCGGCGCGCTGACGGCCCTCGACGAGCTCGCGGTGGGGGAGTCCGTGACCATCGTGGCCGAGGTCGTGGACGTCCGTGAACGGACGATGCGGCAGCGGCGCGGGTCCATCCTCGAGGCACGCATCGGCGACGGCAACGGCATCCTCACACTCACGTTCTTCAACCAGGGCTGGCGCGCGAAGGACCTCGTCGCGGGCGCACGCGGCATCTTCGCGGGCAAGGTGTCCGACTACCGGGGCGCACGGCAGCTCGCGCACCCCGACTACGAGCTGTTCGACGCCGACGACCCGCGGGCCACGGCCGACGCCGACGGCGAGCAGGCGATGCGCTGGTCGCGACAGCCGATCCCGATCTACCCGGCGACCTCGACGCTGTCGTCGTGGCAGATCGCCAAGGCCGTCGGGGTCGTGCTCGACACGTTGCCCGAGCTCGAGGACCCGGTGCCGTCGTCGGTGCGCGCCCGACTGGGCCTGCTCGGGCACCGGCGCGCGCTCGAGCTCCTGCACCGGCCCGAGCGGACCGCCGACTGGAAGGCCGCGCAGGACGCGCTCCGGTACCGCGAGGCCTTCGTGCTGCAGACCGCGCTCGTCCGACGGCGCCTGGCCGCGCGGGCGACCGCGTCGACGCCGCGGGTCGCGGCGCCGGGTGGCGTGCTCGAGCGCTTCGACCGGCACCTCCCCTTCACGCTGACGGACGACCAGACGGCCGTCGGCGCGGAGATCGCCGCCGACCTGGCCGAGCACCACCCCATGCACCGGCTCGTGCAGGGCGAGGTCGGATCCGGCAAGACCCTCGTGGCGATCCGCGCGATGCTCACGGTGGCGGAGTCCGGCGGCCAGTCGGCGCTCATCGCACCGACGGAGGTCCTGGCGGCGCAGCACCTCCGCTCGATCGTGCGGTTCCTCGGACCGGACCTCGCCGCCGAGCTCCGGCCGGTGATCGTCACCGGTTCCCAGTCCTCCCGCGAGCGGCAGCGGGCGCTCCTCGCGGCGGCGAGCGGCGGGTCACGGCTCGTCGTCGGCACGCACGCGCTCCTCGGCGATCGGGTCGACTTCGCCGAGCTCGGCCTGGTCGTCGTCGACGAGCAGCACCGGTTCGGCGTCGAACAGCGCGAGGCCCTGCGCACCAAGGGCAGGACCCCGCCGCACGTGCTCGTCCTCACCGCGACCCCGATCCCGCGCACCGTCGCCATGACCGTCTTCGGCGACCTCGACGTGTCGACGATCCAGGGGCTGCCCTCGGGTCGGGCCGGCGTCGAGACCCACACCGTCGCCCTCGCGGACCACCCGGGTTGGGAGCACCGGATCTGGACCCGGATGGCCGAGGAACTGGCGTCCGGGCGGCAGGCGTTCGTCGTGTGCCCGGCCATCGAGGACGGCTCGGTCGAGGAGGGCGAGGAAGCCGGTGACGACGCGGTCCAGGCCGACGCGGGCGCGACGGGTCCCACTCGTCGTCCCCCTGCCACCGTCGTCGGGACGGCGGAGCGGATCCGCGCGATGCCGGAGCTGCGGGACCGGCGGATCGCGGTCCTCCACGGTCGGATGCCCGCCGAGGACAAGGACGCCACCATGACCGCGTTCGCCGCCGGGGACGTCGACGTGCTCGTCGCGACGACCGTGATCGAGGTCGGCGTCGACGTCCCGAACGCCTCGATGATGGCGGTCCTCGACGCCGACCGGTTCGGGGTGTCCCAGCTGCACCAGCTCCGTGGGCGCATCGGGCGTGGCGGTCACCCGGGCGTCTGTCTGCTCGTGACGAGCGCCGAGGACGGCACACCGGCGCGCGAGCGCGTGGACGCGGTGGCCGGCTCGGACGACGGGTTCGAGCTCGCACGCGTCGACCTCGAACTCCGACGTGAGGGCGACGTGCTCGGTGAGCGACAGTCGGGCGGCCGGTCGTCGCTCACGCTCCTGCGGGTCGTGCGGGACGCCGACGTCATCGTCGACGCCCGGGGTGAGGCGGAGCGGTTGTTGACGGCGGACCCGACGCTCGAGCACCACGCCGTGCTCCGGGCCGCGCTCGACCGGCGCCTCGACGAGACCGACGCGGCGTTCCTCGGCAAGAACTGACACGGCGGCGTCGGTAGGGTCGGTCCATGCCCCAGATCGCCGTCGTCCCCGGCTCGTTCGACCCCGTCACCGTCGGGCACCTCGACGTGATCCAGCGTGCCGCCACGATCTTCGACGAGGTCCACGTCCTCGTCGTGCACAACCCGGACAAGACGAGCAGCCTCTTCGACGCCGCGGAACGGGTCCGGCTCATCGACGCCGCGCTCGACGAGGCCGGGTTGCACGACGGCGTCCGGGTGGAGTCGTGGTCCTCCGGTCTGCTCGTGGACTACTGCCGGCAGGTCGGTGCGCGCGTGATCGTCAAGGGGGTGCGGTCGAGCGCGGACGTCGCGTACGAGACACCGATGGCGGCCGTGAACCGCGACCTCGCGGGCGTCGAGACCGTGTTCGTCGTCCCCGAGCCCGGTCGCTCGCACGTGTCGAGTTCGCTCGTCCGGCAGGTCGCGTCGCTCGGTGGGGACGTCTCGCCCTACGTGCCGCGGGTCGTGGTGGAGGCCCTGGCCCACTGACCCGGAGCGGTGACCGTCGGTGGCGGTCGCCGCCGTCCTGCCCGCACCGCACCGGGTGCGCGCCGCATGCTGGCGCTCGCTCTCGGGCGGGATGCGCGGTAGGATCGATCCTCGTGCCTGGCTTCGTGAACACCCCGTACACCCTGCCGGTGCGTGACATCATGCACCGCCCGGGCGAGATGCGCGAGCACGTCATCGACGTCGAGCTCGCGGAACCGTTCGGTGCCGGACAGGTCGCCGTACCGGTCGGTGGGGCGCTCCACGTCGAGGTCCGACTCGAGGGGCTGCACGAGGGGATCCTGGTGTCCGGCCACGCCGACGCCGAGGCCGTCGGCGAGTGCAGCCGCTGTCTGATCGACATCACCGAGCCGGTCGAGGTCGATTTCACCGAGTTGTTCGCGTATGATGCCTCGGAGGATTCTGATCTCCAGGTTCACGATGATCACGTGGATTGTGAACCGGTGATCCGAGACGCGGTGGTGCTCGCACTGCCGTTCCGACCGGTCTGCCGACCGGACTGCCCAGGACTGGACCCGGTGACGGGTGAGCGCCTGGCGGACGTCGGCGAGCGTGTGACCCCAGAGGTCATCGACCCGCGCTGGTCCGCGCTCGCAGCACTCCGAATCGACACCACCGACCCCGACGGCGCTCGTCCTGACGCCGACAAGGAAGAGAGATAAGCCATGGCCGTTCCCAAGCGCAAGAAGTCCCGCGCCAACACGCACGCCCGCCGCTCGCAGTGGAAGGCGGCGCCCGTCGCGCTCGTGAAGACCGTCGAGAACGGCAAGGTCACCTACAGCCTCCCGCACCGCGCCAAGGTCGTCGAGGACAGCGCCGGCACCGCGCTCTACATGGAGTACAAGGGCCGCAAGGTCGCCGACGTCTGATCGAGGCGGATCAGTGCGTGCAGCGTCCGGTTCCCGTGGGTCGACCCCCGCGGAGTCGGACGCTGCACGTCTGCTGGCCGTCCTCGACGTCGACGTCGACCCGGATCTCGTCGACCTGGCGTTGACGCATCGCTCGTTCGCCTACGAGCACGGGGGCATCGCGCACAACGAGCGACTCGAGTTCCTCGGTGACTCGATCCTCGGGCAGGCCGTGACGGTCAAGCTCTACCGCGACTACCCGGATCTGGACGAGGGCGAGCTCGCCAAGCGACGCGCGAGTCTCGTGTCGACCGTCGCCCTCGCCGAGATCGCCCGCATCATCGGCCTCGGCGCCTTCCTCAAGCTCGGTCGCGGCGAGGAGCTCACGGGCGGCCGGGACAAGTCGTCGATCCTGGCCGACACGGTCGAGGCCGTCATCGGCGCGACCTACCTGTCCGCGGGGCCGGACGTCGCCACCGCGCTCGTGCTGCGCCTCGTGGAGCCCCTGCTCGTCGACCCCGACCGCTTCGGCGCCGCGATGGACCCGAAGACGAGCCTGCAGGAACTGGCGTCGGCACGGTCCCTCGGCAACCCCGCGTACCGGGTCACCGAAGAGGGCCCCGACCACGACAAGACCTTCCACGCCACCGTGGTGCTCATGGGCGAGGACATCGCGAGCGGTACCGGATCGAGCAAGAAGAACGCCGAGATGGCCGCGGCGCTCGGCGCGTGGACGCGACTGTCCGGCCGCGGCGAGGAATCGGTCGACCTCCTCGCGGCGGACGGCCCCGACGCCGGCACGGGTGACGCCCGCTAGTGCCCGAACTCCCCGAGGTCGAGGTCGTCCGCGCGGGCCTCGAACCGGCCGTCACGGGCGCCCGCGTGCTCGACGTCCACGTCGTCGACGAGCGCGCTCTGACGCGACACCGGGGCCCGGCCGAGGACTTCGTCGCCCGCCTGACCGGGCGCACCGTGCAGGCCGCCGTGCGGCGCGGCAAGTTCCTGTGGATGCCGCTCGACGACGTCGGCGCGGGTCCCGAGGCCCTCGTGGCGCACCTCGGCATGAGCGGCCAGATCCTGCTCGGTCGGGACCGCCCGGCCGCTCGGCACCGCAGGGTGGTCCTCGCGGTGCAGCCCGCGGGCCGGACCGCCGACGGCCTCGTCGAGCCGCCGGTCGAGCTCGAGTTCGTCGACCAACGGACCTTCGGTTCGATGGCGGTCGACGCGACCGTCCCGACCGTCGACGGCGCACCCGCGGGGCACGCCGGTGCCGCCGACCAGGCGGATCCCGACGGGGCGTGGCGACGGCGGATCCCGACGCAGGTGTCGCACATCGCACGGGACCCCCTCGACCCCGCGTTCGACGACGCGCGGTTCGTCGCGCTCGCGCACCGGCGGCACAGCGGCATCAAACGGGTGCTGCTCGACCAGGGTGTGGTCAGCGGGATCGGCAACATCTACGCGGACGAGAGCCTGTGGGCGGCCCGGCTGCACCACGACCGCCCCGCCGACGCATTGAGCCGGCGCGCGCTGACCGGCCTGCTCGACGAGGTGCGCGCGGTGCTCCGCCGGGCGCTCGAGGACGGCGGCACGAGCTTCGACGCCCAGTACGTCAACGTGAACGGGCAGTCCGGGTACTTCTCCCAGCGGCTCGCCGTGTACGGGCGACAAGGTCAGCCGTGCCCCCGCTGCGGGGCGACGATCGTGCGCGAGGCGTTCATGAACCGCTCGAGCCACCGCTGCCCCGTGTGCCAGCGTCGGCCGCGGTCGCGCCTGGGCTAGCCTGTGCCCACCGATCGCGCGAGCATGGAAGGCCGTCCGTGTACCTGAAGAGCCTGACCCTCAGGGGGTTCAAGTCCTTCGCGCAACCGACGACCTTCGCGCTCGAGCCGGGCGTGACCTGCATCGTGGGTCCCAACGGCTCGGGCAAGTCGAACGTCGTGGACGCCCTCGCGTGGGTGATGGGGGAGCAGGGCGCCAAGACGCTCCGCGGCGGCAAGATGGAGGACGTCATCTTCGCCGGCACCTCGACGCGGGGACCGCTCGGCCGCGCGCAGGTCACCCTGACGATCGACAACAGCGACGGCGTGCTCCCGATCGAGTACGCGGAGGTCACGATCTCGCGGACCCTGTTCCGGAACGGCGGCAGCGAGTACGCCATCAACGGCGAGAACTGTCGCCTGCTCGACGTCCAAGAACTCCTGTCGGACACGGGGCTCGGCCGCGAGATGCACGTCATCGTCGGGCAGGGACAGCTCGACAAGGTGCTCCACGCGACGCCGGAGGACCGACGCGGCTTCATCGAGGAGGCCGCCGGCATCCTCAAGCACCGTCGGCGCAAGGAGAAGACGCTCCGCAAGCTCGACGCGATGCAGGCGAACCTCACCCGGTTGTCCGACCTCGCCGGCGAGATCCGGCGTCAGCTGAAGCCGCTGGGACGGCAGGCCGAGGTCGCGCGCAAGGCGCAGTCCGTGGCGGCGGTCGCCCGGGACGCGCGAGCCAGGATCCTCGCGGACGACGTCGTCCGGCTGCGGCGGGAGCTCGCCGAGCACCTCGCGGTCGAGGCCGGCCGGAAGAGCGAGCGCATCGTGCTCCAGGAGCGGCTCGACCAGGCGCGCATCCGACAGCAGCACGTCGAGCAGACGATGGTGGGTGACGACGTCGACCGGGCGCGGACGGTGCTCCACGGCCTCGAGAGCGTGCAGGAGCGACTGCGGGGACTGTCGACCCTCGCGAACCAGCGCCTCCTGCTGCTCGCCCAACAGGCGGACGTGCCCGCCCAGGGCCCCACCGTCACCCCGTCGATGGTCGCGGACGCGCGGGACGAGGCCGAGCGTCTCGAGGCGAACGCCGAGGACCTCCAGGGCGCGCTGGCGTCGGCGGCCGAGCGCGTGGCCCGGGCGCGTGCGTCGCTCGACGCCCTCGACGAGGAGATCGCGGCGCAGAGCGCACTCGTGTCGCAGCACGACCTGGACGCCCAGCGCCTCGGCAACCGCGTCGACGTGGCACGGCAGCGGCTCGCCTCCGCCACGGCCGACCGTGCCCGTCGGGAGCGGGCGCTCGCCGAGGCCGAGGAGCGTGCCGGACGCGCCGAACAGGAGCTCGCCGGGATCGCCCGCGACCCGGGACTCGACGCGGACGAGGACGACCTGGCGCAGCTGCTCACGGACGCCCGGGCGGCGCTCGAGGGCGCCCAGTCGCGACGGGACGAGGCGCGGGAGCGGCTGCATCGGCTCGAGCGCGAGCGTGACGCCCTCGCCGCACGCGTGACCGCGCTCGGGCTGTCGCTCGACGTCCGCGACGGCTCACAGGCGCTCATCGACGCCGGGCGCGCCGGGGTGCTCGGCCGACTCGCCGACCACATCCGGGTCGCCGCCGGGTACGAGGCCGCGGTCGCGGCCGCCCTCGGCGGACTCGCCGACGCGGTGCTCGCCGCCACCCGGTCCGCCGCGCTCGACGCCGTGACCGCCGCACGGACGAACGACATCGGTCGCATCGACGTCGTCGTCGCCGACGCCCCGGGCACGGGATCGCACCTGCCCCCGGCCCTCCCGTCCGGCGTCCGTCCGGCACTCGAGGTGGTCGACGGGCCTCCCGCGATCGTGGCGCTGCTCGCGGACACCGTCGTCGTCGAGCCGGGCGCGGACCCGGCCACGGCCGATCTGGAGGCCCTGCTCGCCGCCGTCCCGCAGGCGACGGTCGTCACCGCCGCGGGTGACGTCGTCCGCGCGGTCCTCGTCACGGGTGGCGGGGAACGCGCGACGTCGCGGCTCGAACTCGTGGCCGAGCGGGACACGGCGGCGAGCCGGCACGTCGAGGTCGTCGCGGCCGCCGACGCGGCGGGCACCGACCTCCGAGCTGCGCGTGACGCCGTGGACGCGGCACGCGCCGCGGCGGACGAGGCCGACCGCACCCTCCGCGCCCACGTGGCCGCGAAGGCGGCGTTCGACCGGGCGTCGGCGACCGCGCGCACCCGCGCGGAGAACGCGCGAGGCGAGGCCGACCGGCTCCGCGCCGCGCTCGCCGAGACCGCGGGCGCCGTCGAACAGGCGGAGCAGGCGCTCGCCGCCGCAGACCAGGAGCACGCCGCCTTCCTCGCCGCACCACGGCCGATCCTCGACGCGTCCGCGCGTGACGACCTCCTCGACGACCTCGAGGCCGCGCGGAGCGACGAGATCGACCAGCGCATCCAGGTCGAGACCATCCGTGAGCGGGCGCGCGCCGAACGGGCGCGGGGCGCGGCGTTGGAGCGGCAGCTGGCCGCGGAGCGCGCCGCCGCCGAGGAGCAAGCGCGCCTCGCGGTGATCCGTCGCCGGCAGATCGAGGCCGCCGAGGGGGTCATCGCCGACCTCCCCGCGGTCCTGGACGCCGTCGATCGCTCCGTGGTTGAGGCCCGCGTCCGGCTGACCGCCGCCGAGGCCGACCGTGCGCGGCGGAACACGGAGCTCCAGACCCTGCGGGCCGAGGAGCAGTCCCTCCGCGACCGGCTGCAGTCGGTCACCGACGGCCTCCACGGGCTCGAGATGGAGATCTACGAGAAGAAGCTGCACGTGTCATCGCTGCTCGAACGCGCCGGCAGCGAACTCGGCCTGGTCGAGCAGGTGCTCGTCGCCGAGTACGGCCCCGACGTCCCGGTCCCCGTGGACGTGCTCGTCGACCCCCGCGTGCGTGCGCGGCAGCACCGCGAGGCGATGCGCGCGGCGGGAGTCGACCGTGACGCGGATGTCGACGCCGACGCTGACCCCGCGACGCTCGATGCCGAGGTCTCCACACTGCCCGGCGGCCCCGCGCTCCCGGACCCGGACGCCGCGCCCCGCTCCGAGACCGAGGTCCCGACCGTGCCGTACGTGCGCGCGGAGCAGGAACGCCGGCTCCGCGACGCCGAACGGGACCTCGGACAGCTCGGCAAGGTGAACCCGCTCGCGCTCGAGGAGTTCCAGGCGCTCGAGCAGCGGCACCGGTTCCTCACCGAGCAGCTCGACGACCTGACGAGCACGCGGGGGGACCTCCTCACGATCATCGAGGAGCTCGACGGCAAGATGCAGGAGATCTTCCGCTCGGCGTTCGAGGACACCAAGCGGGCCTTCGACGAGGTGTTCCCGATCCTGTTCCCCGGCGGGACGGGCACGATCGAGCTCACCGATCCGGACGACATGCTCGCCACCGGCATCGACGTCGCCGTGCGCCCCGCGGGCAAGAAGATCGACCGGCTCACCCTGCTGTCCGGCGGCGAGCGCTCCCTCGCGGCGATCGCGCTGCTCGTCGCGATCTTCACGGCCCGGCCCAGCCCGTTCTACATCATGGACGAGGTCGAGGCCGCGCTCGACGACGCCAACCTCGGGCGACTCCTCACCGTGTTCGGACGCCTCCGGACCTCGTCGCAGCTCATCGTGATCACGCACCAGAAGCGGACGATGGAGATCGCCGACGCGCTGTACGGCGTCTCGATGCGGCAGGACGGCGTCAGCGCGGTCGTCGGGCAGCGCGTGCAGGACGCGGAGCGCGAGCGCGCCGCGAGCTGAGCGCCCCGATCAGCGGATCAGGCCTCGACGCGCTGGTCGTGATGGCCGTCGAGCGGTTCGCCGCGGCGGACCCGCCGCGCGGACACGACGAGGCTGACGATCGTCGCCACCGCGACGACGAGCACGATGAACGACAGCGAGAACCAGATCGGGATCTCCGGAGCCCACTCGATGTGGTGACCGCCGTTGACGAACGGGAGCTCGTTGACGTGCATGGCGTGGAACACGAGCTTCACGCCGATGAACCCGAGGATGACGGCGAGTCCCTGCCCGAGGTAGATGAGGCGCTCGAGGAGCCCGGAGATGAGGAAGTACAGCTGTCGCAGACCGAGCAACGAGAACGCGTTGGCGACGAAGACGATGTAGGCGTCCTGCGTCAGCCCGAAGATCGCGGGGATCGAGTCGAGGGCGAAGAGCACGTCCGTGAGGCCGAGCGCCACCATGACGAGCGCCATCGGCGTGAGGAGGCGACGGCCGTCGACCTTCGTGGTGACGCGGTCGCCGTCGTAGTCCTCCGAGGTCGGCAGGATGCGGCGCAGCACGCGGATCAGCCGCGACTCGCCGGCGCTCTCGTCCTCGTGCCCGCCGCGCGCCTGGCTCCAGGCGAGCCAGAACAGCAGCGCGCCGAACAGGTAGAAGACCCACGAGAAGTTGTCGATGATGACGACGCCGAGGGCGATGAACACCCCGCGTGCGATGAGCGCGATCGCGATGCCGACGAGGAGGACCTTCTGCTGGTAGGCGCGCGGGACCTTGAACGCGGTCATGATGATGAGGAACACGAAGAGGTTGTCGATGCTCAACGACTCCTCGGTGATCCACCCGGCGAAGAACTCGCCGCCCGCCTGGTGGCCGCCGAACGCCCAGACGCCGAGGCCGAAGAGGACCGCGATCCCGATGTACACGAGCGACCAGGTCGTCGACTCGCGGATGGTGGGCTCGTGCGCCTTGCGCACGTGCGAGAAGAAGTCGAAGACGAGGAGCGCGAGCACCAGCGCGATGGTGCCGAGCCAGACGGCGATGTGGACGTCCACGTGGATCCTCCAGTAGGGCCGTTCCCGGAATCGGGGACGACGACGACTGAAGGTCTCTTCCGCCGCCCGGACGAGCGGCCGATGGCACCGGGCCCGGATCGTCCCGGACCGTACTGACGGCACCACCGCGGGAGGAATACTCCCCTTCGTGGTGCCAGGCTACCGGTGATCGCGCGCGTTCGGCCCGCTCTAAGCTGGGAGCATGGCGAGTTCCTGGTCCCTCTCGAGTCGGCTCCGCGGGTTGTTCCAACGGCGCACGATCGACGAGACGACCTGGGAGGACCTCGAGGCCGCGCTCATCGGTGCCGACTTCGGGCCGGACATCACCGAAGAGGTCGTCGACGACCTCCGTGCGCAGGTCGACCGGTACCAGACGACCGATCCGGCGGACCTGAACCGGATGCTGCGCGAGGTGCTCGAGGAGCGCCTGTCGAAGCTCGACACCACGCTGAAGCTGTCGAACCGCCCGGCCGTCGTGCTCGTCGTCGGTGTGAACGGCGTCGGCAAGACGACGACGATCGGCAAGTTCGCCAAGTTCCTCCGTACCTACGACCGCAGCGTGCTCGTGGGCGCCGCGGACACGTTCCGTGCCGCGGCGGTGGAGCAGGTCGCGACGTGGGCCCAGCGCGCCGGGGTCGAGGTCGTGCGACCGCAGCAGCCCGGACAGGACCCCGCGTCGGTGGCCTACCAGACCGTCGACCGGGCGATGCGCGAGGGGATCGAGATCGTCGTCATCGACACCGCCGGCCGCCTGCACACCAAGGCGGGCCTCATGGACGAGCTCTCGAAGATCAAGCGCGTCGTCGAGAAGCAGACGGAGATCGCCGAGGTGCTGCTCGTCCTCGACGCCACCACCGGGCAGAACGGCCTCGCGCAGGCGCAGGCGTTCATCGAGGGCGCGGGCGTCACCGGTCTCGTCATCACGAAGCTCGACGGCTCGGCGAAGGCCGGGTTCGTGCTCAGCGTGCAGGAGAAGACGGGGATCCCCATCAAGCTCATCGGCCAGGGCGAGGGCATCAACGACCTCACGGGGTTCACGCCCCACGTCTTCGTGCAGAACCTCGTCGGCTGACCGTTCGACGCCTGGACGGTGACCGTGCCCGGGTGTCCGAACGGGCGCCGGATCAGGCTCGGGCCGGCATCCGATCGACCAGGGCGTCCGGTCGGATCGGCAGGCGACGGACCCGCACGCCGGTCGCGTCCCAGACGGCGTTCGCCAGCGCCGCGGCAGCACCGACGATCCCGATCTCCCCGATCCCCTTGCCGCCGAGCGGCGTGAGGTCCTCGCCGGGTTCGTCGAGCCACTCGGCGTGGATCGACTCCACGTCCGCGTTCGTCGCGACGTGGTACGTGGCGAGGTCGTGGTTGCCGATGTCGCCCGCCACGGGGTCGATCTCGGCGTCCTCGTGCAGCGCCATGCCGATGCCCCACGTCATCCCACCGACGAGCTGCGCTCGGGCCGTGCGGGCGTTGTAGATGCGGCCCGCGGCGAACACGCCCACCATGCGGTCGACCCGTACCTCGCCGGAGTCCGTGTCCACGCTGACCTCGACGAACTGCGCGCCGTACGCGTGCCGCGACCGCTCCGCGAGGTGCTGCACGTCGTCGTCGGTCCGCTCCGTCACCGAGAGACCGGAGGACGGCACGACCGCTCCGCGCTCGAGTCGCTCTCGCAACGAGCGGCAGGTCTTGTCGACCGCCCATCCCCACGAGGTCGTCCCGAACGACCCCGCACCGAGCGCGGCCTGCGGGAGCGTCGAGTCGGCGATGTGCATGCGGATGCGGTCCACCCCGACCTCGAGGGCATCGGCCGCGACCTGCAGGAGCACGGTGCGGGACCCGGTCCCGATGTCCGAGGCGGCGACGCCGACGGTGAACGTCCCGTCCGCCTCGGCGGTGACGGTCGCTCCGCTCGGGACGACGCGAGCGGGGTAGTAGGCGGCGGCGACACCCGCGCCCACCAGCCACCGTCCGTCGCGACGCATGCGCGGCTCGCGCCCACGGGCCTCCCACCCGAACAGCTCCGCCCCCCGGCGGAGGCACCCGACGAGGTTCCTGGTGCTGAACGCCGCCCCGTCGATCGGGTCGACGTCCGGCTCGTTCCGGAGGCGGAGCTCGACGGGATCGATGCCGAGTGCGGCGGCGAGCTCGTCCATCCCCGATTCGAGCGCGAAGCTCCCGGGTGCCTCTCCGGGAGCGCGCATGAAGCGGGGTGTCGGCACGTCGAGTGCGACGTACCGGTGCGAGGTGCGGCGGTTCGGTGCGGCGTACACGTGGCGGGTGCAGTCCGCCACCTGTTCGACGAACGTGCCGATCGTGGAGGTCTGGGTGCGGACGTCGTGACCGATCGCGGTGAGCGTGCCGTCCGGACGCGCTCCGAGGCGGATCCGGCTGGCGGTCGGCGTGCGGTAGCCACCGATTGAGAACACCATCTGCCGCGTGAACACGAGCTTCACACGACGGCCGGTGACGAGTGCGGCCATGGTGGCCAGGGGCAGATCGGGCTTCGGCGAGCCCTTCGAGCCGAACCCGCCGCCGACGTGCTCGGTGCGGAGCCGGACCGCGCTGTCGTCGATGCCGAACAGGTCGGCGACCACCCCTGCGGCCAGGGACGGCCCCTGCGTCGCCTCGATGAGCTCGAGCCGGGCACCGGCAGCGGCGCGTGGTCGACCGTCCTCGTCCTGCTCGCGCGACGGGCCGACCCACCACGCGGTCGCGGCGTGCGGCTCGAGCGGGTTGTTGACCTGGGGTGGCGTGGTGTAGGTCGCGTCGAGGACGACGTCCGCGTCGGCGAGCGCGCGGTCGAGGTCGCCCTGGTCGGTGTCCGGCTCGAGGTCGCCGTTGATCGACTCCGGGGCGACGAACACCCCGGGGGCGTCGTCCGGACCGAAGGACGGTTCGTCGGGGAACACCGTGTCCGCCGGCTCGGCGTCGTAGGTCACCCGGAGCGCGGCCGCGGCCGCCCGCGCGGTCTCGAAGGTCTCCGCGACGACGAGCGCGACCGGTTCGCCCCGGTAGTGGACGCGGTCACTCTGCAGCACGAAGAGCTCGGTCGTCGGGACGGCGGTGAGCCGTGGTGCGTCGTCGGCCGCGATCACGGTGACGACCCCCGGCATGGCGAGCACCGCCTCCCGGCCGATCGCCACGACCCGGCCGCGTGCGATCGCGGCCTGCACGACCCACGCGTAGCAGGCGACGTCCTCGCCGCCGGTCTCGGCGGCGTACCGAGCCCGTCCGCGGACCTTGTCGGCGCCCTCGACCCTCGGGAGGGGCGCGCCGAGCACCGGTCCACGTCGCTGCTCGTCCACCGACTCCATGCGCACCGCCTCGTCCACGACCACCTGCGCGGCGATCTCGAACCCTTCTACTCCCGGACAGCTCGCGCCCGCGGGGCTAGCGTCGACGGTGGTCGGGCGGTCGCCCGGCCGTCGGCTCGACCCGGAGGCTCTCATGCGCTGGCTCCTCACCATCGCGATCATCGTCGGCATCGTCCTGCTGGTCGTCGGTCTGCTCGGCGCAGCCCTGCGCATCCTGCTCTGGATCGGGATCGTCGTGCTCGTGATCGCGGTGATCGGGTGGTTGGTGCGCCTCGTCACCGGTCGTCGCGCCTGACGACCGGCGCGCGCGCCCGCGGTGGGCGGGCCGGGAGGCACGGCACGGGTCCGGCGCGTAGAATCGCGGGACCATGGCGCAATTCGGCACACTCTCCGATCGGCTCACCGAGACCTTCCGCAACCTGCGGTCCAAGGGTCGACTCACCCCGTCCGACGTCGACGGCACCGTCCGCGAGATCCGGCGTGCCCTGCTCGACGCCGACGTGGCGCTCGAGGTCGTCAAGTCGTTCACGGCGTCGGTCCGCGAACGCGCCTTGTCGGACGAGGTCAACAAGGCGCTGAACCCGGCCCAGCAGGTCGTCCAGATCGTCAACGAGGAACTCGTCGGGATCCTCGGCGGCCAGCAGCGCCGCCTCGAGTTCGCGAAGCGCCCGCCGACGGTCATCATGCTCGCGGGCCTCCAGGGCGCGGGCAAGACGACGCTCGCCGGCAAGCTCGGCAAGTGGCTCAAGAAGGACGGCCACACCCCGATGCTCGTCGCCGCGGACCTGCAGCGGCCGAACGCGGTCACGCAGCTCCAGGTGGTCGGCGAGCAGGCCGGCGTCGAGGTCTACGCGCCCGAACCGGGCAACGGCGTCGGGGACCCGGTCAAGGTCGCCAAGAACGCGATGAAGGTCGCGGTGGACCGGCAGTTCGACACCGTCATCGTCGACACCGCCGGGCGACTCGGCGTCGACGCCGAGCTCATGAAGCAGGCGGCGAACATCCGCAAGGCCGTCGACCCGGACGAGGTCCTGTTCGTCATCGACGCGATGATCGGTCAGGACGCCGTGGCGACCGCGCGCGCCTTCCAAGAGGGCGTCGACTTCACCGGTGTCGTGTTGTCCAAGCTCGACGGTGACGCCCGCGGTGGTGCCGCGCTGTCGGTGGCCAGCATCACGGGCCGACCGATCATGTTCGCGTCCACGGGCGAGAACCTCGACGACTTCGAGCCGTTCCACCCCGACCGCATGGCCAGCCGCATCCTCGACCTCGGTGACGTCCTGTCGCTGATCGAGCAGGCGCAGCAGGCCTTCGACGAGGACGAAGCCCGCAAGGTCGCCGAGAAGATCGCGACCGACTCGTTCACGCTCGACGACTTCCTCAAGCAGATGCAGCAACTCCGCAAGGCGGGGTCGATCAAGAGCATGCTCGGCATGCTGCCCGGCGCGAAGGGCATGCGCGAGGCCCTCGACTCCTTCGACGAGCGCGAGATCGTCCGGACCGAGGCGATCATCCAGTCGATGACGCCGCAGGAGCGTGCGCTGCCGAAGATCCTCAACGGGTCCCGTCGCCTGCGGATCGCGCGCGGTGCCGGGTCGACCGTCACCGAGGTCAACCAGCTCGTGAACCGGTTCGAGCAGGCCGCGAAGATGATGAAGACGGTCGCCAAGGGCGGCGTCCCCCAGGTGCCCGGCATGGGCCCGGTTCCCGGTGCGTCCTACGCGGGCAAGCGGCAGCAGCCGAAGAAGAAGGGGTCCAAGGCGGGCAACCCGGCCAAGCGCGCTGCGCAGAACGCGGCCATCGCGTCCGGACCGCAGGCGCCGACGGCGCCGACCGGCGGTGGCTTCGGGCTCGGTGGTGCGAAGAACCCGAAGGCGCCCACCGAAGAGGAGATGGCCGCGCTCGGCAAGTTCCTGAACCGGTAGCGGCGGGACGGACGTGCGGTGCGCCTCCCGTCCGTCCCGTCGGTCGCCCGGTCACAGCACCGCGTCGATGCTCTCCCCGAGCTCGGTGACCAGGGACCGGACGACGGCCCGCATGTCGTCCTCGTGCTCTGCCGCGACGCGGAGCTGCCGCTGGTAGGACGCGCCCTCCTCGAGGACGCGGTCGAGCCCGTGGAGCTCCTCGAGGCACCCCAGGCGCTCGGCGACGGGCTCGAGTCGTACGACGAGGTCGCGGACGTCGTCGGACACGAGGCGCTCGTCACCGGCGGCGTCCACGATGATCTCCGCCTCCATCCCGTACCGGGCCGCACGCCACTTGTTCTCGCGCACGAACCAGGGCTGCATGGTGGGGAGGGTCTCCCCGGCGTCCAGCCGATCGGACGCCTCGGTCACCAGGCACTGCACGAGCGCGGCGACCGCGGCGAGTTCGTGCGCCGTGCTGATGCCGTCCGAGACGCGGTTCTCGAGCGTCCCCCACTTCGGCGACGGTCGGAGGTCCCAGCGCAACTCGGTGTGGTCGTCCACGACACCGGTGCGCACCATGTCGTCCACCATCTCCTCGTAGTTCGCCCACGCACCGAACTGCGGGGGGAGTCCCGCCGTCGGCAGCTGCTGGAACATGAGCGCACGGTTCGAGGCGTAGCCGGTGTCGACGCCGGCCCAGTAGGGACTGGACGCCGTCAGCGCCTGGAGGTGTGGCACGGACGCGAGCATCGCGTTGAGGATCGGCAGGGCCTTCTCGCGGTCGTCGATGCCGACGTGGACGTGCACGCCCCAGATGAGCATCTGGCGACCCCACCAGCGCGTGCGATCGATGAGGGTCGTGTACCGCTCACTGTCGGGCGTGACCTCCTGCTGGTCCCACTGCGCGAAGGGGTGCGTACCCGAGCACATCACGTCGGTGTCGAGCACGTCAGCGGCCGTGCGCACCGCGGTCACGATGCCGGCCAGGTCGCGGACCGCGTCGCGGACGGTGTCGTGGACGCCCGAGACGACCTCGACGGTGTTCGTCAGGAGCTCGTTCGTGACCCGGTCGTGTCCGAACCGCTCCCGCACCGCGAGGAGCACGTCGGGCGCCCGCGGCGTGAGGTCGCCCGTGGTGCGATCGACGAGCGGCAGCTCCCACTCGATCCCGATCGTGGACGGTCGTGACGACGTGAACGCGATGTCCATGCGCGGCCTTTCGGAGGCGGTCGGTGGGCCCGGGGACACGGCTCCGTCGCCGGCTCGGGACACGCGCCCGGGGTCGGGCGCCGGTTTGTCGGATCGGGTCCCATCCTGCCTCGTGCATTGTCGGACACGCACAACAACGGCTCCCGCGCGTCGTTCCCCCGGCGGTTTCGACCCGCGCTCGGCGAGGACTACGGTGGATCCGCTCCGCCACGGAATGAGGTACGCATGCAGCTGGTCGTCCGCGGGACATCCGCACCCCTCGTCGGGGAACTCGACATCCCCGTGTCCAAGTACCACGCGCATCGAGCGCTGGTCCTCGCATCACTGGCGGAGGGCACCAGCGTCGTGTCGGGCATCAGCACGACGCGGCAGGTCGAGTGGACGGTCGGGACGCTGCGGGCGCTCGGTGTCGACATCGTGCGACGGGGCAACGACTACCTCGTGACGGGGCTCGGCGGTCGCTACGTCGCCACCGACATCGTCGACCACGGCTCCCGCGGCGCCGACGGTCTGCTCAACATGGGCTCGTCCGGGACCACCCTCTACTTCATGACGGGCCTGGCCGCACTCGCCGACCGCCCGATGACGCTCACGGGCATGAAGTACTTCCAGCGGCGCCCGATCAAGGCGCTCCTGACCTCGCTCACGCAGATGGGCGTCGAACTCGAGGCGACGAACGACTGCCCGCCCATCACCGTGCAGCCCCGACGGCCGCGCGGTGGCGACGTCTCGATCGCCGGCACCCTGTCGCAGTGGGTCTCCGGCCTGCTCCTGGTCGCCCCGTTCGCCGAGCAGGAGACCCGCATCCACATCACGGGCGGCCGCCTGAACGAGCAGCCCTACGTCGAGCTGACGGTCGCGATGATGCGCCAGTTCGGACTGACCGTCGAGGTCTCGGACGACTGGCTCGAGTACCGCGTGCCGGCGAACCAGCGCGCGACGCCGCACGACTACGTCATCCCGCCGGACATCGGCTCGGCCGCGTTCGGGATCGCCGCCGCGGGCATCCGCGAATCGGACGTGCTCCTGCGTGGGATGACCTCGTTCCGGACCGCCGACACCGACCACCCCGAGAGCGAGTTCCTCGACCTCGCCACCGCGATGGGCGTCCCGATGCGCATCGACGAGGAGACCGGGTTCGTGCGCATCACGCACGACGGCTCGCCGCTCCGGCCACTCGACATCGACTGCCAACCGATCCCGGACCTCCTGCCCATCCTGTCCACCATGGCGACCTTCGCCGAGGGCACGAGCCGCCTGTGGAACGTCGCGCACATCCGTCTCAAGGAGTCCGATCGTGTCGCCGCCATGCTGCAGCTGAACCGGATGGGCGGCCGCGCGGAGCAGGGCGCGGACGAGCTCCGCGTCACGGGGGTGCAGCAGCTCACCGGATCGCCGATGTCGTCGTTCAACGACCACCGCGTGCTCATGTCGCTCGCCGTCGCGGCGTCGAAGGCCGACGGCGTGTCCGCGCTCACCTACCCGAGGGCGTACCGCATCTCCTACCCGACGTTCCTCGAGGCGATGAACTCGGTCGGGCTCGACATGGAGGTCGGGGACGCCACCGCGGCGCTCGCCGCGGCCGACTCCGCCGAGGGCTTCGACCCCGAGGACGCCGCCGAGGACCTCGGCGCCGTCGCCGCCGAGGAGACCGCGGTCCCGGCGGGGATCGACGCCGAGCCGCTCGTGCTCAGCGAGCGCGTCCGGGCACTCGCCGAGTCGGACCCCGACGGAGCCGCGGTGATCGAGGTCGGCGGACCGGCCGCGGTCACGACCACGTGGAAGCAGCTCCAGGACGAGGCGGACCAGGTGTCCGCGCTCCTGCTCGAGCTCGGCGTGCGCAAGGGCGAGTCGGTCGCGATGCAGCTGCCGAACTGGCGGGAGTTCGTCGCCATCACGCTCGGCGCGGTCCAGATCGGCGCCGTCGCGACCCCGATCATGCCGGTGTTCGGACCGCGTGAGACCACCATGACGCTCGCGCGGTCGCGTGCCCGCGTCGTGTTCCTGCCGAACGTGTTCCGCAAGCGCCGGCCCGCGATCGAGCTGCTCGACGTGGTGGACGAGGCCGCTGCGCAGAACCGTCGGCTCGCGGTCGAGCACGTCGTGGTCCTGCGGTCGGAGGCCCGCGGGCACCAGGACACCCCGACGAACCTGCCGCCGATGCCCGTTGACGCCATGGACCGCGTCGACGCCTCCGAGTGGAACTGGCGGTACTACGACACCGCGCTCGAGTCGGTCCAACCGGACACCGCGCAGATCCGCTCGATGTCGCCCGGTCCGGACGACATCTGCCAGCTGCTGTTCACCTCCGGGACGACGGGGGAGCCGAAGGGCGTCCAGCACCCACACCGGACGCTGGGCCTGGCCACCGCGATGCACGTCGCGCAGACCGGCCTCGGTGCCGAGGACCGCATCTACATCCCGTCGCCGTTGGCACACCAGACCGGGTTCCTCTACGGCATGCTCCTGGCGTTCCGCCTCGGCGTCGCGCAGGTGATCCAGCCCGTCTGGGACGGCCGCGTGGCGCTCGACCAGGCGTTCGGAGCGGCCGGGGCGACGTTCGTGCAGTGCGCGACGCCGTTCCTGACCGACCTCGTCGACCTCGTCGAGGCCGGGGCCGAGCAGCCCGCGTCGTTGCGGATCTTCGTGCCCACGGGCGCCGCGGTCCCACGCGCGCTCGCGCAGCGCGCCGCGACGGTGCTCGGGAGCGCGATCCTCGGCGCCTTCGGCACGAGCGAGACCTGCCTCGGCGCGCTCTCGAGCCCGAGCGACGACCCGGCGGACGCATACGGGCACGACGGGCGCGCCTTGCCGGGCATCCGCCTGCGCATCGTCGACGACGAGGGCGCCGAGCTCCCGGTGGGGAGCGAGGGCAACTTCGAGCTGCACTCGCCGACGATGTTCGACGGGTACCTCGACCGCCCCGACCTCACCGACGACGTGTTTACCCCGGACGGGTGGTACCGCACCGGCGATCTCGCGCGGATCGACGACAAGGGGTTCCTCAGCATCACCGGCCGGGTGAAGGACGTCATCAACCGCGGCGGTGAGAAGATCCCCGTGGTCGAGATCGAGAACCTGCTGTACCAGCACCCCCTCGTCACGGACGTCGCGATCGTCGCGATGCCCGACGAGCGACTCGGGGAACGTGCCTGCGCGTTCGTGGTGTCGTCGCGTGACGACGAGACCCTCGACTTCGGTGCGATGCAGCAGTACCTCGAGCACGCCAACGTGTCGAAGTACTACTGGCCGGAGCGGCTCGAGTACATCGGCGAACTGCCGCGGAACGCGGTGGGCAAGGTCCAGAAGAACGTCCTGCGCGAGCAGGCCGCGGCGCTCGTCGCCCAGAAGGAGAACTCATGACGCAGGTGACCGAGACCGTGGCCCCGTTCGACGAGGACGCGTTCCAGCAGCTCAAGGCCGAGGTGGACGCGTGGGTGCGCGGCCCCGGCGAGGACTACGCGAACGAGATCGAGCGCACCGGGCAGGTCCCCCCGCAGGTCCTCGTGGACCTGCGCGAGCGTGGGTGGCTGGGCCTGGCGGCGCCCGTCGAGCTCGGCGGTCGTGGGATCCCGTTCCCGCGCTACCTCGAGATCATGGAGATCATCTCGCGCTCCCACGGCTCGATCCGCATGCTCGTGCACGTCATCAACGGCACGTGGCGCGCCATGGCGCCGTACGCGACCCCGGAGCAGCTCGAAGAGGTCGTCAAGCCGTCGATCGCCGGTGACACGCTCGTGGCGTTCACGCTGACCGAGGCGACCGCGGGTACCGGTGCGGACATCCGCACGACCGTCCGGCGCGAGGGCGACACGTACGTCATGAACGGCGAGAAGCACCTCATCACGTTCGGCGTGAAGTGCGACTACTGGCTGCTGGCGGCGCGGCTCGAGGGGTCGACGGGCCAGGAGGGCACGGTCGCGTTCCTCATGCCGAACTCGGGTCTGCCGGGTGCCGAGGTGATCGACGACTCGGACACCATGGGCATCCGGGGCACCGACCACGCCATCCTCAAGTTCCACGACGTCCCGGTGCCGGTGTCCGCGCGCCTCGGCGAGGAGGGCCAGGGGCTCGAGGTCGCGCTCGGCGGGTTCCTCCTGCCGAGCCGCGTGTCGGTCGCGATGAGCGCCGTCGGTCTGGCCGAGCGTGCGAACGAACTGGCCGTCGAGTACGCGAACACCCGCGAGACCTTCGGCAAGAAGCTGAGCAGCCGACAGGCGATCCAGTTCTACCTCGCCGAGAACTACGCGGACATCGCGGCCGCGCGGGCCCTGGTGTACGAGGCCGCCCGCGCCTACGAGGAGGGCCGTCCCGACGCGGGAACGCTCTCGAGCGCGTCGAAGATGGTCGCCGTGGACATGCTCGCGCGGGTCACCGACAAGGCCCTGCAGGTGCACGGCGGATCCGGCTACTGGAAGCGCAACACGATCGAGCGCGTGTACCGCGACGCCCGTGCGCAGCGCTTCGAGGAGGGCACGAACGAGATCCAGAAGCTCGTGGTCGGCCGCGCGGTCGTCACCGGACAGGCGCGATTCTGACATGACCTCGGTCGGGAGGCGCGGGGCGGGCCCGTCCCGTGCCTCCCGACCGTCAGCACCAGCGTGACCGTCCCACCCGCGTGACGTCCGCCCCACCCCCGACCGGCGCGCACGCGCCGGCACCAGCGAGACAAGGAACCCCCGTGGCCGACACCACCAGTGCACCCGTCGCCGTCATCACCGGCGCATCCCGCGGCATCGGCCGCCTGCTCGCGAAGAAGCTCGGCGCGCGCGGCGTCACCGTCGTCGTGACCTACAAGGGCAACGCCGACCTGGCCGAGGAGTCGCTCGCCGACGTCAAGGCCGCCGGTGGTGACGGCATCACCGCCCAGGTCGACATCGAGCAGCCCGAGTCCATCGACGCGCTCTTCGACGTCGTCCGCGACACCTACGGACGGCTCGACTACTTCGTGGCGAACGCGGCAGCCAGCGCGTTCAAGGCCGTCAAGGAGCTGAAGCTCCACCACCTCGACCGCAGCTACGCGACCAACGCGCGGTCGTTCGTGCTCGGCGCCCAGCGCGCGGCGGAGCTCATGGACGACGGCGGTCGGATCGTCGTCGTCACGTCCTACGGCTCGCTGCGGGCGTTCCCCACGTACGCCGCGCTCGGCGCCGCGAAGGCGATGACCGAGTCCTACATGAAGTACATGGCGGTCGAGTTCGGTCCGCGGCAGATCACCGTCAACGCGGTCAACGGCGGACTCATCGACACCGACTCGCTCGACTACTTCTACTCGAACGTCCCCGGTCAGGCCCCGATGCACACCGTGCTCGAGAAGCTGCCGCTGCAGCGGCCCGGCACCCCGGACGACATGGCGGACGCGGTCGACTTCCTGCTCTCGGACAAGGCGTCCTACATCACCGGACAGGTGCTGTCGGTCGACGGTGGGCTCACCGTCATCGCGCCGCCCTTCTGGTCGGACACGACGTCGCCGCTGCGCGACGCCGTCCTGCCGGAGTAGGACCCCCGCGCCCATGTCCGACCCGTCGACACCGCTGACGACCGCCGCACCGCTCGCCGTCACCACGACCCCGTGGTCGCTCGGTCCGATCACGTTGCCGCATCGTGTCGTGATGGGCAGCATGCACACCGGACTCGAGGTGCACGACGACGGGGGCGCCGGCATGGCCGCGTTCTACCGGGAGCGAGCCGCCGGGGGAGCGGCGCTGCTCATCACCGGCGGCATCGCGGTCAACGACGAGGCGCGCGGCGGCCCGGACTTCGCGGTGTTCGGGGTGGGGGACACCGACGACCGCTTCCGCACCGCCGTCGACGCCGTGCACGCCGAGGGCGGCGCCATCCTCGCCCAGCTCTTCCACGCTGGTCGCTACGCCCTGGTCGCCGGGCTCACGGACCGGAACGGTGCGCCGCAGCGCGCCGTCGCGCCGTCGCCCCTGCCGTGGGCGGCCGCGCGCGGTGTCGTGCCCGAGGCGCTGACCCACGACGAGGTCCTCCGGACGATCGAGGACTTCGCCGACGCGGCCCGGGCCGCTCGGGACATCGGGTTCGACGGCGTCGAGATCATGGCGTCCGAGGGCTACCTCGTCAACCAGTTCTGCTCGCCGCTCACGAACCAGCGGGACGACGCATGGGGTGGCGACCCCGAGCGTCGGCGGCGGTTCGCCGTGGAGGTCGCGCGCGCCGTCCGCAGCGCGGTACCGGACCTCGCGGTGACGATCCGCCTGTCCGGGGTCGACCTCATGCCGGGGTCGTCGTCGCCGGAGGACGTCGACGCACTCGTCCGCGACCTGCTGCCGACCGGGATCGACGGCATCAGCGTCGGGGTCGGCTGGCACGAGTCCCGGGTACCGACCGTGCAGGCCGCCGTGCCGCACGGTGTCTGGCTGTCGTACGTCGAACGCATCGCGCGCGTCGTGCGCTCCTCCGACCGCCCGGACGTCCGGGTGCTGGCGTCGAACCGCATGACCGACCTCCGCGACGTCGAGGCGGTCCTCGAACGCGGGCTCGTCGATGCGGTGGCCCTCGCCCGCCCGTTCCTCGCCGATCCGTCCATCGTCGGCACGAGCCTCCGCGGCCGGTTCGACCTGGTCACGACGTGCATCGGCTGCAACCAGGCGTGCCTCGACCGGTCGATCGTCGGTCAGCCGGTGTCGTGCCTCGTGAACCCGCGGGCCGCTCGTGAGGTCGCGTTCCCGGTCCGTCCGACTGCCGAGCCGAAGCGGATCGACGTCGTCGGCGGGGGACCGGCGGGTCTCGCGGCGGCCGTCGACGCGGCGCGTCGCGGGCACCGGGTGCGACTCTGGGAGCGCGCGGACGAGCTCGGCGGGCAGTTCGGGCTCGCCTCCCGCATCCCCGGGAAAGAGGACTACGCCGGTCCGGTCCGGTCCGCGCACGCGGAACTCGTCGAACGCGGCGCGGAGGTCCTGCTCGGCCGGACCGCCACCGCCGCCGACCTCGCCGACAGCGACGGCGTCGTGCTCGCCTCCGGCGTCGTGCCCCGCACGGTGACGATCCCCGGAGCGGACCTGCCGCACGTCGTCACGTACGAGCAGGCGCTCCGGCACGGCGTTCCCGCGGGCAGCGTGGCCGTGATCGGCGGCGGTGGGATCGGTGTCGACACGGCCGCGTTCCTCGTGGAGTCGCCCGACGAGTCACGTCGGGCCGCGGAGTTCGACGAGCGCTGGGGGCTCGACGGCTTCGACGGGCTCGTCGGTGACCTGCCGCAGCGCGAACCCGCCGCTGCCCGCACGCTCCGGCCGGGGCCCGACGTGACCGTGCTCCGCCGCTCCGGCAAGTTCGGACAGGGTGTGGGGATCACCTCGCGCTGGGTCGCGCTCGGCCGTCTCCGGGACGCGGGGGTCCGCTTCATCGGAAGCGTGCGCGAGTACGTGGGGATCGAGCCCGGGGTGCTCCGGATCCTCGACGAGGACGGCACACCGGTCGCCGTGCCCGCGGACACGGTGGTGCTCTGCGCCGGGCAGGAGGCGTCGAGCGACCTGGCGTCGGAACTCGCGGCGACCGGGGTGCCGTTCGCGGTCGTCGGCGGTGCGCGGGACGCCCGTTCGGTGGACGCGGTCCGCGCGACCACGGAGGCGCTCGAAGCGGTCCGGCGGCTCGCTCCCTGACGCCCGATCGCGTGCCGGTTGGCGAGCCTCCCGGTCATCTGCAAGAATGAACGGTCGAGTCCTGCCCGCCCGACCCTCTATCAGGCGGTGCGCGACTTCCATCCGAGCTTTCGCCGCGTGTGCCCCCACGCCCACGGTCGGCAGTTCAACCACTCTGAACACGCAACAGGAGCAAACGTGGCTGTCAAGATCCGCCTCAAGCGCCTCGGGAAGATCCGAGCGCCGTACTACCGTGTCGTCGTCGCCGACTCGCGCACCAAGCGCGATGGTCGTGTCATCGAGGAGATCGGCAAGTACCACCCGACCGAGGAGCCCTCGGTCATCGACATCGACTCGGACCGCGCGCAGTACTGGCTCGGCGTCGGCGCGCAGCCGACCGAGCAGGTCGCCGCCCTCCTCAAGCTCACGGGTGACTGGGGCAAGTTCAAGGGCGACGCCTCGGCGACGAGCACCGTCAAGACCGCCGAGCCGAAGCAGGCCTTCGTCGCCGACGACAAGAAGAAGCCGGTCCTCAAGCCGAAGTCGGAGAAGCAGGCCCCGGCCGCTCCGGCCGCGGACGCCACCGACGAGACCGCCGCCGAGGCATAGGTCTTGCTCGAATCCGCGCTGACGCACCTCGTCAAGGGGATCGTCGATCACCCTGACGACGTGCGCGTCGCCAGCTCCACCTCTCCGCGTGGCGAGGTCCTCGAGGTGCGTGTGCACCCCGAGGACCTCGGCCGCGTGATCGGACGCGCCGGACGGACCGCGAAGGCGCTCCGCACCCTCGTGTCGGCGCTCGCCGACGGTCAGCGGGTGCGGGTCGACGTGGTCGACACCGATTCCTAGTCGCACGACCCAGCTCCGGGTGGGTCGACTCAGCAAGGCGCACGGGCTCAAGGGCGGTCTCAAGCTCGAGCTCTACACCGACGACCCGGACCGTCGGTTCACCCCGGGAGCCGTCTTCTCGCTCCAGGTGCCGGACGATTCGCCGTGGTCCGGCAAGGACCTGGAGCTCCAGGAGCTCCGGTGGTACAACGCGCACCCCGTCGCGTTCTTCGTCGGTGTCCCCGACCGGACGGTCGCCGAGACGCTCGTCAAGGCGATCCTCTGGGTGGAGCAGGACGAGGACGAGCCGACGGGCGAGGACGACGCATGGTACGACCACCAGCTCGTCGGGCTCCGGGTCCTCCGCGAGGGCGTCGAGGTCGGGACGGTCGCGCGGGTCGACCACCTGCCGGCGCAGGACCTGCTGGCGATCGACACGCCGTCCCGTGGCGAGGTCCTCGTCCCGTTCGTGAGCGCGATCGTCCCGTCGGTGGACATCGCCGGGGGCACGCTCACCGTGACGCCCCCGACCGGGCTGTTCGAAGAGGTCATCGAAGCGCCCGAGGACGCCGCCGACGGCCCGGAGGACGCCGCCGGTGCGTCGGAGGCGGAGGCCGACGGGTCCGCCTCCGACCACGACGAGGACTGACCCGTGCGGATCGACATCGTCACGATCTTCCCGGAGTTCTTCGGCGTGCTGGACGTCTCGCTCCTCGGTCGCGCGCGGCAGGGGGGTCTGCTCGACGTGCACGTGCACGACCTCCGCGACCACACCTCGGACCGCCACCGGACCGTCGACGACACCCCGTACGGCGGCGGTGCCGGCATGGTGATGAAGCCGGAGCCGTGGGGCCTCGCGCTCGAAGGGCTCCTACGGCCCGACCGGTCCTCGACCCTCGTCGTGCCGACCCCTGCCGGGGTGCCGTTCCGACAGGAGACCGCGCGTGCCCTCGCCGAGCAGGAACACCTCGTGTTCGCGTGCGGCCGGTACGAGGGCATCGACGCGCGGGTCGTCGAGTGGGCGTCCTCCCGGGCGTCCGTGCGTGAGGTCTCGCTCGGGGACTACGTGCTCAACGGTGGCGAGGTCGCGGCGATGGCGATCGTCGAGGCCGTGGGGCGGCTCGTCCCGGGCGTCGTCGGCAACCCCGAGAGCCTCGCCGAGGAGTCGCACGAGGACGGCCTGCTCGAGTACCCGAGCTACACGAAGCCGGCGTCCTGGCGGGGTCTCGACGTCCCCGAGGTCCTGCTCAGCGGGCACCACGGGCGCGTCGCTGCGTGGCGCCACGAGCAGCAGCTCGAGCGGACACGGCGGGTCCGCCCGGACCTCCTCGGCGACTAGACGTCAGGCGAGGAGGGCGGCCCGCTCGGCGCTGCGCAGCGTGAGGACCTCCGGGCCGTCCTCCGTGACCGCCACGGTGTGCTCGACGTGCGCCGCCCGCGACCCGTCGCTGCTGCGCAGGGTCCAGCCGTCCTGGTCCTGGTAGAGCTCGTCCGTGCCGGCCATGAGCCACGGCTCGATCGCCATCACGAGACCGGGACGGAGGACCATCCCCCGGCCCGCGCGGCCGTCGTTCGGGACGTGGGGGTCGCCGTGCATCGAGCGGCCGACACCGTGGCCGCCGAACTGGAGGTTGACCGGGTAGCCCGCATCCCGTGCCACCGAGCCGATGGCCGACGAGACGTCGCCGAGACGGTTGCCGGGACGGGCCGCGGCGATCCCCGCGTCGAGCGCGCGCCGGACGGTCGCGACGAGGCGCTGGTCCTCGGCGCGCGGGGTCCCCACCTGGACCGTCACGGCCGAGTCCGCGACCCAGCCGTCCACGCTCGCGGCGAAGTCGAGGCTCACCAGATCGCCGTCGACGAGGCGCTGCGCGTGGGGCAGGCCGTGCAGCGCGGCGTCGTTGACGGACGTGCAGAGGTACCGGCCGAACGGCATCGCGCCGAACGACGGGTGGTAGTCGACGTAGCAGCTCTCCGCGCCGTGCTCCGCGATCATCCGACCGGCCAGCGCGTCGAGGTCGAGCAGGTCGACGCCGACGTCGGTGGCGTCGACGAGCGCGTCCAGGACGTCCGCGACGAACCGTCCGGCGGTGCGGAGGCCGTCGAGCTCGGCGGGGGTGCGCAGTTCGATCATGCACACCATCCTGCACCGCACGGGCCGCGCTTCGGCACGCCGACCCCGCGCGGGACGTGGTCCAGGCTGACGGCCCGGGTGGCGCTGGCCATACAGCCTGTGGCAAGATGGACAGCCGTGCCCTGGCCTGGTTCTGCCACGGGGGAACCGCCGCTCGTGGGGCACGCACCACATCTTCCCATCGATCAGCGACCGACCCGTGCGCGGCCGCAGAGAGTGACACATCATGAGCCAGCTCCTCGACCAGGTGGACGCCGCCTCGCTCAAGAGCGACATCCCCGCCTTCCGCGCCGGTGACACCGTCAAGGTGCACGTCAACATCATCGAAGGCACGCGCTCGCGTGTCCAGGTGTTCCAGGGCGTCGTGATCGGCCGACAGGGCCACGGGGTCCGCGAGACCTTCACGGTCCGCAAGGTCAGCTTCCAGGTCGGCGTCGAGCGGACCTTCCCGGTGCACTCCCCGGTGATCGACCACATCGAGCTCGTGACCCGCGGTGACGTGCGTCGCGCCAAGCTCTACTACCTCCGCGAGCTCCGCGGCAAGAAGGCGAAGATCAAGGAGAAGCGCGAAGCCTGATCCTCCTCGAAGGATCAGCCAGCGCGCCGAGCGTCGGCGAGGGCCTCCCGTCCATGTAGCGTGTTCGCTGGACGGGGGGCCTTCGCTGTCTCGTCCGTCACCGTTCAAGGACCAGCAGGACGTCAATGACCGAACCGATCACCGACGGGGAGACCCGTCGCCGGGGCGAGCCGCGCCGCCGCAATGGAGCGCTCACCTTCCTCCGCGACCTCGTCATCATCTTCCTCGCGGCGCTGCTCGTGTCGTTCCTCGTGAAGACGTTCCTGATCAGGTCGTTCTACATCCCCTCGGCGTCGATGGAGGAGACCCTCGTCCCGAACGACCGGGTCATCGTGAACGAACTCGTGCCGCACGTGGTCGGACTCAAGCGCGGTGACGTCGTCGTGTTCAAGGACCCGGGTGGATGGCTCGACGGCGAGCAGCTCCCCGACCTGACCCCGCACACGGCGCTCGGCAAGGCCGCCGAGTGGCTGCTCACGCAGGTCGGCCTCGGGACCGCGGACAGCGACGACCACCTGATCAAGCGCGTGATCGGGCTGCCGGGCGACAAGGTGTCCTGCTGCAACGACTTCGGACAGCTCTCGGTGAACGGCGTGCCCATCAAGGAGCCGTACATCACCCTGCCGGCGGGGGAGACCCGCGCATCCGGCACGGACTTCTCGATCACCGTGCCGGCCCACTCGCTGTGGGTGATGGGTGACAACCGGTACGACTCGAAGGACTCCCGGTACAACCGGCAGACGCCGAGCCATGGCTTCGTGCCGGAGTCCGACGTCGTGGGGCGCGCGTTCGTGATCTCGTGGCCGACGAGCCGGTGGTCGTGGCTCGGCGACTACCCGGACGTCTTCGCGGGCGTGGAGCAGCGGGACTCGTGACGGCGGCGGGCGCAGTGCGCGGCGCGAAGCGGCCTGCGCGGCCGACCCTGCGATGGGAACGCTCCTTGCTCGAGCAGGGTCGCGTGACCGTCATCGGGTGCGACGAGGTCGGTCGCGGAGCGATCGCCGGCCCCGTGGCCGTCGGGGTCGCGGCGGTCACGATCGCGGTCGGCCGGATGCCGAGCGGGCTCGCGGACTCGAAGCTGCTCTCGCCCGCCAAGCGTGAGGCGCTGGTGCCGCGGCTCGAGGCCTGGGCGACCACCGCGGTCGGGATGGCATCGGCGGACCTCGTGGACGAGCAGGGCATCGTCACGGCGCTCGGAGTGGCCGGGGCGCGCGGCATCGACCAGCTCGTCGCGGCCGGGATCGCGTTGGACGGTGCGGTCGTGGTCCTCGACGGCTCGTTCGATTGGCTGAGCCGAGCGCTCCGCGACCCGGTCGACGTGCTCGTGCGGGTCAAGGCCGACCGCGACTGCGCCTCGGTCGCCGCCGCGTCGGTCGTCGCGAAGGTGCGGCGCGATGCCCTCATGGTCGCCGCGCACGAGGAGGCCCCGCACTACGCCTGGGCGTCGAACAAGGGGTACGGCTCAACGGAGCACTACGACGGCATCCGTGCCGCCGGTCCGCACGCCCTCCACCGTCGGTCGTGGCTCCACCGATTCGATCCCGTCGTCGAGGTCGAGCCGCTGTTCGAGCTCGACGAGGACGTCCCGTCCGGCGACGACGCGGTCCCATCCGCCCACGACGCGGTCCCGTCGGTCGACGACGGGGTCCGCCCGCTCGTCGGAGCCGACCCCGAGCGCTCCTGAAGCTCGTCGCGCCGTAGGATGTGCGGCGATGGATGACGACGAATTCGACGACTACGACCGCGAGGTCGAGCTCGCGCTGTACCGTGAGTACCGCGACGTGGTGTCCCAGTTCCGCTACGTGGTCGAGACCGAGCGACGGTTCTACCTGGCGAACGAGGTCGAACTCGTCCGGCGGGACACCGAGCACGACTTCTACTTCGAACTGAGCATGAACGACGTCTGGGTGTGGGACGTCTACCGTTCCGATCGCTTCGTCAAATCAGTTCGAGTGCTCACGTTCAAGGACGTCAACGTCGAGGAACTGACGAGTCGGGAGCTCGAACTCCCCAAGGAACTCGCCCTCGACGAGTAGGTGCGCCGTGCACGGGGTGTTCACCCCGGCGGGGTGAAATCAGAGACCCGGCGCCGACGAATTCGACGGCATTCCGCAATTCCGGGAGCGAGTGCAATCCGGAATGGTTACGCTGTGTGCTGGCGTCAATTCGTGGACATGTCCGCATGCCCCACGTCATCGACGTCGTCAACGACCGGAGAACCACCGTCCCCACGGTGGGCAAGGAGTGTGCACATGGCCCAGAAGGTGACCGTTCAGCTGGTGGACGATCTCGACGACACCCCGATCGGCGCGGGCGACGGCCGGACCGTCGAGTTCGCGTTCGACGGAGCGACCTACGAGATCGACCTGTCCAACGACCACGTCGACGCGTTCCGCGAAGTCCTGTCGGACTACATCGCCGCAGCGCGGAAGGTGGGGGCCCGGCGTTCGGGTTCCGGATCGGGTTCGACCAAGACCCCGGCCAAGCGCGGGAACTCGGCCGATCTCGCGAAGATCCGGGAATGGGCGCAGGAGAACGGTCACAACGTCTCCAGCCGTGGCCGTATCTCGGCGGCGGTGCAGGAGGCCTACGCGGCCGCCCACTGACGACGCATTCCGACGATCGCTGAACGACCGTCGGGAAACGGCGGATCCGCGCACGCGGATCCGCCGTTCGTGTTCTCAGCAGGACATCCGTCCTGTCAATTCCTCCCGTCCTCCACAATCCAGCCGAATCGCATTCCTTCCACCGATCCGCGCCACGCGAAATGCGTGGATCCCGGATTCGGCAGGCTCGGTCCGGGAGGAACGATGCAGGTGACACAGGACGATGGCGGTCACAACCGCCGGACCGGGGCGGCGGGAGAGGACATCGCAGCGCGGTGGTTCGAGGAACGGGGGGCCCGCGTCCTCGACCGGAACTGGCGAGGCCCGAGCGGGGAGCTCGATCTCGTGGTGCGCCACGGGCAGACGGTGGCCGTGGTCGAGGTGAAGACGCGCACGGTGACGACTGCAGGACACCCGTTCGAGGCGATCACCCGCCGCAAACGCACCCGGCTCCGCCGGCTCGCCGCGGAGTGGTGCGCGACACATCCCCGCGTCGCTCGCGCCTCGGCCGTCCGCGTCGACGCAGTCGCGGTCCTCATGGTCGGCGACCACGTCGCGGTCGAGCACCTCGAGGACATCGCGTGAGCGGCATCGGGCGGACCACGGCCGTCGCGCTGCTCGGCATCACCGGCCGCATGGTCGAGGTCGAGGCGCACCTGTCGAGTCAGCTGCCCTCGTTCAGCATCATCGGCCTGCCGGACGCGGCCCTGGGTGAAGCCCGCGAGCGGGTCCGAGCCGCGGCGTCGAACACGGGCAGCGCGCTGCCCGCGCGGCGCATCACCGTCAACCTCATCCCGGCCTCCGTGCCGAAGCACGGCTCCGGGTTCGACCTCGCGATCGCCATGGCGGTGTTCGTCGCGGCGGGGGTCGTGCCCGCCGACCCGGCCGGGACGGTGCACATCGGCGAGCTCGGGCTCGACGGGCGAGTCCGTCCCGTCCCCGGCATCATCCCCATGCTCGCCGCCGCGCGCGAGGCGGGTGCCGAGCGTGCCGTGGTGCCGGCGGGCAACGCCGCCGAGGCGTCGTACGTCCCCGGCATCCGTGTCGAGCCGGTCGTCACCCTCCGCGACGCCGCGATCCTGGCAGGAGCCGACCTGCTCGCCGAGCCGGCCGAACCCGTGACCGCCGCGGCGGTCACGGCGGCGGACCCCGAACCGAAGGAACTGGCGGACGTCGTCGGCAACCCGACCGCGGTCCGCGCCCTCGTCCTGGCGGCCGCCGGTGGTCACCACGTGCTGTTCCTCGGCCCACCCGGCGCGGGCAAGACGATGCTCGCCGAACGGTTGCCCGGCCTCCTGCCCGACCTCGATCCGGTCGCCGCGCTCGAGGTGGCGGCCATCCGGTCGCTCGCCGGCCACGGCGCGGAGTCGTGGACGGTCCGGCCGCCGTACGAGCACCCGCACCACTCGACGAGCCCGGTCGCGCTGATCGGCGGCGGCAGCCGTCTCATCCTGCCGGGCGCCGTGTCCCGTGCGACACACGGGGTGCTGTTCCTCGACGAGGCGACCGAGTTCCCCCGGAGCGTGCTCGACACCCTGCGGCAGCCGCTCGAGTCCGGCACCGTGACCATCCACCGCGCGGTGGGACGCGCGCACTTCCCGGCACGCTTCCAACTCGTGCTCGCGGCGAACCCGTGCCCCTGCGGCCGGTACGGCGTCCCCGGACCGCCGTGCGAGTGCCCGCCGCTCGCGCGGCGTCGATACCTCGGACGGCTGTCCGGCCCGTTGCTCGATCGGATCGACGTGCGGCTCGCGGTGCCCCGGGTCACCCCTGCTCGCATCCGCTCCGACGTCGATCACCCGATGACCACCGCCGTGGCGCGAGAGCGCGTCGTCGCCGCCCGGGCCGCGATGTCCCGGCGCTGGCGAGGCACCCCGTGGCGGCTCAACGCCCACGTCCCCGGCACCCACTTCCGGAGCGCCGACATCGCGTTGCCGACCACGACGACACGGTCGCTCGATGTCGGACTCGAACGGGGGACGCTGACGATGCGCGGGTACGACCGGATCCTGCGCATGGCGTGGACGCTCGCCGACCTGGCGGGCGAGGAGCGGCCCGACACCGACCACGTGCGTCAGGCGATCGCGCTGCGGAGCGCCCTGTGAGCGCCACCGCGGCCGCTCGCCTGCGCGGCGTCGGCAGGACGGACGACGGCGATCCGGACACGGCCGTCGCCGCGGCGCTCTGGACCGTCGTCACGGAGCCGGGGGACGCGGTCGCCGGGCACCTCGTCGCCGCCCTCGGGGCGGTGGACGCGCTCCGCCTGGTGAGGCGCGGCGACGACGCCCTCCGCATCGCCGACGCCTGCCGCGCACAGGTTCCGGTGGCCGACGAGGACCACCGCGAACTCGTGCAGGCGCTCGTCGCCGCGCTCGCCCGCTGGGCGCCGCGGCTGCGACATCTCGACCCCGATCGCGTGCTCGACGCGGCGGCGGCGGTCGGCGCACGACTCCTGGTTCCCGGGGACCGTGACTGGCCCGAGCGGCTGGCGGATCTCGGCCCGCACGCACCGCTCGCGCTCTGGGTGCGCAGCACCGCCCCGCCCGCGTCGTGGTGGGCGTCCGCGCCATCGCTCGCGGTGGTGGGGTCCCGCGCGGAGACCCCCTACGGAGCCGAGACAGCGGCCGACCTCGCCTCGGCCGCGGCCGATGCAGGCGTGCTGGTCGTGTCGGGCGGCGCACACGGGATCGACGCGGTGGCACACCGCGTGGCCCTCGCTGCGGGTACACCCACCGTGGCGGTGCTCGCGGGCGGTGTCGACCAGCTCTACCCGGCGGCGAACGTGGAACTCCTCCACCGCGTCATGCGGCGCGGGGCCGTCGTGGCCGAGGCGCCACCCGGGGTCCGGCCGACGCGGTGGCGGTTCCTCCAGCGCAACCGGTTGATCGCGGCCCTCGCCGACGCCGTGGTGGTCGTCGAGGCGGGCGCGCGGTCCGGGGCGCTCAACACGGCCCATCACGCCGCTCAGCTCGGTCGACCCGTGCTGGCGGTGCCGGGTCCGCTCACCTCACCGTCGTCGGTCGGGTGCCACCGACTGGTGTCCAGCGGTCGGGCGACGCTGCTCACCGCCCCCGCCGATGCGGTGCGGGCGGTGAGCGGTCCGGACGCCGACGGCGGGCCGCTCCGCATCCGATCGGCGCAGGACGACCCCGAGCTGCTCCGTGTGCTCGATGCGCTCAGCCGCCGCGCGGGACTGTCCGTGGACGAGGTCGCTCGACGGTCCGGGCTGGGGACCGCCGCGACGGAGGACGCGCTCGCCCTGGCCGAGCTCGAGGGCCGGGCGGAACGCCACCGGACGGGGTGGCGCCTGGTTCCGTGAGGGCGACCGGCGGCGACTACGGTTGGCCCATGACGCCCGCGGCCGAGGACCTGGAGTTGGTCCGCGCCACGCACGCGTTCCTCGACCACCTCGTCCACGGTCGTGGTCTGAGCGCCCAGACGGTCCGCGCCTACAGCGGTGACCTCGAGGACCTGGTGGCGTTCGCGGCGGAGCGTGGTGTCGGTCGGCCGGACGAGCTCACCCTCGAGGTGCTCCGGGACTGGTTGTGGCGTGCGACCGAGCGTGGACTCGCTCGGACGACGATCGCCCGCCGGGCCTCGTCGGTGCGCGCCTTCACCCGGTGGGCCGCCGAGACCGGTCGGATCGCCACCGACCCCGGCGTCCGGCTCCGTGCGCCGAAGGGCGGCGCCCACCTGCCGCGAGTGGTGCGTGCCGACCGTGTCGAGGGCATCCTGACGACCCTCGGTGACCGCGCCGCGGACGGCGATCCGGGAGCCCTCCGTGACCGCGCCGTCGTGGAGCTCCTGTACGCGTCGGCGCTGCGGGTCGGTGAGCTCGTGGGCATCGACCTCGCGGACGTCGACCGGAACCGGCTGACGGTCCGTGTCCTGGGCAAGGGCGGACGCGAACGGGTCGTCCCCTTCGGCGTGCCCGCGGACGACGCCCTCGGTGCCTGGATGGAACAGGGCCGACCGGTGCTCGTCGGCCGTGCCCAGGCGCCGGACCCGTCGGCGTTGTTCCTGGGTGACCGGGGTGCCCGGCTCGGCGTCCGCGGGGTGTACCGGCTCATCGCGCGGATCCTGGCGTCTGAACCGGGGGACGGTCCCGCGGGCCCGCACACGTTCCGGCACAGCGCGGCGACGCACCTGCTCGATGGCGGGGCCGATCTCCGGGCCGTGCAGGAGATGCTCGGGCACGCGAGCCTCGGCACGACGCAGATCTACACCCACGTGTCGAGTGCGCGCCTGCGCGAGGCGTACCGGAGTGCTCACCCTCGGGCGTGATCACCGGGTGGCAGGAGCACGGGCCAGGCCGCCGGTGCGAGGTACGCGAGCGGGTTGACGTACCGCTCGTCGACCCGCACACCCAGGTGGACGCAGGGCGCGGCGGCCGGGCAGTGCCCGACCGCGACACGACCGACAGGGGTCCCGGCCGCGACCGTCGTGCCGACCACGACGTCCGGCGTGACCGAGTCGAGCGAGCTCCGGACGCCACGGCCGTGGTCGATCGTCACGACGCCGCGTCCTGCCACGGGCCCGGCGAACACCACGGTCCCCGCCGCGGGGGCCAGCGCGAGCGTGCCGACGGATGCGCGGACGTCGATCCCGCGGTGCCCCGCGCCGTAGTCGTGTGCCGGGGGTTCGAACGGCCGGAGGACGACGCGCTCCGGGACGGGCCAGTCCCAGGCCGACGCCGTCATGCTCGCCGACGGGTTCGACGCCGGGCGCCGGGGTGCCCCTGCACACGGGGGCCCAGCGCACGAGGAACCAGCACGCGCGGGCCCAGCGCCCAGCGTGACGGTGCACAGCGCGACGACGCACAGCACGAGGACGCGCGGGACGGCCACCAGCGCCGCGCCGAGGCGCGTCCAGGATCTGCGCGGCGTCATCGTCCGCAGGGGAGAGGGCACCGCTCGCGACCGTCCTGTCGTGTTCATGGGCCGAGCCTGGTCCCCACCGCACGTCTCGAGGGGACGCTGCGCGAGCGTGCGGGGAGTGCTGCTTGATGGCGGGTCCTGGGGAGGGGGAGCGACTGCGGCGTGCGATGACGACCACGGACACGGCCCCAGGGGTACCGTGGCAGGCGCTCCGGTCCCGAGCAGCGCCGCCCCGGACGGCGACCAGCCGACCTCCGGGGCAGCGCACGGCGACTCGGTCGTACGCCGGCGGGAACGAGGAGCACGTGAGCACATCGACGACGAGGTCCGGCACAGACCGGGCGTTCAAGGGCAAGGTGACTGCGTTCGCCATCGCCGCAGCGGTCGGCGGGTTCCTCTTCGGGTTCGACAGCTCGGTGATCAACGGCGCCGAGTCGGCGATCACCGACCAGTTCAAGCTGTCGGCCGGGGGGAGCGGCTTCGCGGTCGCGAGCGCCTTGATCGGCTGCGCCTTCGGCGCCTACTTCGCCGGGCGGGTCGCGGACCGTTGGGGCCGCACCCGCGTGATGTTCATCGCGGCGATCCTGTTCTTCGTCAGCTCGGTGGCGGTGGCGTTCTCGCCCGACACCACGTTCTTCGTGGTGTTCCGCCTCATCGGCGGTCTCGGCATCGGCACCGCGTCGGTGATCGCGCCCGCCTACATCTCCGAGGTCGCGCCGAAGGGCATCCGCGGTCGACTGGCGTCGTTCCAGCAGCTGGCGATCACGCTGGGCATCTTCGCCGCGCTGCTGTCCGACCAGGTCATCGCGATCGGCGGGGGCGGCACTGCGAGCGGACACTTCTGGGGCCTCGAGGCGTGGCGGTGGATGTTCCTCGTCGGGGTGATCCCGTCGGTCGTGTACGGCGTCTTGGCGCTCGTGCTGCCCGAGTCGCCGCGGTACCTCGCCGCGCAGGGGCGCAAGGACGATGCGCGGGAGGTGCTGACGAAGATCGTGCCGAGCGACACCGTGGACACGTCCCTCGACGAGATCGAGGACGGCATCCGCCAGGAGGAACAGCAGCAGAAGGGCACGATCCGCGGCGACCGCTTCGGCCTCAAGGGCATCGTCTGGGTCGGCATCATCCTCGCCGTGCTCCAGCAGTTCGTCGGCATCAACGTGATCTTCTACTACTCGACGACCCTGTGGCAGGCCGTCGGGTTCAAGGCGTCGGACTCCTTCACGATCTCGACCATCTCGTCGGTGATCAACGTCGTCGTCACGTTCGTGGCGATCTTCACGGTCGACCGCCTCGGTCGGAAGCCCCTGCTCGTCGCCGGATCGGCCGGCATGTTCGTGTCGCTGCTCATGGTCGCGATCTCGTTCTCGCAGGCGTCGCTGGACTCCAGCGGCAATCCGCACCTGCCGGGTCCGTGGGGCGTCATCGCGCTCGTCTTCGCCAACCTGTTCGTCGTGTCGTTCGGTGCGACGTGGGGCCCGCTCATGTGGGTGCTCCTGGGTGAGATGTTCCCGAACCGCATCCGCGCGACCGCGCTCGGCATCGGTTCGGCGGCCAACTGGGTCGCCAACTTCGTGGTCACGATCACGTTCCCCGCGCTGTCGGGCTTCAACCTGACGGTCACGTACGGCATCTACGCGTTGTTCGCGCTCGTGTCGTTCTTCTTCGTGCTCGCCAAGATCCCGGAGACCAAGGGCCGCTCGCTCGAGGAGATGGGTGTCAGCGCCGATGGCGGCAAGGTCGGCAGCAGGTCCTGACGGGCGCGGGACCATCGCGATCGGCGTTGCCGGTCGTCCAGGAGGCACGGGGCACGGGAGACGATCGAGTCCCCGGCACCGTGCCTCCCGGCGTCCTGCGGCGCGACCGGCTGGTGCTATCCTGAGTGCAGCAGCGCGCTGAGCGCTGACTTCGCGTGCCCATCGGCCTCCACGCCCATCGGTCCGCCCGCTGGTCCTCTCCGGCGTCGCGGCGGTCGTGCGCCGGGCACCAGGGACCCGACCGCCGGTCGTGGTCGACAAACCGCAACATCAGCGCGCGGCCGTGCCGTGCGCCGGAAAAGGAGAACGGCCATGGCCGTCGTCACCATCCGCCAGCTGCTCGACAGCGGCGTGCACTTCGGGCACCAGACCCGCCGGTGGAACCCGAAGGTGAAGCGTTTCATCCTCGCCGAGCGCTCGGGCATCCACATCATCGACCTGCAGCAGTCGCTGTCCTACATCGACCGCGCCTACGACTTCGTCAAGGAGACCGTCGCCCACGGCGGCACGATCCTCTTCGTCGGCACCAAGAAGCAGGCGCAGAACTCCATCGCCGAGCAGGCGACGCGCGTCGGCCAGCCCTACGTCAACCAGCGTTGGCTCGGTGGTCTCCTCACGAACTTCCAGACGGTTTCCAAGCGGCTCGCCCGCATGAAGGAGCTCGAGGAGATCGACTTCGACGACACGACGAAGGGCTTCACCAAGAAGGAGCTCCTCATCAAGAAGCGCGAGCTCGACAAGCTGCACAAGACCCTCGGTGGCATCCGCAACCTCACGCGCACGCCGAGCGCCCTGTGGGTCGTCGACACCAAGAAGGAGCACCTCGCCATCGACGAGGCGCAGAAGCTCGGCATCCCGGTCATCGGCATCCTCGACACCAACTGCGATCCCGATGAGATCACCTACCCGATCCCGGGCAACGACGACGCGATCCGCTCGGTCGGTCTGCTGACGCGCATCGTCGCCGACGCCGCCGCCGAGGGCCTGACCGTCCGCCACCAGGGCGGGTCGGACGAGCCCGTCGAGCCGCTGGCCGAGTGGGAGCAGGAGCTCCTCGCGCAGGGCGGGTCGAACACCGCCGCAGGCCAGACCGAGGGCGAGGGCGCCACGGTCGAGGAGAACGACGCCGACGCGCAGGTCGCCGAGAAGCCGCTGGGCGAGCCGCTCGAGACGGTCAACGCGGAGCCGACGGCCGAGGCCGCTGCCGCCGCCGAGACCACCCCGGCCGAGTAACACCAGCCGCACAGGACACACCGGGGAGGCGCCGTCCGGCGCCTCCCCGTTCATCACCACACGCGAGTCCAGAAAGGACGTCCACCATGGCGAACTTCACCGCAGCTGACGTGAAGACCCTGCGTGACCGCCTCGGCGCGGGCATGCTCGACAGCAAGAACGCGCTCGTCGAGGCCGACGGCGACATCGAGAAGGCCATCGAGATCCTCCGGGTCAAGGGCCTCAAGGGTGTCGCGAAGCGCGAAGGCCGTGCGACCACCGCGGGCCTCGTCGCCGCCACCGAGACCACCGGTGCCGCCACGATCATCGAGCTCGCGAGCGAGACCGACTTCGTCGCGAAGAACGACCGCTTCATCGCGCTCGCGTCCGAGGTCCTCGGCGCGGTCGCCGAGGCCGGTGCCGACACGGTCGAGGCCGGCAACGCGGCGACGGTCAACGGCCAGACGGTCAGCGACTACATCAACGACAACGCCGCGCTCATGGGCGAGAAGGTCGAGCTCCGCACGGTCGCCCGTGTCGACGGCACGAACTTCGCGATCTACCTGCACAAGACCAGCCAGGACCTGCCCCCGCAGGTCGGCGTCGTCGTCGCCTACTCGGGTGACGACGCCGAAACGGCTCGGTCGATCGCGCAGCACATCGCGTTCGCCGACCCGAAGTACCTGACGCGCGAGGACGTCCCGACCGAGGCCGTCGAGAAGGAGCGCGGGATCGTCGAGGAGACCACGCGCGCCGAGGGCAAGCCGGAGGCCGCGCTCCCGAAGATCATCGAGGGCCGCCTGAACGGCTTCTTCAAGGAGATCGTGCTGCTCGAGCAGGGCTACGCGAAGGACTCGAAGGTCTCCGTGGCCAAGGTCGCGCAGGACGCCGGTCTGACCATCGAGGGCTTCGCCCGCGTCAAGGTCGGCGCGTAACCCACCACCGACGGGGTCCGGAACGACACGTTCCGGACCCCGTCGTCATGTCCGCTTCCGATAGATTCCCTCCAGCACGACGACGAAAGGGCGAACCGAACGATGACCGACGAGAAGACCGGCCGCAGGCGCGTCCTCCTGAAGCTCTCGGGAGAGGCGTTCGGCGCCGGATCCCTCGGTGTGAGCCCCGCGGTCGTGAGCCGCCTGGCGGGCGAGATCGCCGAAGCAGCACGCGACGTCGAGATCGCCGTGGTCGTCGGCGGCGGGAACTTCTTCCGCGGCGCCGAGCTCAGCCAGAGCGGCATGGACCGCGGCCGCGCCGACTACATGGGCATGCTCGGCACCGTCATGAACGCGCTGGCGCTCCAGGACTTCCTCGAGCAGGCGGGTGCCGCGACGCGGGTCCAGTCGGCGATCGCGATGACGCAGGTGGCCGAGCCCTACATCCCGCGCCGGGCGGAGCGGCACCTCGAGAAGGGCCGTGTCGTCATCTTCGGCGCCGGTGCGGGGCTGCCGTACTTCTCGACGGACACCGTGGCCGCGCAGCGTGCGCTCGAGATCGGCGCGAACGAGGTCCTCGTCGCGAAGAACGGCGTCGACGGGGTGTACTCGGCGGACCCGAAGAAGGACCCGTCGGCCGAGAAGCTCGAGCGGGTCACCTACCAGGACGCCCTCGTCCGCGGGCTCAAGGTCGTGGACGCCACCGCCTTCAGTCTCTGCATGGACAACGGTATGCCCATGCACGTGTTCGGGATGGAGGGCGAGGGCAACGTCGCCGCCGCCATCCGCGGCGCACGCATCGGGACCGTCGTCAGCAACTGAGCCCTGCGAGGTCGAGGCGCGCGGGGCCTCCCGGACGGTCGACGGACCCCGCGCGACTAGACTCGACGCGTACCGAAGGAGAACGACCGTGATCAGTGATGTCCTGACCGAGGCGACCGAGAAGATGACGCGCGCCGTCGAGGTGGCCAAGGACGACTTCTCGACCGTCCGCACCGGCCGCATCAACGCGGCGTTGTTCCAGAAGATCCCGGTCGACTACTACGGTTCGCCGACGCCGCTCGCGCAGCTCGCGTCGTTGCAGACGCCCGAGGCGCGCACCCTCATCGTCACGCCGTACGACAAGACCGCGCTCAAGGAGATCGAGCGCGCGATCGCGACGTTCCCGAACCTCGGCGCGAGCCCGTCGAATGACGGCGAGATCGTCCGGGTCACGATCCCGGAGCTGACGCAGGACCGCCGCAAGGAGTTCGTCAAGATCGTCCGGGGCAAGGGCGAGGACCACAAGGTGGTCATCCGGAACATCCGCCGTCGCGCGAAGGACGACCTCGACGCGCTGAAGGGCGAGATCTCGGACGACGAGATCTCGCGCGCCGACAAGGAGCTCGAGGCCCTCACGAAGCGCTACGTCGACCAGATCGATGACGCGCTCAAGAAGAAGGAAGCGGAACTCCTCGAGGTCTGATGGAGCAGTCGCAGGGGGACCCCCGCCCCGAGTCGGGCGAACACGATCGCGCGACCCGGCCCACTTCCACCGCGCGGCGGCTCCGCGCCGACCTCGACGCGCGCGCACGGTCGGCGCGGACCGACTTCGAGACGCAGCTGCGGCAGCGCCGTGCTGAGATCGAGGCCCGGAACGAACAGCTGACCGCGCGCACCGGACGCAACCTGCCCGCGGCGATCGGCATCGGAGTCGTGTTCGGCCTGGTGATGGTCGGCAGCCTCGTCATCTGGAAGGCGCTGTTCATCCTCGTCGGCGCGTTCCTGGTCGGTGTCGCGGTCTACGAGCTCGCGACGGCCATGCGCGCCGGTGGCCGTGACGTCCCCCGGATCCCGAGTGTCCTCGCCGGCGTCGCCATCGCCCCGATCGCCTTCTTCGGGGGGCCGCGCGCCGCGCTCCTCGAACTCATCGCCGGGATCGTGCTCATCACGGTGTGGCGCCTGGTCGAGCTCGCTGCCACCCGACCGCGCCTGGCGGCGAGCAGTGTGGTCCTCGACCTCATGGCGGGTCTGTTCGTCCAGGTGTACGTCGCACTGCTCGCCGGATGTGCGGTGCTCCTCACCGCGCTGCCACACGGCCAGTGGTGGACCATGGCGTTCCTCATCGTCGTGGTGTCCGTCGACACGGGCGCCTACGCGAGTGGTCTGTCGTTCGGCAAGCACCCGATGGCGCCGAGGATCAGTCCGAAGAAGACGTGGGAGGGCTTCGGCGGGTCGTTGCTGGCCAGCATGATCGCGGGCGTGATCGTGTCCGTGCTGCTCCTCGACGAGCCCTGGTGGTTCGGCGTCGTCCTCGGTGTCGCGATCACGGCCTCGGCGACCATCGGGGACCTCACCGAGTCGATGATCAAGCGCGACCTCGGCATCAAGGACATCTCGACGTTCCTGCCGGGGCACGGTGGCCTGCTCGACCGCATCGACAGCGTGCTCCCGTCGGCGGCGGTCGCGTACGTCCTGTACCTCGTGGTGCACTGAGGCGCGAGCCGAGCCGACGGCGCGGTGCTGCTCGCATGGGCGGTGATGGCATGATGTCGCCGTGGCTTCGACATTCCCGACCGTGGACCGTTCGACCCTCGGCTACGACGTCGACGAGGTCGACCGGTTCCTCGAGGACGCGCGGCGGGCCTACACGGACGACGGCGCCGACGGCCACGTCGCCTCGGACAAGATCCGCGCGACCGCCTTCAGCATGCGCAAGGGCGGGTACTCGACGCAGCACGTCGACGCGGCGCTCGAGCGGCTCGAGGACGCCTTCGCGGCTCGGGAGCGCGAGGCGGAGCTGAGCCGTCACGGACAGAAGGCGTGGTACGCCGAGGCCCGCGCCAAGGCGTCCGACGTGGTGGCGCGCCTCGACCGCCCGGACGGCCAGCGGTTCCAACGGGTCGGCTTCCTGACGGTCGGCTACCACCCGAAGGACGTGGACACCTTCGCCGCCCGACTGCGCGGGTACTTCCACGACGGCAAGCCCCTGAGCCTCACCGAGGTGCGATCGGTGGTGTTCCGGCCCAAGCACGGTGGGTACCGCGAGGGCCAGGTCGACGCGGTGCTCGACGCCGTGGTGGAGGTCATGCTCGCCGTTCGGTGAGTCAGTGCTTCGCATTCCGTGATCCATCCGTTACCCTGGACGGACTCATGGGCAGGCACACCGCAGAACCACGATCCGTCCGGACCCCCCGTCAGAACGAGTCCTTCCAGCAGGACACCGTCGACCAGGGCAGGTCCAGCTCCGTCATCGGCGAACGTCGGGCAGCCCTCGGGCGGCCTCGCGCCGAGCGGCCCGCGGCCCGTCGCGTGGCGGCCCGCGAGGCCACTCCCGCGCTGCCGACGCCGGTCTCGGTCGCCGACAACCGCGTCTCGGCACCCATCGCTCGGGGCGAGGCGGCGCTGCACGCGACGACCGCCGCCGAGTCGGCCCTGACCGCGCAGCGTGACGTCGCCGCCCGCGTCGTCCGGGTGCGGCGCGCTCCGGTGGCTCCGCCGAAGCGTCCGGAGCGTGCCGTCGGCCTGACCGCGTTCCTCCGTCGTCGCGCGACCATCCCCGCGCTGTCGTTCTTCGCGGTGTTCGGGTTCGTCGGCGGCTCACTGGTCAATCCACTGTCCGGTTCGTACGCGTCCGCGGCGGTCCTCGCGCCGACGCTGCCCTCGGCGCCCGCGCAGCAGTTCACGGCGCACGGCACGTACCAGAACGTCGTCGTCACGCGCGACGGTTACCAGGTGACGAAGCCCGTGGTCGTGGCGCCGAAGGTGACCGCGCCGACGACGACCACGACGACGACCGCCGCAGCAGCGTCGACTTCGACCGCTTCGAGCGCCGCGTCGACCGCGAGCGACGCCGCACCTGCCGCGGGTACGCCGGACCCGGGCAGCGCCAAGGCGATCGCGCTGACGCAGGTCACCGCCAAGGGCTGGGGCACGGACCAGTACAACTGCCTCGTGTCGCTCTGGACCCGTGAGTCCAGCTGGAACGTCTACGCGTACAACCCCTCGGGTGCGTACGGCATCCCGCAGGCGCTGCCGGGCAGCAAGATGGCGAGCGTCGGGGCCGACTGGCAGACCAACCCGGCGACGCAGATCGCGTGGGGGCTCGGGTACATCCAGGGCTCGTACGGGACGCCGTGCGCGGCCTGGGCGCACAGCAACGCCTTCAACTGGTATTGATCGGCGCCCGGCCGTGCCGCGGAGCAACCGGCCCCGGCGACGCGGGCGCGCGGATCCCGATGAGGAGTCCGGTCTCGACCGCCTCCTGACCGGTTGGGCGCGCACCGAGTCGCGGCGCGGCAGGACGTTCACGGTGCAACCGATCAGTGCGTCCTCCGCACAGAAGGCATACGTGTGTCCGGGGTGCGGGGGGACGATCGAGCCCGGTGTCGCACACCTCGTGGTGTGGCGGCAGGACGGTGTCCTCGGTGACGCCGCCGACCTCGCCAGTCGTCGGCACTGGCACGTCCACTGCTGGAGGATCGCGTGAGTACGGCCCCGGACGACCGCGTCACCGAGATCCGGAGCGACGTCGTGCTGCCCGCGCTGCGCACGGAGGTCGATCTCGTCACCGACGACCACCTCGTGCTCGTCGGCGAACTGGCCGAGCCGGAGGGACGGCCCGCCGCCGGGACGATCGTGACGCTGCACCCCCTGCCGACGGCGGGCGGGTTCATGGACTCCCACGTGTTCCGGAAAGCCGCCGCGCGCCTCCCGGCCCTCGCCGCCATCGCGGTGCTCCGCTTCAACTTCCGCTCGGTGTCGTCGCCGCGGGGGACGTCCGAGGGTGCCTTCGGGGACGGCGTCACCGAGGGGTTCGACCTCCGTGCGGCCGTGGCCGAGGTCCGTGACCGCGGGCTCCCGGCGCCGTGGCTCGTCGGGTGGTCCTTCGGGACCGAGGTCGTCCTGCAGCACGGCATCGAACACGTCCGGTCCGGTGCGGTCGCGGGCGTGGTGTTGTTGTCGCCGCCCCTCCACCGCACGACCGACGACGTCCTGGCGCGCTGGCGAGACCTCGAGGTCCCCGTCGTCGCGTTCGTGCCGGAACACGACGACTTCTTGCGCCCCGACGAGGCCGCCCGTCGCTTCGCGATCGCGCCGGCCGTCCGCGTCGTCCCCGTCGCCGGAGCAAAGCACCTCTGGGTGGGGGAGCGGGCCGTCCGGGTCGTGCTCGACGCCATCGCCGACCTGGTCGTGCCGGGATCCGCGCCGCTGCCGACCACCTGGCCGGTCGCGGACTGAGGCGGACGCCCCGCCGTCGGAGGGAGCCGGCGCGGCGCTGCCGTGGCTCGTGCTCAGTCCCGCTGGACCTCGACCGCGTGCGTCAGCGCTCCCCGGAGGTTCTCGAGGTACCCGGCCACCGCCTCGCGCTCCATGCGGATGGCGGCGAGGCGGTCCTCCGCGTCGGCGACCAGGCGAGCGGTCCGCTCCTCGGCCTCGGCGACGAGCGCGCGCGCGCGCTCCTGGGCGTCGCGGAGGGTCTCGTCCGCACGCTCGGCCGCGCGGTCCTCGCGCGCGCGAGCGGCGTCCTGCGACTCGCGGTCGAGCCGGTCGGCCTCCGCTCGGGCGTCGTGGGCGCGTCGGACGGCCTCGGCGAGCTGCAGGTTCGCCTCGTCGAGGTACTTCTGGGTCTCCGCGACGGTGTCCTGGTGCTTCTGCAGGTAGTCCTGCTCGGCTTCGTCGCGGCGACCGGCGAGCTCGGACTCGAGGGCGGCGCGGGCGTCCTCGCGCTCGCGGGCGAGGGCGGCGCGCATCTCGTCGACCTCACGGTCCAGGTCGGCCCGGGCGACGTCGATCTGCTCGCGGAGTGCGTCCCGCTCGGCGAGCAGTGCGCCGATCTCGGCGGTGCGCCGCTCGGCGATCTCGGTGTCGAGCGCGGCGTGCTCCCGTGCCGAGCGCTCGGCGAGTTCGTGCTCGTGTGCCGCAGCGGCCCGCTCCGCGGCGTCCTCCGCAGCGGCCCGCTCCCGCGCGATCCGGGTCTGGTGGTCGGCGGTCTCGCGCGCGATCCGCTCGGCGGTCTCCTCCACCAGGCGCTCGTTCTCGAGGCGCGTCTGCTCGGTGTCGACCGCGATCGCGGCACGCGCCGACTCGATCTCGTGGTCGAGGTCGCTGCGCGCCGCGGCCAGTTCCTGGTCCGACCGGGCACGGGCCGCGCTGAGCTCCTGCTCGAGGTCCGTCCGAGCGCGGACGGCCTCGTGCTCCCACGCCGCACGCTCGGCGGCCAGCCCGGCCTCGGTGTCGTCACGGCGCCTGGCGAGTTCCGCGTCGACGGCCTCGAGCCGCCTGGCGACCTCGTCCTCGAGCTGCGCGCGTCCGGTCTCGAGCTCGAGCGCCAGGGCGTCGCGACCTGCCTGGAGCTCCCTGGCCCAGGACTCGCGGCCGCTCCGCAGTTCGTGGTCGAGTGTCTCGTGGCCCTCGCGCATCGCGCGGTCGAGCTCGGCGGTGCGTCGCTCGTGCTCGGCCTCGAACACACCACGGCGGTGTTCGGTCTCGCGGTCGAGCGCCGCCGCGGCCTCGCGCGCCGCTGCGGCCTCGCGCTGGGCGACCTCGCGCAGTTCGGCGACCTCGCGCTCGACCTGCGCACGGAGCGCAGCGGTCTCGCGGACGGCGACGGAGCGGGTCTCGGCGGCTTCGGTGACCGCGGCGCCGCGCGTGGCCGAGGCCTCGTTCCGGGCGTCCTGGAGCAGCAATCCGGCCTCGGACCGGGCGCGTTCGATCGTGTCCGCGGCCTCGGCGCGTGCTCGGGCCACGTCGCTCGTCGCGCGGGCCCGGGCGTCCTCGAGGGTGTCGGTCGCCTCGCGCTGGGCGTCCGCGACGAGGCGGGCGGCTTCCGTCCTGCTCGTCGCACGGAGCCGTTCGGCGTCGATGTCGGCCTGGCTGATGAGGCGGGTCGCCTGTTCCTCGGCGACGCGCAGGGTGTTCTCGAGCCGGGTGCCGAGCCCGCTGTACGTCGGCGTGCCGGCCTCGTCGAGCTCGGACTGCAGGTCGTCGACCCGGGCCTGCAGCAGGCGGATCTCCTTGGCGGCCTCGGCACGGTCGTTGTTCGACTTGATGAGCTCACGGCGCAGCTCACCGAGTGCGCGATCGACGTCGTCCCGCCGGTAGCCCCGGAGCTCCGAACCGAACTCTGCTTCGTCGTACGCCACGTGTCGCTCCTGATGTCACTCGTCGAGGCGGCTCCGCCCGGGGTCGATTGTAGTGGTGGGTCCGGCGAGCACGGCGGGAGCGCAGGACGGTCATGCCGGCATCGTCCGCCGGTCCACACCGGCCGCCGGGAAGATGCGCCTCCCAGGCTCGTTGGCTATCCTGGACCGTCGTTCCGCGCGCCCGTGCGGCGTGCTCCGGCGCGGCCGCCGGGAGCGTGGCGCCCGCCATCCGAAGCGGGACCCCGCGTCCGACGTCGTGGGGGCGTCGCGCCGCAACCCACCCCGGCGCGGAGGGAGAGTACACGTGCGTTTCGTCCTGGCGATCATCAGCTTCGTCATCGGCGTCGTGCTCGTCGGCCTCGGGGTCGGGCAGCGGACGGTGTTCGCGCCGCCCTCCTCGACCGTGGCGTCGACGACCACGACGGGCGACGCTCCGGTGACGGTGATCCCGGGTCGGACGCTCGTCGCGAACGCCGGCCACCAGCACGTCCGCGTCTCCGGGGCCTCGGGCACCGCGTTCGCGGCCTACGGGCGCACCGCCGACGTGATGGCCTGGGTCGGGAAGGCCCGGCACAACACCATCCGCTACGACGCCGAGACCACATCGCTCCGGGACAGCGTCTCGGGCACGCAGCGACACGTCCCGTCGCCGAAGGGCAGTGACCTCTGGTACGGCGAGTACGAGGGGCACACCCTCGACTTCACCGTCGACCTGCCGGCGGACACCGCGCTCGTCATCGTGTCGAACGGGTCGGACCCGGCCCCCGCGCACCTCTCGGTCACCTGGCCGCGGGACACCGCCACACCACTCGTCGGCCCTCTGATGACGGCGGGCGGGTTCTTCGTCGCGCTCGGCATCGCGCTCTACATCTGGGCCATCATCCACCAGCGGCGGCTGCGCGGACCCCGCCGGCGCAGCGGGGGCACCCGGCCGCCGCGCGCACGGGTCTCGCGCCGTCGCGCGGTCGCCGCGGGCGCGCAGGTCCCGCCGCGTCCACGCCGCGGCCGCCGCATGGTCGCGGTCGTGCCGGTCGTCGCGCTGACGACACTCGCCCTCGCGGGCTGTTCGTCGGAGTACTGGCCGCACGGGACCTCCGGTACGCCGACGCCGACGCCGACCATCACCGCGACGGCGGGCCCGGCCGCGGCCGCCGAGCCCACGGCGGCGACGCTCCCGCAGATCCGCCGCATCGTCGCGCGCGTCGCCGCGGTCGCGGCGCAGGCGGACAGCTCGCGGAACGCCACCACGGCCGCGGAGCGCTTCACCGGGCCCGCGCTCGACCTGCGCAAGGCGAACTACACGATCCGGGGGAGCGACACCGACGTCGACGCCCCGCCGACGATCCCGTCGTCGGGCATCTCGGTCGCCCTGCCGCAGCAGACCGACACCTGGCCGCGTTCGGTGTTCGTCGTGCTGACGGGATCGCAGCAGCAGAAGGACGTCGCTCCGCAGGCCCTGACGCTCGTGCAGGCGTCGCCGCGGGCGCAGTACAAGGTCGAGTACGACGTCTCGCTCGAGGCGGACGCGAAGCTCCCGTCGGTCGCGCCCGTCACCACCGGTGCCGCGCAGCTCTCGCCGGACGTCAAGCTGCTGACCGTGCCGCCCGGCCAGGTGGCCTCCGCCTACGCGGACATCCTCGCGAACGACACGGCGAGCGAGTACGCCGACGTCTTCTCGTCCGAGGGCGACGAGCTCCGCCAGAAGATCGGCAAGTCTTACAAGGACCAGAAGGCGAAGAGCCTGTCCTCGACCGCGAAGATCGCGTACTCGTCCGAGGTCCCGTCGGCCGACTCGAGCATCGCGCTCGCGACGAACGGCGCCGGCGCGCTCGTCTCCACGAGCCTCGACGAGATCGAGAAGGTGACCCCGACCCAGTCGGGCGCGACGCTGAACACGGAGGGAGCGGTGAAGGCGCTCTCGAAGGTCGGGTCGAGCACGAAGGGGATCAGCGCGACCTACGGCGTGCAGGTGCTGTTCTCGGTGCCGCCGGTCGGATCCAAGGCCAAGATAGAACTGCTCGGGTTCACGCAGGGCCTGATCGCAGCGAGTGAGGTGCAATGAGCAACATCCCCCCGACCCCCGCCGGTCTCCGTGGCGCGGTCGACCTGTCGTCCCTCGTGAACCGCGGCACTGCATCGCCGCCGGCTCCGGCGTCCGCGGCTGCTGCCGCCCCCGGCGGGCCCGGAGGCGCAGCCGCCGGGGTCTCGGACGCCCTCGTGGTGCCCTCGCTGGTCGTCGACGTGACGGACCAGACGTTCCAGGACGTCATCGAGCTGTCCATGCAGGTCCCCGTGATCGTCGACCTCTGGGCCGAGTGGTGCGGGCCGTGCAAGCAGCTGTCGCCGGTGCTCGAGCGCCTCGCGCAGGAGTACGACGGGCGCATCGTCCTCGCCAAGGTCGACGTCGACGCGAACCCCCAGCTCACGCAGGCGTTCCAGGCACAGTCGATCCCGACGGTCGCCGCCGTGATCGGTGGTCGTCCGCTCGGGCTGTTCGTCGGCGCCCTGCCCGAGGCCGAGGTCCGTGACGTCATCGAGCAGGTGCTCCAGGCCGCCGCGCAGAACGGGATCGCCGGACGCGTGCAGGTGGCCGACGGCGCCCCCGACGCCGACGCCGCCGCCGAGCCCGAACCGGAGCCGCTGCCGCCGCACCACCAGGCCGCGTACGACGCGATCGAGCAGGGTGACTACACGACGGCGATCGCCGAGTACCGCACCGCGATCGCGCAGGACCCGCACGACCGCATGGCCGTGGCGGGGCTGGCGCAGGTGTCGCTCCTCGACCGGCTGCAGGGCGCGACCGCCGACGAGCTCCGTGCCGCGGCGGCCGCAGCACCGACGGATCCGGCTGCTCAGCTCGGCGTCGCCGACCTCGACATCAGCGGCGGGCACGTCGAGGACGCCTTCGGTCGCCTCCTCGACGTGTTCCCGACCGTGCACGGCGCGGAGCGCGAGGCCGTCCGCGCGCGGCTCGTGGAGTACTTCGAGCTCGTCGGTGCCGACGACCCACGGGTCGTGGCGGCACGCCGTCGGCTCGCGACCCTGCTGTACTGAGCCCGGCGCGCCCTGCCGGCACCGGCTCGTGGCGCCCCCGGCGGACCCAGGACGAACGGAACGGCCGGGAGGCACGCCTCCCGGCCGTTCCGTTCGTCACCGTGCGCGCGCGGCGCGGCGATCGCTCACCGCTCCAGTCGGAGCCAGACCGACCCGAGCGGCGGGACCACGAGGTCAGCGGACGCCGGACGACCGGCCCAGGGCTGGTCCTCGGCGGTGACGGCGCCCATGTTGCCCACCCCGGAGCCGCCGAACGCGGTGGCGTCGGTGTTGAGGACCTCGCGCCAGACGCCCGCCTCGGGCAGCCCGAACCGACGCTCCACCGGGACGCCCGAGAAGTTCGTGAACACGGCGATCCGCTCGTCTCCGGCCTTCCGGATGAAACCGATGGTCGAGTGTTCGGCATCGCCACCCTCGAGCCACTCGAACCCCTCCGGGGAGTCGTCGTGGGTCCACAGTGCCGGGCTCGCGACGTACACGCGGTTCAGCTCGGCCACGAGGTCCTGCACGCCGCGGTGTCCCGGGTCGTCGAGGAGCCACCAGTCGAGTCCGCCGGCCTCGTTCCACTCGCTCGGCTGCGCGAACTCCTGCCCCATGAACAGCAGCTGCTTGCCGGGGTGGGCCCACATGAACGACAGGTACGCGCGGACGTTCGCCAGGCGCTGCCACTGGTCGCCGGGCATCTTGCCGTACAGCGAGCCCTTCCCGTACACGACCTCGTCGTGGCTGATCGGCAGCGTGAACTGCTCGCTGAACGCGTAGACGAACGAGAACGTGATCTCGTCGTGGTGGTACGAGCGGTACACGGGCTCGCGGTGGATGTACTCGAGCGAGTCGTGCATCCAGCCCATGTTCCACTTCTGCCCGAACCCGAGGCCGCCCTCGCTCGTGGGACGGGTGACCCCGGGCCACGAGGTGGACTCCTCGGCGATCATGACGATGCCCGGGTAGCGCTTGTAGGCCGTCGCGTTCGTCTCCTGCAGGAACGAGATCGCCTCGAGGTACTCGCGTCCGCCGTACTTGTTCGGCAGCCACTCCGTGCGCGAGTAGTCGAGGTAGAGGATCGAGGCGACGGCGTCGACGCGGAGACCGTCGATGTGGAACTCCTCGAGCCAGTACAGGGCGTTCGCGACGAGGAAGTTCCGGACCTGCGGCTGACCGAAGTCGAACACGTACGTGCCCCAGTCGAGCTGCTCGCCGCGCCGGGGGTCCGGGTGCTCGAACAGCGCGTAGCCGTCGAACTTGGCGAGTGCCCACTCGTCCTTCGGGAAGTGTCCCGGCACCCAGTCCATGATGACGCCGATGCCGGCTTCGTGCAGACGGTCGATGAGGTAGCGGAGGTCGTCGGGGCTGCCGAACCGAGCGGTCGGCGCGTAGTAGCCGGTGACCTGGTAGCCCCACGAACCGCCGAAGGGGTGCTCCGCGAGCGGCAGGAACTCGACGTGCGTGAACCCGAGGTACTGCACGTGCCCGATGAGGTCGTCCGCGACCTCGCGATACGACAGGCCGGGGCGCCAGGACCCGAGGTGGACCTCGTAGACGCTCATCGGGTGGTCGTGCGTGCTCGTCCGAGCCCGCTGTTCCATCCAGGCGCGATCGCCGTCGCTCCACTCGTGGGTGGCGCGGGTGATGACGCTCGCGGTGAGCGGCGGGACCTCGGTCCGGCGCGCGAACGGGTCGGCTCGCTCCACCCAGCCGCCGTCGGTCAGGATCTGGAACTTGTACCGCTGGCCGTCCTTCGCGCCGGGGACGAACAGCTCCCACACGCCCAGACCGCCGAGCTTGCGCATCGAGGTGGTCCGACCGGACCAGCCCTCGAAGTCACCGATCACCCGCACCGCCGTGGCACGAGGCGCCCACACCGCGAACGAGACGCCCTCGACGCCGTCGATCGACCGGAGGTGCGCACCCATGAGGTGCCAGAGCTGCTCGTGGCGGCCCTCGGCGAACAGGTGCAGGTCGACGTCACCGAGGGTCGGGGCGAAGCGGTAGGCGTCGTCGCTCGTCCACGTCTCGTCGTCGTACTCGGCCTCGACGCGGTAGCTCGTCACGGTGCCGGGCAGGGCACCGGCCCAGACCCCGAACCCCTCGTGGTGCAGGGGCGCGGCCGTGCCGTCGGGGAGCACGAGCGTGACGGCGTTCGCGAGGTGACGCACGACGCGCACACTCGTGCCGCCATCGACCGGGTGCGGGCCGAGGACGTCGTGGGGCTGCGACCATCGGCCCTCGGCGACCTGCTGCAGGAGCCACTCCTCGACGGGGCCGGGGACCGGCTCCGCGGCCGGTGCGACATCGGTCCTCGGTGCGGCGGCGTCGGTGTCGACATCGGTGTCGGTCGGCCGGGAGGCCGTGCTCGCGCCCGTCGGCTCGACCCCGGTGTCCGTCCTGGTCGCACCCGGCGTCGTCGCGCCCGCGGGGACGGGTGCGTCGGTCGCCGTGGCCGCGGGGTCCGTGTCGTCGGTCGCGGCCGGGGCACTCGCCCCGCGACCGGCGAGCGTGTCGGCCTCTGCGACGGAGCGGTCCGGGGCCTCGGCGGCCGTCGCGGGCGCGCCGGGCAGGTCCTCGCCGGGCGCGGACGTGTTCGGTTCGTCGCGGGGCGCCGACGCCGTCGGGACGAAGGTCGAACGCCGTGCGGGGCGGCCCTCGTCGGGCTCGCGCGTGGGTTCGGTGGTCTCGGTCATCGGTGTGGTCCCTCCACGACGAGCAGGTGCACGGGTTCCTGGAAGGCGTCCAGGCGCACGTAGTTGGCGGCGCCCCAGGTCCAGCGGGCGCCGGTGACGACGTCGCGCACGTCGAACAGCCCGTCGGTCGGGAGCCCGAGCGCGGCGAGGTCGAGGAACACGGTCGCCTCGCGGGCCGAGTGCGGGTCGACGTTCGCGACGACGATGACGGTGTCCGAGCGGCCCGACCGGGTGTACGTGCCGGGCAGGTGCTTCGAGTAGGCGACGATCGCGTCGTTGTCGGTGTGGTGCACGTGCAGGTTGCGGAGCTGACGCAGCGCGGGGTGGGCGGACCGGAAGCGGTTGAGCATCGTCACGTACGGCGCGAGCGATGCTCCGGCGGCCTCGGCGGCACCGAAGTCCCGGGGCTTGTACTCGTACTTCTCGTTGTCGATGTTCTCCTCGCTGCCCGGCCGGGCGACGTCCTCGAACAGCTCGTAGCCGGCGTACATGCCCCAGGTGGCGGCACCCGTCGCCGCGAGCGCGGCCCGCACCTTGTAGCCCGCGCGCCCGCCGAACTGCAGGTACTCCGAGAGGATGTCCGGGGTGTTCACGAACAGGTTCGGCCGGAGGTAGGCGCTCGTCTCGTGCGCGAGCTCGTCCAGGTAGGACTCGATCTCCTCCTTGGTGTTCCGCCACGTGAAGTACGTGTAGGACTGCGTGAACCCGGCCTCGGCGAGCGCGCGCATCATCGGCGGACGCGTGAACGCCTCGGCGAGGAACACGATCTCCGGGTTCTCCGTGCGGATCTCGCGGATCACGCGCTCCCAGAACCACAGCGGCTTCGTGTGCGGGTTGTCGACACGGAAGATGCCGACGCCGAACGAGATCCAGTGTCGGAGGACACGGAGGACCTCGGCGACGATGCCCTCGGGGTCGGTGTCGAACTGGATCGGGTAGATGTCCTGGTAGCGCTTCGGCGGGTTCTCCGCGGTCGCGATCGAGCCGTCGGCGCGCTGCGTGAACCAGTCGGGGTGCTCGGTGACCCACGGGTGGTCCGGCGAGCACTGGAGCGCGAAGTCGAGCGCGACCTCCATGCCCGTGTTCTTCGCTGTCTCCACGAAGGAGCGGAAGTCCTCCTCGTTGCCGAGGTCGGGGTGGATCGCGTCGTGTCCGCCGTCGGCGCTGCCGATCGCCCAGGGGCTGCCGGGGTCCGCCGGACCGGCGTGGAGCGTGTTGTTCGGCCCCTTGCGCGCGGTGACGCCGATCGGGTGGATCGGGGGGAGGTAGATCACGTCGAACCCCATGCGCGCCACACCCGGGAGGCGGCGCGCGGCAGTGCGGAACGTCCCGCTCCGCCATGTGCCGTCGGCCTGTCGGCGCGCGCCCTCGCTGCGCGGGAAGAACTCGTACCAGGCCCCGACGCCGGCACGGGTGCGCTCGACGTCGAGCTCCTGCGTCGCGGAGGTCGTGCGGAGCGAGGTGAGCGGTGCGTCCACGAGCGCGGCGGTCACGCGCGGGTCGTCGGCGGCGGCCAGGCGTGCGGCGGGGGAGCGCTCCGTGTCGCGCATCGCGGCGGCCGCGTCGGCGGCCGCGGTCGACTCGGCCTCGTCGGCGAGTCGGTCGAGCAGCACCGCGCCGTCCAGCAGGGTCGCCTCGGTGTCGACGCCCGCGGCGATCTTCAGCCGTGCCGCGTGGATCCACGTCGCCCAGTCGTCGGCGTAGGACTCGACGTGCCAGGTCCAGAGACCGACCGAGTCGACCTGCACGGTCGCGGCGTAGCGGTCGGTGCCCTCGCCGACGAGTGCCATCGGCACCGCCCGGACGGCGCCGTCGGGGCGCTCGAGCACGAGGTCCGCTCCGATGACGCCGTGGCCCTCTCGGAACACGGTCGCGGCGAAGGTGACGACCTCGGAGTCGAACGCCTTGCTCGGGAAGCCGTTCGGCGTCGAGGGTTCGATCGCGGTGATGGGGATGCGCCCGATGACGGGTCGGTCTGCAGTGGCCACGGTTCGACCGTACTCGGAGGACCGCGGGCGGGTCCGCCGCGGGCCCTGGCGCGGGCGACGCTCAGACGATCTCGAACACGTGGATGCCCGGTCCGTAGGCAGTGAACACCGTGCCGACGGACCGGTGCCGCTCGTGGTCGCGGTGCTTCTCGCTCGACCAGACCAGGCGGTAGGCCTCGACGTCGCCGTGCGCCGGGAGGGTCATGTCGCGGGTGCGTCCACTGCCGTGGACGATCACGAGCACGCGGTCGTCGGGTTCGTCCTCGGGCGTCGACTCGGCGAAGTACTGCAGCGCCCGGTGCGTCGGCTCGTCCCATCGGTCGTCCGTCATCGGGGTGCCGTCGGTCGCGTACCAGGTCATCCTGGTCGCCGAGGGCGTGTCGGCGCCGTCGGTGCCGAAGCGCGACGGCCGGAGGGCCGGGTGCGCCGCCCGGAGACGCACGAGGGCCGCGGTCTGCTCGACCATCCACTCGACGTCCGGGTCCGGGCTCCAGTCGACCCACATCGACGCGTCCGTGATGGCGTACGGGTTGTTGTTGCCGTGCTGGGTCCGACCTCGTTCGTCGCCGGCGGTGATCATCGGCACGCCCGCGGACAGCAGCAGCGTGCCCATGAGGTTCCGGAGGGACCGTTGCCGTGCGGCACGGACCCCGCGGTCGTCGGTCGGCCCCTCCACGCCGTGGTTGAACGAGCGGTTGTCGTCCGTGCCGTCGCGGTTGTCCTCGCCGTTCGCCTCGTTGTGCTTGTGGTCGTACGACACGAGGTCACGCATCGTGAAGCCGTCGTGCGCCGTGACGAAGTTCACCGCCGCCGTGGGGCCACGGTCGGCGCCGAAGACGTGACGGGACCCGGCGAGCACACCCGCGAGGGCACCGATGCCCGTCATCGGGCTGCCGTCGCGGCGCTCCCGGGCGATGTCGGTGAGCCAGAACTGCCGGACCGTGTCGCGGAAGCCGTCGTTCCACTCGGCGATGCGCGGGCCGAAGGCACCCGTCCGCCAACCGTCCGGCCCCACGTCCCAGGGCTCGGCGATGAGCTTGACGTCCTGCAGGAGCGGGTCGTCGCGCAGGCGTTGCAGGAGCGGGTGTGCCGGGTCGAACCGGTGGTGGGCGTCCCGTGCCAGGGCCGCCATGAGGTCGAACCGGAACCCGTCGACCTGGACCTCGCGTGCCCAGTACCGCAGGCTGTCGACGACGAGGTCGGCGATCGCCGGCTGGGAGGTGTCCAGGGTGTTGCCGCATCCGGAGGTGTCGAAGTACCGCTCCGCGCCCGCCGCTGGTTCCTCCGCCCAGCGGTACGCCGTCGCCCCGTCGAGCCCGCGCAGTCCGGACGTCGGGCCGCCGAGGCCCTCTTCCGCCGTGTGGTTGTAGACGACGTCGAGCACGACCTCGATGCCGGCTTCGTGCAGGAGCCGGACCATGCCCTTGAACTCGCGCAGCACCGCGGTCGCCCCGGCCGCCCGGGCGCTCGCCGAGGCGTAGGGCGCGTGCGGGGCGTGGAACCCGAGCGTGTTGTACCCCCAGGCGTTCTCGCGCCCGGCTCGCCGGAGCCACTCCTCGGAGCGGAAGGCGTGTACGGGCAGGAGCTCGACCGCGGTCACCCCGAGCCGCCGGAGGTGGGCGATCGTGCTCTCGTGCGCCAGTCCCGCGTAGGTGCCGCGCAGGTGCTCGGGCACCGCCGGGTTGCCGGCGGTCAGGGTGCGGACGTGTGCCTCGTACAGGACGGTCCGGTCGATGGAGGTGCCCGGCTTCGGGACGCCGCCCCAGTCGAAGCCCTCGTCCACCACGACCGAGGTCCAGCCGTCGCCGGCCGGCTCGATCCCGCGCGCGTACGGGTCGAGCAGCGGACGGAGGGGGTCGAAGTCGTCGCGCGCACCCCGTGGTCCGTCCGCGAGCAGGTGGTAGGTGTCGCCCACACGGGCGCCGTCGGCGCGGCCGGTCCAGACGTCGCCGTCGCGCTGCAGGGGGACGCGGATCGGACCGTGGGTCGCGGAGGCGTCGACCACGAGGGTCACTGCGGTCGCGGTGGCGGAACGGACGGCGAACGACGCGCCGTCAGCGTCGGGACGGAGCCCCGGCTCGGGCACGATGTCGACGGTCTGCACCCGATCAAGGCTAGCGAGCGACCGGCGTACCCTGTGGAGGCGCCCACGGCCGGGGGCGCGAGGACGCACCACCCGGGAGGCACCGTGCCGGTCTACCTCGACCACGCTGCGACGACGCCGATGCTGCCCGCCGCGCTCGCCGAGTACACGCGTGCGCTGTCGGTGGTCGGCAATCCCGCGTCCATCCACAGCGCGGGCCAGGGAGCGCGCACGACGCTCGAGACCGGCCGCGAACGGGTCGCCCGCTCGCTCGGCGCCGATCCGGTCGAGGTCGTCTTCACCTCCGGTGGCACGGAGAGCGTCAACCTCGGCGTCAAGGGCCTGTACTGGGCCCGGCAGCGCGACGCCCGTCGACCACGCGTCGTGGTACCCGCCGGGGAGCACCACGCGACCGTCGACACCGTCGAGTGGCTCGCCCGGCACGAGGGCGCGGTCGTCGACGTGGTCCCGCTCGACGAGCGGGGTCGCCTCGACCTCGTCGCCCTGGAGGCGGCGCTCGCCGATCCCGCGGACGTCGCCCTGGTCACGTTCCTGTGGGCCAACAACGAGGTCGGCACGATCCAGCCCGTGGCCGACGTCGTCCGCCTGGCGCACGCGGCGGGCGTGCCCGTCCACTGTGACGCGGTCTCGGCGTTCGGCCAGGTGCCCGTCGACTTCCACAGCAGCGGTGTCGACGCCATGAGCGTCTCGGCGCACAAGATCGGCGGCCCCGTCGGGATCGGTGCGCTCGTCCTGTCGCGGACCGCCGTGGTCGAGCCGCTCCTCCACGGTGGTGGGCAGCAGCGACAGGTCCGGTCCGGGACGCAGGACGCGGCGGCGGCCGCGGCGTTCGGCGTCGCCGCGTCGGCGCCCCACCCGGACCTCACGCCGCTCCGGCAGGCGCTCGTCGCCGGGGTCGCGCAGCGCGTGCCGACCGCGGTGCTGCGCGGCGACCCGGTGGACCGCTTGCCGGGGAACGCGCACTTCACGTTCCCGGGGTGCGAGGGGGACTCCCTGCTGTTCCTGCTCGACGCGGCAGGCGTCGCGGTCTCGACGGGGTCGGCGTGCCAGGCCGGGGTGCCCGAGCCCTCGCACGTCCTGCTCGCCATGGGCCTGTCCGAGGAGACCGCGCGCGGCGCGCTGCGGATCACCCTCGGGCACACGAGCACGGCGGACGACGTGACCGCGTTCCTCGATGCACTGCCCGACGCGGTCCGACGAGCCACCCGCGCGGGCATGGCCGGACACGCGCCCGCCATCGGCGCCCGCTGAGGCCGCCAGCCGGGACGACGGTGGCGCGGACGGTGCCGCCGCGCATGCTCCACTGCCGACCCCGGCCGCGGGGACGGTGGCGGCTGGGCCGGTAGGCTTGTCGATCATGGTCGAACTGGACATCAGCGAGCAGATCTCCGCCCTCCGCGAGACGTTCGGGAACATCCGCTCGGTGGTCGACGTGGACCGCCTCGAGCGTGAGATCGCCGAGCTGAGCGAGCAGGCGGGCGCGCCTGATCTGTGGGACGACACCGCGCACGCGCAGCAGGTGACGAGCGCGTTGAGCCACCGGCAGGCCGAGCTCAAGAAGATCACCGAGACCGAGCAGCGCCTCGACGACCTCGAGGTCCTCGTCGACATGGCGAACGAGGCCGAGGACGAGGAGAGCGCGCAGGAGGCCCGCGACGAGCTGACCGCCCTCTCGCGGACGATGGGCGAGCTCGAGGTGCAGACGCTCCTCGACGGCGAGTACGACGCACGCCCGGCCGTCATCACGATCCGCGCCGGCGCGGGCGGCGTCGATGCCGCGGACTTCGCCGAGATGCTCCTGCGCATGTACCTCCGGTACGCCGAGCAGCACGGATTCCCGGTCCAGGTGATGGACACCAGCTACGCGGAAGAGGCCGGGATCAAGTCCGCGACGTTCGAGGTCGACGCCCCGTACGCGTTCGGCAACCTGTCGGTCGAGGCCGGCACGCACCGCCTCGTCCGGATGTCGCCGTTCGGCGCCGCCGGCAAGCGCCAGACGTCCTTCGCCGCGGTCGAGGTCATCCCGCTCATGGAGGAGACCGAGGCCATCGACATCCCCGAGAACGACATCCGGGTCGACGTGTTCCGGTCCTCCGGCCCGGGTGGACAGTCGGTGAACACGACGGACTCCGCCGTCCGCCTGACGCACATCCCGACCGGCACCGTCGTCTCGATGCAGAACGAGAAGTCCCAGATCCAGAACCGCGCCGCGGCGATGCGCGTGCTGCAGTCGCGCCTCCTGCTCCTCAAGAAGGAAGAGGAGAACGCGAAGAAGAAGGAGCTCGCCGGGAACATCACGGCGAGCTGGGGGGACCAGATCCGCTCGTACGTGCTCGCGCCGTACCAGATGGTCAAGGACCTCCGGAGCGAGTACGAGGTCAACAACCCGAGCGCCGTGTTCGACGGTGACCTCGACGGCTTCCTCAACGCCGGGATCAGGTGGCGCAAGCGCGGCGACGCCTGACAGGCACCGCGCCAGCGTTGCGCGTCGCCGCCTGAGGAGCCCGCGACGGACGCGCCGGGACCGGCCCCGTCCCTCCCGGCCGCGAACCGCGCGCCTGACTTGCGTTCCGAGGAACGGCACCTACCCTGATCGGGTCATGATCAGATTCGACCAGGTCACCAAGGTGTATTCGGGCAACCCGAATCCGGCGCTCAACGACCTCACCCTCGAGATCCTCAAGGGCGAGTTCGTGTTCCTCGTCGGGGCCTCCGGCTCCGGCAAGTCCAGCTTCTTGCGGCTCGTCCTCAAGGAGGAGCGCCCCACCAAGGGTCAGATCCACGTCCTCGGGCAGCGGCTCGGCTCCCTGTCATCGCGCAAGGTCCCCTACTTCCGCCGCAACCTCGGGGTGGTGTTCCAGGACTTCCGGCTCCTGCCCAACAAGAACGTCTTCGACAACGTCGCGTTCACGCTGCAGGTGATCGGCAAGAGCAAGGGGTTCATCGGCGAGGCGGTGCCGGACGTGCTCAAGATGGTCGGACTGTCGGGCAAGGCGAACCGCCTGCCGCACGAGCTCTCCGGTGGTGAGCAGCAGCGCGTCGCGATCGCCCGTGCGGTCGTGAACAAGCCCGCGATCCTGCTCGCGGACGAGCCGACGGGCAACCTCGACCCGACGACCTCGGCGGGCATCATGGCCCTGCTCGAGCGCATCAACCAGGGCGGGACCACCGTGCTCATGGCGACGCACGACGCCGGCATCGTGAACCAGATGCAGCGTCGCGTGATCGAGCTGTCGGCGGGCAACGTGCTCCGCGACGAGCAGTCCGGTGGCTACCAGACGCAGGCGGTGCCGATCGTGCGGCAGCAGCCGGTGTCGACCACCACGGGCATCCAGACGCTGCCGGGGATCGTCCGATGAGGCTCGGGCTCGTCATGTCGGAGGTCGGCTCCGGCCTCCGCCGCAACGCGTCCATGGTCGTGTCGGTCGTGCTCGTGACGTTCATCTCGCTGACGTTCGTCGGCACCGCGATCCTGCTGCAGATGCAGATCACCCAGATGAAGGGGTACTGGTACGACCGGGCGCAGGTCGCCGTCTACCTGTGCACCGACACGGACACCACGGGGAACTGCACCGGGGCGAAGGCGACGGCGGACCAGCGTCAGCAGGTCGAGGAGCAGCTCCGCTCGTCGACACTCAAGCCGTTCATCCAGAAGACCTACTTCGAGACGCAGGACCAGGCGTACACACGCTTCAAGTCGCAGTTCAAGGACTCCCCGGCGACCGAGTTCGTCAAGCCGCAGTACCTCAACGAGACCTTCTGGGTGAACCTCAAGGACCCGTCACAGTCCGACGTGCTCATCGAGAGCCTGTCGAAGCTCGCGGGGGTGCAGAGCGTCGTCGACCAGCGGGGGTACCTGCAGCCGATCTTCTCGGTGCTCAACGCGTCGTCGTACACGGCGGTCGGCATCGCGGCCCTCATGCTCGTGGCGGCGGTGCTCCTCATCGCGACGACCATCCGGTTGTCGGCGTTCTCGCGACGTCGAGAGCTCGGCATCATGCGGCTGGTCGGTGCGTCGAACCGGTTCATCCAGACACCGTTCATCCTCGAGGGGGTGATCGCCTCGCTCATCGGGGCGGTCCTCGCCGGGGGAGCGATCGTCGCCGTCGTCTGGTTCTTCGTGCGCGGCTACCTGGCGACGCGGTTCACGGGCACGCCGTTCATCGGCATGAGCGAGACGGTGCTGGTGGTGCCGGCGGTGGTGGTCATCGGCGGCATCCTGGCGGCGCTGTCCGCGAGCGTCGCGATCCGGCGGTACCTCAAGGTCTGACCTTCCCGCGCGCTGCTGCGGCTGTCGTTCGGGAAGCGTGGGTGGTCGACACCGGTTGGGTAGACTGGGCGGCCGCCACACACCGGTGGCCGGCGGAGAGGACTCGACATGCCGAAGGAACGCGGGGAGAAGGTCGTCGCGACGAACCGGCGCGCGCGGCACGACTACCTCATCGAGGACACGTACGAGGCCGGCATCGTGCTCTCGGGCACCGAGGTGAAGTCGCTGCGACAGGGCCGGGCCTCGCTCGTCGACGGGTACGCCTTCATCGACGGCGGTGAGGCCTGGCTCGACGCCGTGCACATCCCCGAGTACACCGAGGGCACCTGGAACAACCACGCGCCCCGCCGCAAGCGCAAGCTGCTCCTCCACAAGCAGCAGATCGTCAAGATCAGCCACAAGACGAAGGAGGGCGGCTACACGCTCGTTCCCCTGCAGATCTACTTCTCGGACGGCCGGGCCAAGGTCGAGATCGCCGTGGCGAAGGGCAAGCGCGAGTACGACAAGCGGCAGGCGCTGCGTGAGCGCCAGGACCGCCGTGAGGCCGAGCGCGCGATCTCGACGCGCGGGCACCTCGGGGAGTGACGGGGCGGGCCTCGCGAGCCGTTCGCTCCGGCGCCGTTCGCCCCGGGCGGACCCGGGAGGACCGTGCTGGCCTGGCAGGGTCCGGTGTGAGCGCGCTAGACTGGGCAACCGCCTCCACCACGAGGCGTGTGGTGCCGCTCACGCGGCGCTGACAACTCCACAGTGTGACAGTGGCCCTCCGTCATGGGGATGATCGGTTTCGACATCGCCTGCGTGCCGACGGGAAGCGGGCCGAGGATCCACGGTTATCTCGTCAACGATCCGTGGAAAACAACAAGTGCCAATTCCAAGCGCACTGACTTCGCTCTCGCTGCGTAAGCAGTAGAGCCACATGAAGTCCGTCGGCCGGGTGATCGTTCCCTATCCCGTGTCCGGCGTCATCCAGGGGACTCGCTGCGTGATTCCGTCCGGAGGTCACGCGGGACTTGCATCCGGGCTGGGCTCGTCGTCCTAGAAGCCAGTAGCAAAGGGCGGAGTCGAGCAGAACGCCTCATCTGGCTACGCCCGTAGAAGACGTCGAATCACAGCGATGGACGGGGGTTCAATTCCCCCCATCTCCACCACTGCGGATCGATCCGCGGGGTCACTGTCACACACGTGGTCGTCCGAGGCCGCACCGGTTCCGCTCCGCGGGCGCCGGTGCGGCCTCGGACGTCTCAGCCCCCATCTCCAGCGCCCGGCGGTTCTCCAGCGCCCAGCGGTTCTCCGGGGCCCGGCGGTTCTCCGGGGCCCGGCGGTTCTCCGGGGCTCATCAGTGCTCGGAGACCCAGGTACTCCCGGCCTGGGTACCTGCGAGGCCGGGTTCCTGTGGGCTGCCTGCGTAGCACGATCGATCGAGCGCCTCCCGTCGGTAGCGTCGGCGTCGGGTCGGCGGACGCCGGTCCGCTCGCTCACACGAGGGTCCCGCGGTGCGGGTGGCCCGTCGACGGGAGGACGCACGTGCAGGAGATCGCGATCCGGGTCCGGCTCGCCGCTCGGGAGCGGCTCGGGCTGTCCGACTACGAGCGGACCGTGCAGGCCGTCGCCACGCTCGCCGCGGTCGTCCGCTGGCTGCCCACGCCGGAGGCGCGTCTCGTCCTGCGTGGTCGTGGCAGCGACCCGGTGCGGGTCGAGACCGTGAGCACCGCGAACGGCTTCGAGATGGTGCTCGTGCTCGATGACCGGTCCTCGGCCGTCGAGCGGGCGGCGGTGGTCGTCGCGTCGGCGATCGCGACCGCCGCAGGGGAGCGGGTCGACGGTGCCGCAGGAGTCGTCGGCGAGCTCGACCGCCTCGATCGCAGTGCGCCGCGCGGTCGGAGTGTTGCCGAGCGGGCGCTTCGCCGGTTCCTCGAGGACGCCCGCACCGACGTGGTTGCCGGGCGTCTGACCGCACGCGTCCGGGCCGCGAGCGCGCTCGTCCGGTTGGCGGAGGACGGTGCGATGGTCGTCGTCGAGCGCGTGGTCGACCCCGCTGCCCCGGCGGTCGAGACGCACGTGGTCGACGACGTGCCCGAACCGGGGGACGCGGTGGTCGTCGCCGAGACACCGGACGAGGCGGCGCTCATGGCGGACGCGCCCGTCGTCGTGGGAGTCGTGCCGCAGGTCGCGGTCACCGAGGCCCCGCCGCTCCCCACGCCGCCTTCGGGCGAGCCGAGCATCGCTCCCGCGCAGCAGCCCGACCGGCTGAAGACGGACGCCTCGAAGAAGAGGGACGAGTCGAAGAAGAGGGACGAGTCGAAGCAGAAGGACCGGTCGAAGCAGAAGGACCGGTCGAAGCAGAAGGACAAGTCGAAGCAGAAGGACAAGTCGAGGCAGAAGGACAAGTCGAAGCGGAAGGACCCGTCGACGAAAAAGGACCGGTCGAAGAAGGGCGGGCCGAAGAAGGGCGGGTCGAAGAAAGGCCAGTGAACCTGTGGGATCGTACAGGCGCTGTGTTTCCATCCGGTTACGGCTGTGTTCCGATCGCGTTGCCTGAACGTTCACCGGGTGCGGATGGTGGAAGAGTCGCATAGTCCTCAGCAATCCGACACAGGAGCGACTTTGGCTACGACCACCACCACGACGACGCCGCCGGACACCGGACTCAAGCGCAACGTCGGCTTCATCGGGCTCATCTGGGCCTCGACCGGATCGATCATCGGTTCCGGGTGGCTCTTCGGTTCCCAGCATGCCCTCGAGGCAGCTGGTCCCTCGGCGATCATCTCGTGGGCGATCGGCGGTGTCGCGATCCTCGTGCTCGCACTCGTCCACGCCGAGCTCGGCGGCATGTTCCCGATCGCCGGAGGCACGGCTCGCTTCCCGCACATCGCGTTCGGTGGCGTCGCCGGCGCGTCGTTCGGTTGGTTCTCGTGGCTGCAGGCCGCGACGGTCGCCCCGATCGAGGTCGAGGCGATGATCAACTACGCGCAGCACTGGAAGTGGGCGCAGACCTTCGTCACGCCGTCGACGGGCGTCCTCACGGGCTCGGGCATCGCCGTCGCGATCTTCCTCATGCTGATCCTCACCGTGATCAACCTGTTCAGCGTCAAGATCCTCGCGAACACGAACTCCGCGGCGACCTGGTGGAAGGTCGGCATCCCCGTCCTCGTCATCATCGTGCTCGGGTTCTCCGGGTTCCACGGCAGCAACTTCACGGCCGCCGACGGGTTCGCTCCCGAGGGTGCGAAGGGCATCCTCGCCGCGGTCTCGACCTCGGGCATCATCTTCTCGTTGCTCGGGTTCGAGCAGGCCGACCAGCTCGCGGGTGAGTCGAGCAACCCGAAGCGTGACATCCCGCGCGCGGTCATCGGCTCGGTCGTCATCGGCCTCGTGATCTACCTGCTGCTCCAGATCTTCTTCCTCGGTGCGCTCAACCCGTCCGAGATCGGCCACACCTGGCTCTCCGGTGCCTACACGAAGTTCACCGGCCCGTTCGCGGACATCGCCATGGGCGCCGGGATCACCTGGCTCGCGGTCATCATCTACATCGACGCGGTCATCTCGCCCGGTGGCACCGGCCTCATCTACGTCACGGCGTCGTCGCGTGTCTCGTACGGCCTCAGCAAGAACGGGTACTTCCCGCGGGCGTTCGAGTGGATCACGAAGGGCGCGGTGCCGTGGTTCGGCCTCATCTTCGCCTTCGTCATCGGCGTCGTGTGCTTCCTGCCGTTCCCGTCCTGGCAGTCGCTCGTCGGCCTCATCACGAGCGCCTCGGTCCTCATGTACGGCGGTGCCCCGCTCGCCCTCGGTGCGTTCCGCAAGCGGATCCCGGACGCCGAGCGCCCCTACCGGCTGCCGGCCGCCAGCGTCCTCGCACCCCTGTCGTTCATCGTCGCGAACCTCATCATCCTGTGGACGGGCTGGTCCACGGACTGGAAGCTCGGGATCGCGGTGGCGCTCGGCTTCGTCATCATCATCCTGAACCGGGTGCTCGGTGGGAACCGTGCGGTCCAGCCGCGTTGGGACTGGCGGGCCGCGCAGTGGCTGTTCCCGTACCTCATCGGCATGGGTCTCATCGTGTTCCTCAGCGACTTCGGTCCGCTGAAGCACCCGTGGTTCCCGCTCTGGTGGGACATCGCGGTCACCGCGGTGTTCTCGATCGTGATCTACTACTGGGCCGTGAACAGCGCCTCGAGCCGTGAGGAGATCCTCCGCACCGCCGAGGACGTCCGCGAGACCGAGGAGACCAGCGTCGTCGACGCCGTGCCCACCCACTGATCGCGGTCTCCGCTCACTTCGAACGGGAGGCAGTGCGCACGACGTGCGCACCGCCTCCCGTTCGTCGCTCCCGGACCCGTGATCGTGGCGCGGTCGAGCGTCAGAAGTCGGCGAGGTTGGACCGGAGGCCGCCGTCACCGAACTCGCGACGGAGCAGACCGCGGCGACGGAGGACCGGGACGAGGTCCGCGAGCATCCGCGTGACCGCGACGGGGTGGAGGTCTCCGGAGAGGATGAAGCCGTCGTTGTCGGCGTCGTCGCCGAGCTCCTCGGCGAAGTCGGCGAACTCCTCCGCCGTGCCGACGAAGCCGGTGCGGTCCGCGAGCCGGCCCTTCCGTGCCTTGCGGGTCAGGAGCGCGCGGAGCGGGGCGTCCGGGGTGTCGCCGACGAGACCGCGGATCGTGCCCGCGGAGACGTGGTCGCCGAACAGTCCCGCGGGCAGGGGTGCGTCGAGGTCGAGCGTCGTGAGGTCCGTCTCGAGGTCGCTCGACTGGCCCATCGCCACGACGAGCAGGTCCTCGTCGCTCGGGTGCCGCGACGCGTCGACGAGCCGGTCGGCCTCGGTCGCCGAGGACACGATCTCCGGCTTCACGACGAACATCGTCCGGACGGCGCCCGGCGCCCGGCCTGCAGCGGCGGACGCCTCGGCGATGCGGGACCGGTACCCACGCACGGTGGCGGCGTCGAGCGGGGCGAGGGCGAGCTGCACGTCGGAGTGCGTGCCCGCGAACGCGAGCCCACGCCCCGAGCCGCCCGGCGAGACGATGACGGGGTCGTCCGCGAGCGGGAGCGCGTTGAGCGGACCGGTGACGTCGAAGTACGTGCCCTGGTGGCGTGAGCCGTCGGTGCGCTCGCCGTCGGCGAAGTGCCACGTGTCGGTGTCGGCCACGAGCGCGTCCTCGCCCCAGCTGTGCCACAGGTGCCGGATGACGCCGAGCCACTCCTCGGCGCGGTCGTACGCGGCGTCATGGGGCAGCGGCGCGGCGCCGACGTGCCGCGCGCTCCCGACGTCGGTGACGACGTTGAGCCCGAACCGGCCGCCCGACAGGTGCGCCAGGGTCGACGCCTGTCGGGCCGCCAGGTACGGCGGGGTGATGCCCGCGTTGACGGTCGGCACGACGCCGATGTGCTGAGTCGCTGCGAAGAGGTACGGCGCGAGCAGGAGCGGATCGTGCTTCGGGCCGCCGTACGCCTGCCGGATGCGCAGGTCGAGGGTCGACGGGTTGCCGAGCGAGATCGCGTCCTCGGCGATGACGAGGTCGAGGCCGGCCTGTTCGAGTGTCCGGACGGACTGCTGGTACAGCTCCGGACGGGTCCAGTCGTACCCCCAGTCCCAGTCGGGCCGACCCCACCCCTGGGGGCCGAACCCGCGGGCGAAGAACCACCCGAAGTGCTGCATCCGTGGCATCAGATCTCCTCGAGCACGATGTGGGGAGCGCCGAACTCGCCGGACCGGACGTCTTCGTCCACGGTGACGGTCTCCGCGACCGGTGTCCGGCCTCCCGGACCGTCGGCGGGCAGAACGACCCCCGGCCCCTCGGCGGACCGGACCGCCGCCAAGCCGCGCTCGAGGTCGCGGATCAGGTCCTCGACGTCCTCGATGCCGACCGAGACGCGCAGCAGGCCCTCGTCGATGCCGGTTGCGGCGCGTTCCTCGGGCGTCCGCTGGGCATGCGTCGTCGACGCCGGATGCAGGATGAGTGACCGGACGTCGCCGAGGTGCGTCATGCGACTGAACAGGCCGAGTGCGTCGACGAACCGCTGGGCGGCGTCCCGTCCGCCGGCGAGCGAGAAGGCGAACACCGAACCGGCCCCACGCGGCAGGTAGCGCGTCGCGAGGTCGTGGTAGGGGTTGGACTCGAGCCCCGCGTGGTCCACGTTCGCGACCTCGGGCTGCGCGTCGAGCCACCGGGCGATCGTCAGCGCGTTCGCGCCGTGTCGCTCCATGCGCAGCGAGAGCGTCTCGACGCCCTGCTGGATGAGGAACGCGTTGAAGGGCGAGGGGGTGGGGCCGAGGCGTGCGGCGACGACGTCGCGTGCGTACACGACGAACGCCCGGTCGCCGTGGCGGTCGACGTGGCTCCGGCCGCCGAGCGCGCGGTCCGGTTCGGTCAGATGGGGGAACCGGCCGCCCGTGGCAGCCCAGTCGAAGCGACCGCCGTCGACGACGACCCCACCGATGGCGGAGCCGTGTCCCGCCAGGAACTTCGACGCGGAGTGCACCACGATGTCCGCGCCGTGCTCGAGCGGCCGGACGAGGTACGGCGTGGCGAGTGTGTTGTCGACGACCAGCGGTACGCCGTGCTCGTGCGCCACCGCGGCGACCATCGCGATGTCGAGGACGTCGTTCTTCGGGTTCGGGATCGACTCGCCGAACAGGAGCCGCGTCTCGGGGCGGATCAGCGCCCGCCAGGCGTCCGGGTCACGGGCGTCGTCGACGAAGTCCACGCTGATCCCGAGTCGTCCGAGGTTCTGCAGCAGGAGGCCGCGGGTGCCCTCGTAGATGCTCGACGCGGACACGACGTGGTCGCCGGCCTGCAGCAGACCGAGGAGCGCCACGGTCACCGCGGCCTGTCCGCTGCCGACGAGGATCGCCTCGACCCCGCGCTCGAGGACGGCGACGCGGCGCTCGAGCGACGCGTTCGTCGGGTTGCCGAGCCGCGTGTACGTGTACCCCGCGTCGTCGCCGGCGAACCGGTCGCGCGCCTGCCCGAAGTCGTCGAACAGGAAGCCGGACGACATGTGGATCGGGGTGATCCGCGCGCCGTGCGCCGAGTCGGGCACGACCCCGCCGTGCACCTGCTCGGTGCTGAACCCGAACCCCGCCGTCGCCGTGTCGCTCTCGGGCACGTCCCACCTCTCTCTGCCTCTGCCGGCGCACCTGCGCCCATCGGGCGATCCTCCCACTGCCGGAGCCGGGAGGCACGACCGGCGTCGTCCGGTTACGGCACCACCCCCACGACGAGCGTCCGCAGACCGACCGCGACCGTGTCGACGACCGCGCCGAGCGGGGCACGCGCCAGCCAGACGACGCCGAGTTCCACGAGCACGAACAGGACGTACCAGACCGCTGCGGGGAGCCGGTACTCGCTCGCGACGATGTGGAAGTCCGTCCGGACCGGAGCGCCGGTGGCGATCCAGCCGGCCACCCGCACGACCGACCGCACACCGTCGACGACGAACAGCGCGCCGATCGCAGCGACGACGAGCACGGTCCACTCCGAGGGACGCACCGCGACCCAGACGGCGACGGCCGCGAACCCGACGACGACCAGGACGCCGAAGGCGTTCCGGACGAACAGGACGGCGACCACGGCGGCGACGCCGAGGACGGCCGTCGTGAGCACGCGGTCGGCGTGGACGGACCCGATCACGAGCAGGGCCCCGGCCCAGAGCGGTGCCGAGTACCCGGCGTAGAGGTTGCCGAGCCGGACCGCCCACCGCACGGCGCGGGGGACGCGACCGAGGTCGACCCATGCCTCTCCCGAGCCGTCCGCGTGGAGGTCGATCCGGCGGATGCGGCCGCCGAACGGCACGACGACGACGCAGTGGCCGACCTCGTGCACGATGGTCGTGGCGATCCGGGCGACGCGTCCGACGGCGGGCACGAAGGGCAGCGCCGCCCCGACGAGCAGGGCGACCAGGAGCGCGGAGGACGGCACCGGGGGATCTTCGCGCACCCGGCCGATGTCGAGCCTGGGAACGCGGGGGGCGACCCCCGGCCGCCGCCGATCGGCGCTCCTGGTGGAGCCGCGGTGGCAGACGCCCGCCGGCATGGGGGACGTCCGCTCGGCGACCACGGCGCCGACGCGGAGTAGACGAGACGGGTGACGACGACCTCCCGATCCGACGCCGGCGACCAGGACACCGAGCGCGACCGGCAGCGGTGGCACGCGTTCGCGGTGTGCATCGCGGTCGCCGGGATCACGATCATCGACCTGTCGACGGTGAACGTCGCGCTGCCGTCGATCCAGCGGTCGCTCGGCGCGTCGAACTCGGAGCTGCAGCTCATCGTCGCCGGCTACGCACTGGCGTTCGGCCTGGCGCTCGTCCCGGCCGGGCGCCTCGGTGACCTCCGGAGCCGCCGGCTCATGTTCGTGGTCGGCCTGATCGCGTTCACGACCGCCAGCCTGTTGTGCGCGATCGCCCCGTCCATCCAGGTGCTCGTCGTCACGCGGATCCTGCAGGGCTTCGCCGCGGGGACGCAGATGCCCCAGGTGATCGGCCTGGTGCAGCAGCTGTTCCGTGGGGAGGAGCGCGGGCGCGCGTTCGGCATCTTCGGCGCGATGGTGGGCATCTCGACCGCGCTCGGTCCGACGATCGGCGGCGCGCTCATCGCCCTCGGCGGCGAACAGACCGGATGGCGCTACATCTTCTGGCTCAACGTCCCGTACGGCCTCGCGGCCCTGTACTTCGCGGTCCGCCTGCTGCCCCGGAAGCGCCAGGACCCGTCACGCGACCGCGAGCTCGACCTCGTCGGGATCGTCCTGCTCGGGGTCGCGGTCGTCACGCTCATGTTGCCGTTCGTGCTCACCTCGGGCACGGGCGACTCGCCCCTGCGGTGGCTCGCACTCGTCGGCACCGCGGTGTCCGGGGCCCTGTTCGTCTGGTGGGAGCGGCACTACGCGCACACGGGACGGTCCCCGGTCGTGCACTTCGACCTGTTCCGGCTGTCGTCCTACCGGAACGGCCTGCTCATCGCCGCGGTGTACTTCGCGGCGCTGCCGGCGACGTTCCTCATGGTGACCCTCTACCTGCAGGAGGGCCTGCACCTCGAGCCGCTGTTCGCCGGCATGGTGAGCATCCCGTTCGCCGCCACGGCCGCCGCGGGCGCGTGGTTCGGCGGTCGCCTCGTCAACCGCATCGGCAGGGCGCTCGTCGTCTGGGGGCTCTGCGCGGTGGTCGTCGGGTTCGTGGCGCTGCTCGTCGCCGCGACCACGACCCCCGCGTCGGTCACGCCATGGGCGATGGCGGGTGCGTTCCTCATCGGTGGCGCGGGCGGTGGCCTCGTCGTGTCGCCGAACCAGACCCTGACGCTCGCGCAGGTCCCCGTCGAGCATTCCGGTGTCGCGGGGTCGATGCAGCAGCTCGGCCAGCGCGTGGGCACGGCGATCGGCACGGCCGTCGCCACGAGCGTCTTCTACGGGATCGTGCGGAGCGAGGACCGGAAGGCGGGGGACCTCACGGCGTACCACGACGCGTTCCGCGCAGGCACGGCGTTCACCGTGGGACTCGTCGTGCTCGTGCTCGCGCTCGCGATCGTCGACCTCGTGTCGCGGAAGAAGCGCGGCGAGGAGACGCCCGTGCCGCAGGAGGCCTGAGACGTCGCCGGGTCGTCGCGCCTACCCGCGGATGGTGCGCACGACCGCGTCGTGCAGGAGCCCGTTCGTCGCGAGGGCGGTGCCGTGCCACGGGCCGGGCTCGCCGTCGAGCGACGTGAACCGCCCACCCGCCTCCTCGACCACGGGGACGATCGCCGCAATGTCCCACGGCTTCAGGTCGCCCTCGCCCGCGACGTCGAGGGTGCCCTCGGCGACCATCATGTAGGCCCAGGCCTCGCCGTAGGCACGGGTCCGCCAGACGGACCGGGACAACCGCAGGAGGCCGTCGAGCCGCCCGGCCTCGTCCCAGTCCTGGAGGCTCTGGTAGCTCACCGAGGCGTCCGCCAGCTCCGCCACTCCCGACACGCGCAGGGGACCCTCCAACGAGGAGGCCCCGAGTCCCGTCGCCCCCCACCACCGCTTGCCCATCGCGGGGGCGGACACGACGCCGACCCGGGGGACGCCGTCGACGGCCAGGGCGATGAGCGTCGCCCACACGGGCACGCCGCGCAGGTAGTTCGCCGTGCCGTCGATCGGGTCGATCACCCACTGCCGGTGTCCGGAACTCCTCGCGGTGGTCCCTGCGGCGGCGGTCGACTCCTCGCCGAGGAACGTGTCGTCGGGACGCTCGGCCGCGATCCGCTCGCGGAGGGCCGCCTCGACCGCCTGGTCGGCGTCGGTCACGTGCGTGCGGTCGGCCTTGACGTCGACGTGCAGGTCGGCCGCCCGGAAACGGGCGAGGCTGATCGCGTCCGCCGTGTCGGCCAGGGAACGGGCGAACGCGAGGTCGGCGGCGAGGTCCACGCGCAGAGCCTACCGAGCACCGACGGTGCACCTGGCCCGGCCGTCCTTCCCCGCGAGATCGCGCCCGGTGCCGCTCGCAGACCGGTCGGAGCGGCAACGACTGCGATGGCGGCGGAAGGAGGGGAGAGGGGCAGGTCAGTCCGCGCCCGGGTCCAGCTCGCCCATGCCCGTGAGCAGCGCGCGGAACGAGTCGAGCCGCTCGATGCCCGTCGGGCCGAGCTCGCCGTCCTGGACCCGGTCGACGATCTCCCAGTCGTGCGCCTGGTCGAGCGGTATGCCGTCGGCGGGCTCGCGGACCGGCACCGCGTGCGCGGCGAACGCGCGGAACACGTTCTCGGGCTGCACGTGCCCGAGGCCGAACGACCGCACGCCGGGGGTGTCGATGATCCAGCCGCCGCCGTGCACCGGCAGCGCGATCGAGGACGACGACGTGTGGCGCCCGCGTCCGGTGACCGCGTTCACGACGCCGGTCGCCCGGGAGGCCCCGGTCAGGGCGTTCACGAGCGTGGACTTGCCGACGCCCGAGTGTCCGACCGTCACCGTCACCTGGTCACGGAGCACGGCCGCGAACGCGTCGAACGGCACGTCACCCGCGGCGCTCGTGACGACGCGCAGGTCGAGGCACGCGAAGTGCGCGAGGAACGGCTCCGGGTCGGCGAGGTCGGTCTTCGTGATGCAGAGCACCGGGTCGAGCCCGGCGTCGAAGGCGGCCACGAGGTACCGGTCGACGAGCCGGGGCCGGGGCTCGGGGTCGGCCGCGGCGATGACGATGAGCATCTGGTCCGCGTTCGCGACGATGACGCGTTCGACGTCGTCCGTGTCGTCCGCGCTGCGGCGGAGGAACGTCGAGCGGTCCGCGACCTTCACGATGCGGGCGAGGGAGCCCTCGTCGCCGCTCACGTCGCCGACGAGCGACACGTGGTCACCGGTCACGACGGCCTTCTTGCCGAGCTCGCGCGCCTTCGTGGCGGTGATCACCCGGGCCTGGCCGGACTCGGCGTCGAGGGGACCGCCCCCGACGAGCACGCCGAACCGTCCGCGGTCGACGTTCGTCACCCAGCCGGGCGTGGCGTCCTCGTGGGTGGGGCGCTGCTTGGTGCGCGGACGACTGCCCTTCGGGTTCGGCCGCACCCGCACCGCGGACTCGTCGTACTGCCCGTACGGTTCGTCGAGGTCGTCGTCGTCCCCGCCGTCGAACCAGCTCATGCGCCCGACGTCGCCACGAGCGTGTCCCACAGCTCCGGGAACTGCGGCAGGGTCTTCGCGGTGGACCCGATGTCGTCGACCGCGACGCCGTCGACGACCAGACCGATGATCGCGCCCGCGGTCGCCATCCGGTGGTCCTCGTACGCGCCCCACGCCCCCCCGTGCAGCGGACGGGGCTCGATCCGGAGGCCGTCGTCGAGTTCCGTCACCGCGCCTCCGAGACCGACGACGTCGGCGGCGAGTGCGGCGAGCCGATCGGTCTCGTGTCCGCGCAGGTGCCCGATGCCGGTGACCGTCGACGGGCCCTCGGCGAGGGCCGCGAGCGCGACGAGCGCGGGCGCGAGCTCGCCGCCACGCGACAGGTCGAGGTCGACGCCGGGCAGCGACGCCCCGCCACGGACACCGACGCCGCCGTCGACGACGAGGTCCGCGCCGTCGCGCGAGACGGTCGCGCCCCAGTGCGGCAGGAGGGTCTCGAGGTCCGCGCCCACCTGGGTGGTGGCGGTCGGCCAGGTCCGGATGCGGACGGTCCCTCCGGCGACGAGCGCGGCCACCGCGAACGGTGCCGCGTTCGACAGGTCCGGCTCGATCGTGACGTCGCGGGCGGCGATCGGACCCGGGTGCACGTGCCAGACGCCCGTGTCGGGTTCGTCGACGACGACCCCACGGTCGCGGAGCGCCGCGACGGTCATCGCGATGTGCGGCATGCTCGGCAGCCGTTCCCCGCGGTGCCGGAGCAGCAGGCCCTCGTCGAAGCGGGGCGCCGACAGCAGGAGGCCCGACACGAACTGGCTCGAACGGCTCGCGTCGATCGTCAGCTCGCCACCGCGCACACGGCCCGTCCCGGTGAACGCGAACGGCAGGCTGCCCCCGCCGTCGTCGGTGACGTCCACACCGAGCGCGACGAGCGACGCGATGGTGGTGTCCATGGGGCGCCGGCGCGCGGACTCGTCACCGTCGAACACCACTGGACCGTCGGCGAGCGCGGCCAGGGGCGGGAGGAACCGCATCACGGTGCCGGCGAGGCCGCAGTCGACCCGGACGTCGCCGTGCAGCGGCGCGGGGGTCACGCGGAGGTCCGGGCCGTACGGGCCGGCCCCACCCGCCGGGTCGATCCGGACACCGAGCGCGCGGAGGGCGTCGACCATGAGCGCCGAGTCCCGCGAGTGCAGGGGGAGCCGGATCGTGGACGGACCGTCGGCGAGGGCCGCGAGCACGAGCTCGCGGTTCGTCAGGGACTTCGACCCGGGCAGGGCGACGTCGCCGTGGAGGGGACCGCGCGCCACGGGCGCCGGCCAGTCGTCACCGGCGGGGACAGAGCGGGAATCAACGGGAGCCTGCATCGGTTCCCCAGGATAGCGATGCGCGTGCCCCGCCTGCCTGGCGAGGTGCGTGCCGGACAGGAGGACCATGGCCACCGCGCTGACAACGGAGCGTCCACGGGTGCGGACGTTCCCGTCCGCGTCGACGTCGCTGATCGGGGACCTCGACGACGACCGCCGACTACGATGGCGGGCGATGACGAGCCAGGACGACGCGACGAACCCCGACGGTCCGCTCGGACGACCCCCGGTCGACGAGACGGAGGAGCAGCTCGACGCCGTCGAGGAGGAGTCCCTCGCGCTCGCCGAGACGGACGGTGCGGACGCGGTCACGACCCCCGACGCGCAGGAGCTCCGCCGGCTGTTCGAGGAGCAGGCGTTGCCGTTCATGGACCAGCTGTACGGCGCGGCGATGCGGATGACACGGAACCCGGCCGACGCGTCGGACCTCGTGCAGGAGACCTTCGTCAAGGCGTTCGCGGCGTTCCGGTCGTTCCGGCAGGGCACGAACCTCAAGGCCTGGCTGTACCGGATCCTGACGAACACGTTCATCAACAGCTACCGGAAGAACCAGCGGAACCCCTACCAGGGCACCATCGACGAGCTCGAGGACTGGCAGCTCGGCGGGGCGGAGAGCGTCACGCAGAGCATCTCGTCGCGCTCGGCCGAGGCCGACGCGATCGACCACCTGCCGTCGTCCGCGGTCAAGGACGCCCTGCAGGCGATCCCCGAGGACTTCCGGATGGCGGTCTACTTCGCCGACGTCGAGGGGTTCTCCTACCAGGAGATCGCCGACATCATGAAGACCCCGGTGGGCACGGTCATGAGCCGGCTCCACCGCGGCCGGCGCCTGCTCCGCGGGCTCCTGGCCGACCACGCACGAGAGACCGGTGTGGTGCCCGACGCAGCGTCGACGGAGACGATGCGCCCGCGGACCCGCACCACGAAGACGCCCGCCACGACGGGCCGGAGCACGGGGAGGAACGGACGATGAGCGGCTGCGACTGCTCGAAGGCCAAGGCGGAGCTCGAGGAGTTCCTGCACGACGAGCTCGAGCGCGACGACCTCGCGGACATCCGCGAGCACATGGCCGGCTGCGAGGACTGCTCGAGCGAGCACCGCGTCGGCGTGGTGCTCATGACGGCCGTGCAGCGCGCCTGCAAGGAGACCGCCCCGGAGGACCTGCGGACCCAGGTCATCGCCGCGCTGCGCGAGGCGCAGGCGACCCACTGACCCGACCGGGAGGCCCGCTCGCCGTCCGCCTCGTCGGCGGCGGTGCGGGGGGCCTCCCGGCCGGTCGGGGTCGGCGCCCGATCAGATGGTGAGCGCGCGGTCGATGACCTCGGCCGCCTCGCTCGCGGAGCGCTTCGACGACCCCGTCGCCGGAGCCGCGCTGGCGGGACGTGACGACACCGAGAGCGGACGGCCGTCGAGGTGGCGCGACAGCGCCATGCAGACGAACGGCCAGGCGCCCTGGTTCTCCGGCTCCTCCTGCGCCCAGACGAGGTCCGCCTGCGGGTAGGAGCGGAGGGTCGCGAGGATCTGGTCGAGCGGGAGCGGCGCGAGCTGCTCGAGTCGGACGAGTGCGACGTCCTCGACCCCGCGCTTGGCGACCTCGGCAGCGAGGTCGTGGTGGATCTTGCCCGAGTGGAGCACGACCCGCCGTACGGCCTGGCGATCGGCGATCCGCTGGTCGTCGATCACCTCGCGGAACCCGCCGGTGGTGAACTCCTCGACCGCGCTCGTCGCCTGCCGCATGCGGAGCATCGCCTTCGGCGTGAACACCACGAGCGGCTTCTGCGGACGCGCGTGGGCCTGCCGACGGAGCAGGTGGAAGTACGACGCCGGGGTCGACGGCCGCGCCACGACCATGTTGTCCTCGGCGCAGAGCTGCAGGTAGCGCTCGATCCGAGCCGAGGAGTGGTCCGGCCCCTGGCCCTCGTAGCCGTGGGGGAGGAGCAGCACGAGCCCGGACCGCTGGCCCCACTTCTGCTCGGCCGACGAGATGAACTCGTCGATCACCGTCTGCGCCCCGTTGGCGAAGTCGCCGAACTGGGCCTCCCACATGACGAGGGCCTCGGGCCGCTCCACGGAGTAGCCGTACTCGAACGCCATGGCCGCGTACTCACTGAGCGGCGAGTCGTAGATGTACAGCCGGCCCTGGTCCTCGGTGAGGTTCGCGAGGGGGAGCCACTCCTGGCCGTTGACGCGGTCGTGGAACACCGCCTGGCGCTGCACGAAGGTGCCTCGCCGGGTGTCCTGACCGGTGAGCCGGACCGGCTTGCCCTCGACGAGGAGGGACCCGATCGCGGCGAGCTCCGCGAACGCCCAGTCGATGCCGCCGCTGCGCGACATGTCGACGCGCTTGGTGAGCAGCTGCTGGAGCTTCGGGTGGACCGTGAACCCCGCCGGGTGGTTGTCGTGCGCGTCGCCGACGAGTCGGAGGACGTCCGCGCTCACCGCCGTCTCGTGCACCTCGTGCTCCGAGTCGTCGCGCTGCGCGGAGGGCCGTTCGAGGCCCTGCACCGCGCCGCCGTCCGCGGGGACGACCGGGATCGACCCCGTCTGTGCCTCGTGGGTCTCGGCGAACGCACGCTCGAGGCGGTCCTGGAAGTCCCGGTGCGCCTGGTCGTACTCGTCCTGCGTGATGTCGCCGCGACCGACGAGGGCGTCGGTGTACAGCGTGCGGACCGAGCGCTTCGCCTCGATGAGGTTGTACATGAGCGGCTGCGTCATCGACGGGTCGTCGCCCTCGTTGTGGCCGCGGCGGCGGTACGAGACGAGGTCGATGACGACGTCGCGGTGGAACTGCTGCCGGTACGCGAACGCGATCTCGGCGACGCGTGCCACGGCCTCCGGGTCGTCCCCGTTCACGTGGAAGACCGGCGCCTGGATCGTCTTGGCGACGTCGGTCGAGTACACCGACGACCGCGACGCGCTCGGCGACGTCGTGAACCCGACCTGGTTGTTCACCACGACGTGGACGGTGCCACCCGTGCGGTAGCCCCGCAACTGCGACAGCTGCAGGGTCTCGACGACCACGCCCTGTCCGGCCATCGCCGCGTCGCCGTGGACGAGCACCGGCAGGACACCGAAGGTGCCGATCGGGGTCCGGTCCTGCTTGCCGCGGACGATGCCCTCGAGCACGCCGTCGACGGCCTCGAGGTGCGACGGGTTCGCGGCGATGGTCACCGGGATCGCGGTGCCCTCAGCCGAGCGGAACACGCCCTCCGTCCCGACGTGGTACTTGACGTCGCCGGAGCCCTGGCCCGCGACGGCGCCGGGCAGCTGTGTCCCCTCGAACTCGCGGAAGATCTGCCCGTAGGTCTTGCCCGCGATGTTCGTGAGCACGTTGAGCCGACCACGGTGCGCCATGCCGATCGCGACCTCGTCGAGACCCTCGCGCGCGGACTCCTGGATGAGCGTGTCGAGGAACGCGATCATCGACTCGCTGCCCTCGAGGCTGAACCGCTTCTGGCCGACGTACTTCGTCTGCAGGAACGTCTCGAACGCCTCGGCCTCGTTGAGCTTGCCGAGGATCCGCAGCTGCTCGTCCTTGCCCGGCTTGGCGTACGGCACCTCGACGTGGTCCTGCATCCACCGGCGCTGGGCCGGGTCCTGGATGTGCATGTACTCCACGCCGATCGTGCGGCAGTACGAGTCGCGGAGGATCCCGAGGATGTCCCGGAGCGGCGCGCTCGTGGTGCCGGCGAGGCCACCCGTGACGAACTCGCGGTCGAGGTCCCAGAACGTCAGCCCGTGGTTCTCGATCTCGAGGTCCGGGTGGGTCCGCTGCTGGTACTCGAGCGGGTCGATGTCCGCCATGAGGTGTCCGCGCACCCGGAAGCTGTTGATGAGCTCCTGCACGCGGGCGGTCTTGTTGACCCGCGACGACAGGTCGACGTTGATGTCGTTCGCCCAGCGGATCGGCTTGTACGGGATCCGGAGCGCCGCGAAGATGCCCTCGTAGAAGCCGCGCTCGCCGATGAGCAGCTCGTGGACCGTCTTGAGGAACTCCCCGGACCCGGCGCCCTGGATGACGCGGTGGTCGTAGGTGCTCGTCAGCGTGATCGTCTTGCCGACCCCGAGCTCGACCAGGGTCTTCGGCGCGGACCCCTGGAACTGCGCCGGGTACTCGAGGGCACCGGCGCCGATGATCGACCCCTGCCCCTTCATGAGCCGCGGCACGGAGTGCACCGTGCCGATGCCGCCCGGGTTCGTCAGCGAGATCGTCGTGCCGGCGAAGTCCTCGGCCGTGAGCTTGTTCGCCCGCGCGCGCTTGACGAGGTCCTCGTACGCCGCGATGAACTGCGAGAACGTCAGGGTCTCGGCGCGCTTGATGCTCGGGACGAGCAGCGCACGGGTGCCGTCGGACTTCGGGACGTCGATGGCGATGCCGAGGCCGACGTGTGCCGGGGTCACGACGACGGGCTTGCCGTCCTGCTCGTCGTGGTAGACGTTCTGGCTCGGGAACTCCTGGATCGCCTTGACGAGCGCCCAGCCGATGAGGTGCGTGAAGGACACCTTGCCGCCGCGCGTCCGCCGCAGGTGGTTGTTGATGACGATGCGGTTGTCGATCATGAGCTTCGCGGGGATCGTCCGCACGCTCGTCGCGGTCGGCACCTGGAGCGAGGCCTCCATGTTCGCGGCGAGGGTCTTCGCCATGCCCCGCAGCGGCGTCCGGACGTCCTCGTGGGTCTCCTCGTGGTCGTCCCGCTCGTCGCTCGGATCGGCCGGGATCGGGGCCGGGGTCGGCTGCTTCGACGTCGTCCGTGCCGGCATCTGCGTCGAGGAGGTACGCGGGGCGCCGCCGTCCGCGGCGCGCGCGGGCTGCGCGACCGGCGCGGCCGGCTCGACGGGACCCGCCGGGTCGGGAGCTGACCCGGCAGCCGGGGACGGGCCTCCCGGGCGGTCGTCGGACGCGCCCGCGTCGCTCACCTGCGTCCGGTGGTAGCTCTCGAGGACCGGCCACCAGGACCGGTCCACGGCGTCCCTGTCGACCAGGAACTGCTCGTAGAGCTCGTCCACCAGCCACTCGTTCGCGCCGAATTCGCCTGCGGTCTCGTCCGATGTCCCCGTCAGATGGCTCGACACAGCCGATCGCCCACTCTCCGTCGATTGATGCTGGTGCCGGTCGCACACACACGACCCGTGCACCGTGCGGGCAGCATCGCCCGCGCCCGTCAAGCCTAACCCGCCTGCGGGCCGCCTCGGCGGGAGCGCCCAGGGTGTCTGGACGGACCCGTCCGCGCCGGTGGCCGTCACCCCGCTGCGACACGGTCGCCCCCGAGGAGGGCCGTATTACGGTGAGCGCATGAGGTTCTACGAGACGCGACCGACCCACGACCTGACGTACTCGGACGTGTTCCTCGTGCCGAGCCGCTCCGGCGTGTCGAGCCGGTTCGACGTCGACCTCACGCCGCCCGACGGCACCGGCGCGACCATCCCGGTCGTCAGCGCCAACATGAACTCGGTCACGGGTCCGCGGCTCGCGGCCACGTTGGCGCGGCGCGGCGGCCTCGGGGTCCTGCCGCAGGACATGCACCCGCAGGACCTGGACGCCGCCATCCGCTGGGTCAAGGCCCAGCCGGTCGATCACGACACCCCGGTCACGATGACGCCCGACACGACCGTCGCCGAGGCGCTGACGCAGCTCGCGCCGGTCCCCGGGCACGGCGTCGTCGTGCAGGACGCCGGCGGGGAGTACCTCGGCTGCGTCCCCGCGGTCCGGCTCGCGACCGCCGGCGAGGACGCGACCGTCGGGGATCTCCTGCACGGCGCGGTGACCGCGATCGACGCCGACGACGTCGACTCGCCGCGGGCCGTGTTCGACCTGCTCGCCGCCGCCGAGGTCGACTTCGCGCCCGTCCTCCGGCACGGTCGCGTCGTCGGCACCACGAGTCCCACGAGTGCGATCCGTTCCGGCATCTACCGGCCCGCGGTCGACGCGGACGGGAGGCTCCGGGTCGCCGCCGCGGTCGGCATCAACGGCGACGTGGCACGCAAGGCGTCCGCGCTCGTCGCCGCGGGCGTCGACGTGCTCGTCCTCGACACCGCCCACGGGCACCAGGAGGGCATGCTCCGTGCGCTGCGCACCGTGGCCGACCTCGGACTCGGCGTCCCGCTCGTCGCGGGCAACGTCGTGACCGCCGACGCGGTGACGCACCTCGTCGACGCGGGCGCCTCGATCATCAAGGTCGGTGTCGGCCCTGGGGCCATGTGCACGACCCGCATGATGACCGCGGTCGGGCGGCCGCAGTTCTCGGCGGTGCTCGAGACCGCGGCGGCGGCACGGGCGCTCGGTGCCCACGTCTGGGCGGACGGCGGTGTCCGGTACCCACGCGACGTCGCCCTCGCCCTGGCGGCCGGCGCCGCGAGCGTCATGATCGGGTCGTGGTTCGCCGGCACGGTCGAGGCGCCGGGCGTCCTCAAGGTCGACGCGCAGGGGCGACGGTACAAGGAGAGCTGGGGGATGGCGTCCGCGAAGGCCGTTCGCGAGCGGTTCGAGCGGCTCGACCCGTACGAGCGCGCGCGCAAGGCCCTGTTCGCCGAGGGGATCTCGTCCTCGACCATCTACCTCGACCCGGAGCGTCCGAGCGTCGAGGACCTGCTCGACATGATCACGGCCGGGGTGCGGAGCTCGGCGACGTACGCCGGCGCACGTGACCTCCCCGCGTTCGCGGACCGTGCGCTCGTCGGCATCCAGTCCGCCGCGGGGTACGAGGAGGGCAAGCCGGTCCCGGTGTCCTGGTGAACCGGACCGTGTCCCGCCGAGCGGCACCGCGCCGACCGCATCGGTTCCGCGCTGGGGGGATTCCCGGCCAGGGCGGGCCCCCGGGCGCTACTGTTGACCACACTGTGGACGACCCTCCTGATCGCACGTCGCCGGGCCGACATCCGAACGCGGCCCGACATGCGCGCCCGCGCCGCCAGCTCCTCCTGCTCAGGAGGCCCTCGGTATGACCGTCGTCGACCTCCTCATGCTCGTGGGCGGCGTCCTCCTCACCCTCGGGACGGGCGTGTTCGTCGCGAGCGAGTTCGCGCTCGTCAACCTCGACCGCGCCGACCTCGAGGCCCGGCGTGAGCGCGGCGCAGCGGGGCTGACGCCCGTCATCCAGGCGCTCAAGGTGACGGCGACCCACCTGTCGAGCGCCCAGCTCGGCATCACGCTCACCACGCTCCTCAGCGGGTACCTCCTCGAACCCTCCATCGCGCACCTCATCGAGGGCCCGTCCACGGCGCTCGGTCTGCCGGACGAGGTCGTCGAGCCCGTCGGGTCCGTCGTGGCGCTCGTCATCGCGACCCTGCTGTCGATGGTGCTCGGAGAGCTCGTGCCGAAGAACTTCGCGCTCGCCCTGCCGCTCGGTACCGCCCGACTCGTCGTGCCCGTGCAGATCGTGTTCACGACGGTGTTCCGACCCGCGGTCGCGTTGCTCAACGGCACCGCGAACGCCGTGCTCCGCACGATCGGGATCGAGCCGCAAGAGGAACTGTCCGGTGCCCGGAGCGCCGAGGAGCTCACGAGCCTGCTCCGCCGATCCGCGATGGAGGGCAGCCTCGAGCAGGACACCGCCACGCTGCTCACCCGCACGATCGCGTTCTCGGAGCACACCGCGAGCGACGTCATGACGCCGCGCCCGCGAGTGTCGACGATCGGGGTGGCCGAGTCCGCCGCCGACGTCATCGCCCTCGCGCGCCGCACCGGGTTCAGCCGGTTCCCGGTGATCGACGAGGACGCGGACGACGTCGTCGGCATCGTGCACGTCAAGGCAGCCGTCGCCGTACCGCGCGACAAACGGGCGGAGGTGCCGGTCGGTGCGCTCCGGACCGAGGCCGAGCGCGTCCCCGAGACGATGCACCTCGACTCCCTGCTCACCGCCGTCCGCGGTCGCGGGTACCAGATGGTGATCGTCGTCGACGAGTACGGCGGCACCGCCGGGGTCGTCACGCTCGAGGACCTCGTCGAGGAGCTCGTCGGTGAGGTCTCCGACGAGCACGACCGGACGCGGGTCGACGTGGTGCGGTCCCGGGGCTGGCTGACGTTCCCGGGCCTGCTGCGCCCGGACGAGCTCCAGGACCGTGCGGGCGTCCGTGTCCCCGACGACGGCCCGTACGAGACCATCGGTGGCTTCGTGATGAGCCGACTCGGGCGCCTCCCGGTGGTCGGCGACACGGTCCCCGTCGACGGCGGGATGCTCCGTGTGGAGCGCCTCGACGGCCGCCGGATCGACCGCATCCGGTTCACGCCCACGCCGACGGCGGTCGACGAGGGTGAACCGGCGGTGCCCGGGTCGTCGAGCATCGCGCCCGAGGTGCCGGACGAGGTCGGGGTCCGACTGGGGGTCCCGCGATGAGCGACTGGCTCGGCATCCTCTGGCTCGTCGTGCTGCTGCTCGGCAACGCGTTCTTCGTGGCCGCGGAGTTCGCCGTCATCTCGGCGCGACGGTCCCAGATCGAACCGCGCGCGGAGCAGGGCTCGCGGGCCGCGCAGCGCACGCTCTGGGCGATGGAGCACGCCACCCGCATGCTCGCGACGACGCAGCTCGGCATCACCGTGTGCTCGCTGCTCATCCTCAACGTCTCGGAACCCTCGATCCACCACCTGCTCGAGGGGCCGCTGCACCTCACGGGGTGGGACGTCGAGGTGACCGGCACCATCGCGTTCGTCATCACGCTCGTGATCGTGTCGTTCCTGCACGTCGTGTTCGGCGAGATGGTGCCGAAGAACATCTCGTTCTCGATGCCGGACCGGGCCGCGCTCGTGCTCGTCCCGACGCTCTGGTACCTCGGGCACGGCGTCCGCGGGATCACCGTGGTCCTGAACGCACTGGCGAACGGGTTCCTCCGCGTGTTCCGGGTCGAGCCGAAGGACGAGGCCGTCAGCGCGTTCACGGTCGACGAGGTCCAGACGATGGTGGAGCAGTCCCGCCGCGAGGGCACGCTCGTCGACGCCGCCGGCACGCTCGCCGCCGCGTTCGAGTTCACGGCGAAGAAGGTGCGGGACGTCGCGGTGCCGATGCCCGACCTCGTGACGCTCCCGGACGACGCCACGCCGGGCGACGTCGAACGGGCGGTCGCGACCCGCGGGTTCTCCCGGTACGTGCTCGTCGGCGACGACGGCGACCCGACGGGCTACGTGCACGTCAAGGACGTCATCGACCTGCGCGAGGACGAGTTCGACGACCCGGTGCCGCCGAAGCGCATCCGCCAGCTCATCTCGCTGTACCGCGACATGGACCTCGAGGACGCACTCGCGACGATGCGGGCGGCGGGTGTCCACCTGGCGCGCGCGTTCGACGCCGACGGTCGGACGACGGGCGTGCTGTTCCTCGAGGACATCCTCGAGGAACTCGTCGGCGAGGTCGAGGACGCGACCCGGCGTCGCTGAGCCGGGTCGCGCCTCCCGGACGGCGGCGCGCGCGGTCGGCTCGTGCCGGCACGCGGGAACTCAGCGCGGGACGCCCTCGAACTTCGTGATCGCGGCGGGGGTGACCGGCGTGAAGCAGTTCACGAGCGTGCCGTCGGGATCCCGGAGGAGCAGCGACCGGTTGCCCCACGGCATCGTCGTCGGCGGTGCGACCACCTCGACCGTGCCGTCGTCGAGCTCGGCCGCCAGCGCGTCGACGTCGGCGACGAGGAACTCGACGATCGGCGTCCGGCCCGTGCTCGGGTCCGTCCGGTCGCCGAGCACGGCGGCCATCGTGCGGGTGCTGCCGATCGCGAGGGTCCCGCCGGCGGTCCGGAGTTCGGCGAAGTCCGGTGCGGGGCGGACGGCGGTGACACCGGTCACGCGCTCGTGGAAGGCGACGAGGCGATCGACGTCGTCGGTGATGAGGCGGACGGAGACGAGGTTCACGGTGGGGCTCCCGGTTCGGTGGCGCCGCTGGTGCGGCGCGGTGACGGCCGCGGAGTGCGGCGACGACCAGGATCGCGGGCGCGAGCGACAGCCCTGTGTCGGTGTTTCCGGTGCCGATGTCCGATCCGCGTCAGACGAGTGTCAGCGTCCGGAGGTCCCCGTCCGGCACCGCGATCTCCTCGGGGCGCACGGTCCGGCGCGGCGCGGTCTCGGCCGTCACCGTGAGGCCGTCGATCCGGTCGACGCGGAACGCGCGGAGGTCGTCGCGGAGGCGGCACCACCCGAGGAGGTACCACCCGCCGGCGGCGCCGATCCACCCCACGGGCTCGACGTCCCGGAGTGTCGCGCGCCCCGCACGGTCCGTGTAGCGGAGCCGGAGGACGCGCCGCGCCGAGACCGCGTGCCCGAGCGCGGGCGGGGCGGCGGCGTCGAGCGGGACCGCGCCGAGGAAGTGCACGCGGTCGGCCAGGTCCCGCGCGGCGTCCGCGTCGTCGGACCGCATGGCCGCGAGGACCTTGCGCAGTGCCACGGCTCCTGCGTCGCGGAACGGGCTGCCGGCGAGGGCCTGCAGGGCGACCGCGACCGCGACCGCCTCGTCCGGACCGAAGTTGACGGGCGGGAGCGTCCGCGCGCGGTCGATGCAGTAGCCACCCGTCCGACCGGGCTCGGCCCACACCGCGGCACCCGACTGTTGCAGCGCGCTGACATCGCGTTCGATCGTGCGTCGGCTGACGGAGAACCGGTCGGCGAGCCACGCAGCGCTCCGCGGGCGCGGTGCGACTGCACGGAGTTCCTCGACGATCGCGTACAGGCGGTCGGTCCGGTTCACGGGCTCACGATAGTCCGGAGCGGGCCCGGAGCGGGCCCGCTCCGGACTAGACGATCGGCGCGCGGTGGTACTGCTTGGGCGCGTACGGCAGCTCGACGCGGAGCGCCGCCGCGGCCCGGAGGGCGAAGTTCGGGTCGCGCAGGAGTGCCCGACCGATCATGACGACGTCCGCCTGCCCGGTGACGAGGACCTGCTCGGCCTGGTGCGGCTCGTCGATCATCCCGACCGCTGCCGTGGGCACACCGGTCGCCGCTCGGATGGCCGCCGCGAACGGCACCTGGTAGCCGGGACCGACGGGGATGGTGGCCTGCGGGACGTTGCCACCCGTCGAGACGTCCACCATGTCGGCTCCGTGCTCGGCGACCCAGCGTGTCACCTGCTCGGTGTCCTCGAGCGTCCATCCGCCGTCCACCCAGTCGGTGGCCGAGAACCGCACGACGATCGGCACGTCGGCGCCGACCTCGGCCCGGACGGCGTCGACCACCTCGACGAGCGCGCGTGCCCGGTTCTCGAGGGAGCCTCCGTAGGCGTCGGTCCGGGTGTTGCTGAGCGGCGAGAGGAACTGGTGGAGCAGGTACCCGTGCGCGGCGTGCACCTCGAGCAGGTCGAAGCCCGCGTCGACGGCACGGCGAGCGGCGGCGGCGAAGGCCCGGACGACCTCGTGGATGCCGTCGGCGTCGAGCGCGGCCGGCTCGGCGTACCCGTCGAACGCGATCGCACTCGGCGCGACGGTCGTCCATCCGCCCTCGTCGGCGGGGACGCTGCCGTGCTGTTCGGCCCAGGTGCGGTGGGTCGACGCCTTCCGGCCGGCGTGCGCGAGCTGGATGCCGGCGGCCGCACCCTGGCTGTGGATGAAGTCGACGATCGGACGGAAGGCGTCGCGCTGCTCGTCGTTCCAGATCCCGAGGTCGTGCGGGGTGATGCGTCCCTCCGGCACGACGGCCGTGGCCTCGGCCAGCACGGCCCCCGCGCCGCCACGCGCGAACGACCCGAGGTGCACCAGGTGCCACGGTGTCGGGACGCCGTCCTGTCGTTCCACCGAGTACTGGCACATCGGGGAGACCCAGATGCGGTTGCGGACCTCGAGTCCGCGGAGGGTGATGGGTTCGAACAGGGCGTGCGTCACGCGGTGGTCTCCTCGTGTCGGGGCGGTGCCCGCCGCGCCGGACGGTGCAGCGAGGGTGTGGAGGAGCGCCCGCGGGACGGGGACGGCGTCGCGCCGCCGTCGGCCCGGCGTCCTCCGTGGCCCCGAGCGGAACGGACTCCTCCAGTCAACCGTAACGTGGGGGACGTGAACGCATTCCGCCCCTTCCGCATCGAGGACGCCGCCGACTGGATCACCCCGCCCGAGCCGGACACCGACAAGTACGGTCGCGGCGTGCTCGGCATCGCGACGGGGTCGAGTGCGTACCCGGGCGCTGCCGTGATCGGTGTCGACGCGGCCGTCCACACGGGCGTCGGCATGGTGCGGTACGTCGGTCCGGAGCGGGCGACGGACTTCGTGCTCGCGCGACGCCCCGAGGTCGTGTCCGGTGTGGGACGCGTCCAGGCGTGGCTCGTCGGCTCCGGGACGAACGCCGACGCCCTCGACGCCGAGACCCGTGAGGGGCTCGCGCACGCGTCGGACGACGGCGTGCCGGTCGTCGTGGACGCCGGGGCGCTCGGCGCGGTCGACCTCGGACCGGCCGCCGTCCTGACGCCCCACGCGGGCGAGCTGGCGAAGCTCCTCGGCGTCGACCGGGCCGCGGTGCAGGCAGATCCGCGTGGATCCGCGCGTCGCGCCGCCGACCGGACCGGCTCGACCGTCCTGCTCAAGGGCCGGATCACGCACGTCGCCACACCCGACGGCGGGCCGTCGTTCACCGCGGACAGCGCCACCCCGTGGCTCGCGGCGGCCGGCGCGGGGGACGCGCTCGGCGGCGTGCTCGGCGCGCTCGTGGCGACGCGGGCCGCGCGGGGGCCCCTGACACCGGCGGACCTGGCGCATCTGGCCGCGACGGCGGCCGTGCTGCACGGCACCGCCGCCGTCCGTGCCTCGGACGGTGGCCCGTTCACGATGACGTCACTCGCGGAACACGTCTCGCGTGTCGTCGCGGACCTCGCGACCGGACGGACCGTCTGAGCGTGGCGGAGCGCTACAGCGGCAGGTCGATCTCCCACACGGGCGGGATGTAGGCACGGGACCACCCCTCGCGCATGCGCGTGATCGCGCGGTCGAACGCCTCGACCAGGTCCATGCCCGGGCGCACCATCGACTGCAGCTGCAGGCCCTCGTAGAGCGCGATGAGCTGCTCGGAGCCGTACGCCGGCACCATGGTGTCCGGCTCCCGTCCGGCCTCGATGTCGCGGGACAGCTGCCGCTGCACCATGAGCTGGAACGTCAGCCACCGGTCCTGGAGGCGCGGCGCGAGCGGGTGCCCGGGCGTCGCGGCGATGTTGAGCATCGCCGTGAGCAGACGCATGAGCGCCGGGTCCTCGACGTTCGCCTCGACGATGCCGCGGAGGAACCGCACGGCGCCGTAGCGCTCGGCGAGCGGGAGGATCGGTGCCATCCGCTGTGCGTTCCAGTGCTCGATGGTGGCGAGCACGAGGGTGTCCCAGGGCCCGATCGTCTCCTCGAGCTCCGCGACCGTCGTCCCCGCGCGCTCCGCGAGCAGCTCGGGCGACGCCTCGTGGAACGCGACATCGCGGAACATCGCGATGGCCGCCTCCAGGATCGGGGTGCGGCGGTCGTCGACGGTCGGAGCCCCGTCCAGCGCGGTGTCGGTCACTCGACCATCCGACCGCAGATCGGGTCTCCGGCGCGACCGCCAGTCCTGGGGACACGGCAGCGGGGTCGGAGGCTGCCCGCGCGGGGCTACCGCGCGTCGAGTTGCCGCTTGACCTGGCTCAGCTCGGGAGGGGTGAGGTTCGTGCCGTCCGCGCGCTTCGCCTCGTGCACGACCCGCCTCGTCGGTCCACCGCGGTCGTCCACCTCGTCCTCGCCGCGCCAGTCCACGGGGCCGAGGCCCGGGATGTCGATCGTTCCGCTGCTCGGGGTGCCCATGCCGAGGACCGTACGCGGGGGCACGTGCGCGGACGTGCGGCAGGGACGGTCAGGAGGCCGGGGTCGCGTGCACCTCGAACTCGACCGACCCGGTGTCCTCGACCCTGACGAACCCGAGACTCGGGGCGGTCACGCCGTAGTCGGCGAACCGGATCGGGATCGTGCCGGACACGTCCGCACCGTCGCCGTCGAGTCCCGACTGGATGGTCGCCGTGACCGTCCGCGTCACGCCGTGCAGGGTGAGTTCCCCGGTGACCCGGCTGGTCGTCGTCCTGCTCGACGAGGACGGCACCGCACCGGGGATCGACGCCGTCGTGGTGAACGTGGCGGTCGGGAAGGCATCGGCGTCCATCGCCGAGTCCCGGAAGTACGCGTCGCGCTGGCTGGAGTCCGTGTGGATGCTCGCCACGTCGACCCGGATCGTCGCGGCCGTGATCGCGCTGCCCGCCACCGTGGCGGTGCCGGACACCTGCCCCGTCCGACCCGTGACCGTGACCGGCTGCCCGTTGAGGACCTCGTGCACGCGGTACCCCGCGGTCGAGCCACTCGCCACGCGCCAGGTGCCGTCCATCTCCGCGGTGTGGAGCGTCGACGGTGCCCGGCTCGCGGCGACGCTCGGGGTCGCCTCGGCCTGGGCATCCACGTGGTTCCGGTACACCACGGGGCCGACGACCGCGGCGATCACCGCGAACACCACCACGACGACGCCGATGCCGATCCAGATCGTCCGCTTGCGCATGGCCGAACCGTGGCACGGCGCGCTGCGTCACCCCTGGGAGGCCCCTGGAGACCCCGCCACGGACCGCAGGAACGCCGCCCGTCGCCGCGGGCACCCGCACCGGCCACCGCTACGCTCGTCCGGTGGTGACCGCCCCGCCTGACGCCGTCGCGTCGCACGCGCGTCGCGCCCTCGTCGCCCGCTCGGCGGACATCGCGCTCGTGGTCGCGTTCCTCGGCGTGCACGCACTGCTCTGGTACCTCGACCGCGTGCTCCCGAACCTGCCGCTCGGCGACGTCACGTACACCTACCGGAACTGGGTCGCCGAGGGCGCCGCATCCTGCACCTGGGTCGGCATCGACCGCGACTGGGTCTACCCGGTGGTCGCCCTCGTGCCGATGGTGCTCGCCGCGGCGGGGGGTGTCGCGACCATCGGCACCGGCTGGCTCGTGCTCATGACCGTGCTCGACCTCGGGGTGTTCGTGCTGCTCTGGCGGCACCGCGTCCTCGGGGTGCGCGTTGCGTGGTGGTGGACGGTGTTCCTCGTGGCGCTCGGACCGATCGCCCTCGGTCGGATCGACACCGTGGCGACGTGTCTCGCCCTCGCCGGCGTGGTCGTCCTCGCCGCGCGTCCGGCCGTCGCGTCGTCCCTGTTCACCCTCGCAGCCTGGATCAAGGTCTGGCCGGCCGTGCTCGTCGGGACGCTCGTGCTCCTGCGGCGCGGTCGTCGGCCGGTGCTCATGGCGGCCGGGGCGACGACCCTCGTCGTGGTGCTGGTCGACCTCGTGCTCGGCGGGGGCGCCCACCTGCTGTCGTTCGTCGGGCAGCAGACCGGGCGGGGCCTCCAGATCGAGGCGCCGCTGGCGACCGCGTTCCTGTGGCGCGCGCACGCCGGGGTGCCCGGCACCGTCGTGTACTACGACCAGACGATCCTGACGTTCCAGGTGCGTGGATCCGGGACGGCCGCCGCCGCCGCCCTCTCGACACCGTTCATGGCACTCGTCGTCGTGGCCGTGGTGCTCCTCGCCCTGTGGGCCGTGACCGGCGGCGCACGACGAGCCGAGGTCGCTCCGGTCCTCGCGACCGCGCTCGTCGGCGCGCTGCTCGTCACGAACAAGGTCGGGTCCCCGCAGTACATCGGGTGGTTCGCGGTGCCGGTGGTGTGGGGCCTCCTGGCGGGTCGGGCGAGCGCCCTGCGCTTCCTGGCGCCGGCGGGGCTCGCCCTCGTCACCGCGTTCACCACGCAGCTGGTGTACCCCGCCCCGTACGACCGGCTGCTGGCGCTCGACCCGGTGACCCTCGCGGTCCTGTCCGTGCGGAACGCGCTCGAGCTGGCGATCCTCGTGTGGGCGGTCGTCGCGCTCGTCCGCATGCGACGTCCCGTCACCGCCGGCGACCGGGAGGACGGTCGACGGGTCGGTGGCACGATGGACGCATGATCGTCGCGTTCTCCGTCGCCCCGTCCGGCGGTCCCACCGCCGAGGACGGCTCGGTGCACGACGCCGTCGCCGCGGCTGTCCGCGTCGTGCGGGCGTCCGGGCTCCCGAACCGCACCTCGTCGATGTTCACCGAGCTCGAGGGCGAGTGGGACGAGGTCATGGCCGTGGTCAAGGCCGCGACCGAGGCCGTCGCACCCTTCGGCACGCGCGTGTCCCTCGTGCTCAAGGCCGACATCCGGCCGGGGCACACGGGCGAGATCGACGGCAAGCTCGCCCGCCTCGAGCGCGCTCTGGGCCGCGACTGAGCACTGCTGGCGCCGCGACTGAGCACTGCGGGGGCCGTGGCTGAGCGCTGACCTGGCCGCGACTTCGGCCGGCTCCGGTGCTCGCCGCGAGCGGCGCATGCGCAGACCTGGGAGCGCCGCGTGCGTGATCGGCCGACACGCCGCGGTGGTTCCGGCGATGTCGGTGGTCGGGTGTGTCCTTGGATCATCGGGGCGGACGTGATCGCCACACCAGGGACCTGCCCGACCCGGTCGACAGGACGAAGCGCGACGGGCCACGGCGTGGTCACGGACAGGAGGCTCGGATGATCTTCGAGGGATGGTGCCCCGACTGCGATCTGCAGACCGTGCTGGTGGACACCGGCGACGGGCCGGAGCACGGCGAGCAGGCGTGGGCGACCTGCACCGAGTGCGGTGTCGGCTGGACCTGGCGTGACGCGCTTCCCGAGCCGAGGTCGTCCGCCCGTGACCGCAGCGACGACAACGAGGTCGCGGCTCGCGCGGCCTGAGCGCATGCACGGCTCGAACCGAGGCGTGGGCCGGACGTCGAGCAGGTCGAACCGATTCGACCGGACACGCCGAGCTGTGCTTCCGAGGCCACTGATGCCGACCTAGCATGGACGGAGCCCGTTGCGAACGGGCATGCTCGCCGCCGAGCGCCCCGGCTCCGCCGGTCGTGACGGCCCCGTCGGCGCGGCGAGGGAGCAGCGGGGCCCTGACACCAGCTCCGCGGTGCGATCCCGTCCGACCCCCGCCGGAAGACACGCCATGACCACGCTCACGCCCGCGCGCAAGACCGCGGCGCTCCTCGCGCTCGCCCTCGGTGGGTTCGCCATCGGCACGACCGAGTTCGTCGCCATGGGCCTCCTGCCGAACCTCGCGTCCTCCCTGCTGCACCACCAGTACGTGGTCGACCCCGAGGCCGGTATCGCCCACGCGGGCTGGCTGGTCAGCGCCTACGCGCTGGGCGTCGTCGTCGGCGCTCCGACGATCGCGGCGGCGGCGGCGCGGTTCCCCCGCAAGCAGCTCCTGCTCGGCCTGCTCGTGGGTTTCACGCTCGCCACGGTCGCCAGCGCGGTGCTCCCGTCGTTCGGCCTCGTCCTCGCGGCGCGGTTCGTGGCCGGCCTGCCGCACGGGGCGTACTTCGGCATCGCCTCGCTCGTGGCCGCGGAGATCATGGGCCCGGGCAGCCGCGGCAAGGGCGTGTCGATGGTGCTCGGCGGACTCACCATCGCGAACGTCGTCGGCGTCCCGCTCGTCACGTTCATCGGTCAGCACGCCGGATGGCGCGCCGCGTACCTCATCGTCGCGGCGCTGTTCGCGCTCACCTTCGTCGCGGTCGCCACGCTCGTACCGTTCCACCCGGCCGAGCCGGGCGCGTCGTTCCGGCGGGAGCTCCGCGCGTTCCGGGTCCCGCAGGTGTGGATCATGATGGCGTGCGGTGCCATCGGCTTCGGCGGCTTCTTCGCCGTGTACTCGTACATCTCACCGCTGGTGCAGCACGTCACGCACCTGCCCGTGTCGTTCGTTCCGTTCGTGCTCGTCACCGTCGGCGTCGGCATGACGGTCGGCAACATCGCGGGTGGTCACTTCGCCGACGTCGACCTGCGCCGGGCCACGTACGTCGGTTTCGCCGCGCTCATCGCCGCGCTCCTGCTCGTGACGCTCACCGCCGCGACCGTCGTCGGGCTGTTCGTCGGGATGTTCGCCCTCGGTGCCACCTCGTCCATGATCTCGCCGAGTGTCCAGTCGCGGCTCATGGACGTCGCGGGGGAGTCGAAGGGCATCGCCGCGGCGCTCAACCACTCGGCGTTCAACATCGGGAACAGCCTCGGCGCGCTCCTCGGGGGCAGCGCGATCGCCGCCGGCTGGGGCTACGCCGCCCCGGGCTGGATCGGCATCGTCCTGGCACTGCTCGGCCTCGGCATCATCACCATCAGCTTCTCGATGGAGCGGCGGACGAACCGTCGCACGGCCCTGGCGCGGGACCAGCACCCGCGCACCGGCCCGATCACGTCGCCGGTGCCGACCGTCTGACGTGCGAGACGGCCGAGACCCCTCGGGGTCTCGGCCGTCGCGGATCCTCAGAGCCCGTGCGGAGCGTCCGTCTGGATGATGATGCCGTCGGTGATCGCACGCTTCCGCAGGGCGACCTTCGTGCCGACGTCGAAGCCCGCGACCCGGTACTTCTCGCGGATGCGCTTGAGGTAGCTCTTCGCGGTCTCCTCCGAGATCCCCAGCTGGTAGGCGACGCTCTTGACCGGCTCGCCACCGCCGTACAGCGCCATGACGCGGCGCTCCTGGGCACTCAGCTTCGGCACGCCGCCGACGTCCCCGGCGTTGAGCGCCAGGTCGAGCTCGGCGGAGATGTACGGCTCGCCGCGGTGCGCGGAGCGGATCGCCTCGACGATCATCTCGGCGCCCTCGCTCTTGACGAGGTAGCCCATCGCGCCGGAGCCGAGGGCCTCGCGCACGACGTTCGGCTCCGAGTAGGTGCTCATGACGACGGTCGTGACGCCCGCGGTCTTCAGCGTGGAGATCTTGAGGGAGATCGGGATCGAGTCCTTGAGGTCGAGGTCGAGGAGCACGACGTCGACGGGGAACGCCGGATTGGTCAGGAGTTCGGGCCACGTGGTGACCGCCGCGACGAGCGTGATGTCGTCGGCGGCTCCACGGATCCACTCCGTGAGCGCTCCGAGCAGCATGCGGTGGTCGTCGACGAGTGCGAGTCGGATGGGGTCCTCGGGAGCTGCCACGAGCGGCGTCCTTTCTTGGCGGTACCGGGATCCTAGGTGGATCGATCGGCGGTGGAGGAACAGGCGGTCAGTGTGTCGCGGCTGGTGCCCGGGATCCGGTGACGGCGGTCACATCGACGGGTGTCGGTTGACGACGCAGTGCACGACGACGTGCAGGACGCCGTCGCGGACGGTGTCCGTGTACGGCCCCACGCGTTGGAGCGCGCTCCACGCCGCCGGGCCGAGCCGACGTCGTGGGACGCCGCGTGACTCGATGACGACGGGCACGTCCATCGTCTCGTCCGACACGGGATGACCGGCGGCGCCCATCGGACCGAGGGTCACCGACACGGTCGCGCTGCCGGTCGTCGCGGCGCGTCCGTCGCCGACCATGAGCCAGATCGCCTGCAGGAGACCGTCGCGCTGCGCGGGGGTCAGGTGGCCGGCGAGCGAGCCCGGATCGGTCACGCTCACGGCGCGCCCGAGGTGGTCGGATTCCGTGATCGCGTGGTACAGCCAGGTCTCCCGGCGCCCCTCGATGAGGTGCAGCCGGAGCTCGGTGGCGAGCTGCGCGGCCACGGACGCACTGGCGGGGGAGAGCGGCAGGGGATCGGTGCCGTTCGCGACGCTGTCCAGGAGCTTCTCGGCGGCGAGGTCGAGGCGCGCGAGTTCCTCGGACGCGAGCATCCCCACGGCGAACTGCGGCGCCGTCACGGTGCTCTGGACGAGCACGCGGTCGAGTTCGCGCTGCACGAGCTGTCGGAACCGATGCACGATGAAGAGCGCGACCGACGGCGGGACGAGGACGAGCGCGAGCATCGAGACCTGCCCGGGCAGGGTCGTCCGGTCGATCGGCGTCGAGACCAACGTCATGACGACGAACGCCACACCGAGCGCGACGATCGCCACGACGACCTCGCGGGCGGGACGCAGCGTGGTCATCGGCAGGAGCGCGAATCCGGCGGCGATCGACGCGGTCGCGGTGTGGGCGATGTCGTGCTCGGGCCAGACCGCGATGAAGTCGAGGGCGACGACGCAGGCGAGCACGAGGCAGATGAGCGTGAACGCGAGCCCGGTGAGGCGCTCGCCGTACGTCAGCACCGTCGCGGTCACCCCGATCGCGGCGACGATGTAGAGCAGCCACGCGGCCGCGGCGGCGTACGGGTCGCTGTAGTCGGGCCAGTGCACGAGGAACAGCACGATGCCCGACACGGCCTGCAGGGCGGTGAGCACGGCCGCACCGAGGCCGAGGTGACCGGTGCCGAGCGACGCCCCGGGCTGCGCCGCCTGCTGCAACGAGCGCGCCCCGGTCGAGGTCGACGGCAGACCACGCGCCTGGCGCCGGTCGTTGCCCTTCGCGCGCTCGCGGGCCTCGCGCCGTGTGCGTGGGGGTTCCTCCCGGCTGCCGATGGTCTCGCGGCCGATGGTGTCCTCGGGGAAGGTCATCGCGGGGCCTCCAGGACGACCGTCGTGCCCGAGCCGGGCGCCGAGAACAGGCGGGCGTCGCCGCCGACCTCGCGGAGGCGGTTCACGACGCTCTCCTTGAACCCGAGGCGCTCCTCGTTGATGGAGTCGATCTCGAATCCGACGCCGGAGTCGGTCACCATGGCGCGGACCATGCTCGTGTCGTGGACGATCGTGACGTGCGCCTCGGCGACACCCGCGTGGCGGCGCACGTTCTCCAGGCACTCGGCGAGCGCGAGCAGGAATGCGTCGAGCACGTGTGTGGGCAGGAGGACCTGTCCGGTGCCGTGCCAGCTCACCTCGAGTCCCATGCGGCCGAACCGCTGCTTGACGGACTCGAGGGTCTGCCCGAGGGGTGACTCCTCGGTCTGGGTCAGCGTGTAGCCGTTCGACTCCTGGGGCTGCGGGGTCGCGCCGAGGCGGAGGTGGCGGAGCAGTCGGGCGTCCTCCGCTGCCTGCTCGCGCATCGCCTGCTCCGAGACGCCGACCCCGGAGTGGGCGAGGAGCGTCAGGGTCGCGAGGACGGTGTCGTGCAGGAGGCGGGCCCCCTGGCGACGCTGGGCCTCGGTCTCGCTCGCCTGCCGCTCGGCGCGGTGTGCGTTGCCGATGCTGAAGATCCTGCGAGCGACCCGCGGGATGCTCAGCGACACCCAGTAGGCGATGACGCAGGTGAGCACCCAGCCGAGCAGCACGCCGCCGACGGGGCTCGCGAACGGCGAGCGACACGTCCAGACGACGATGCCGACCGCGGCGACGCCGGACAGGAGCACGAGCACGAGCAGCTCCGGACGGCCGCGTTGCGACATGACGAGCGACGACAGGCCACCCGCGGCGAGGGGGACCAGGCCCGCGGCGACGACGTCGCGGTCGCCGGCGTCGCCGACCGACTGGGTGAGCGCGACGAGGGCACCGACCCCGCCCACGACCGCCAGGACGGTCCAGTACCAGGCGCCGTTCGCACCGACACCCCAGAGCGCGCCGACGAGCACCGCGACGCCGAGGAGCCCGACGACGAGCGGCGCGGTCGGGATGCTGCCCGCGCACAGGACCGCCACGACGCTGACGAGTGCGCAGACGATGCCGACAACGCGCGTCGTCGTCCGGAGCAACCGGTCACGTTCTTGCGCGATGAGGTCCATCGATGTCCTGCAGGGGGAAACGGATCCGCGAGGTGGTTCCTTCGCGTTCGACCATGCTCGCACAGACGGCACCCGTTCGAGGGGATCCGGCACGGTCCGGGTCCCCGGTCTGGTGCTGAATCGTTATCACCAGCGAACGATCGCGGCGGTCACGCGTCGTGCAGCAGCCGCCGGAGGTGCCGCCCCACGGCCTCGTGCTCGATGAGGAAGCCGTCGTGTCCGTACGCGCTCGCGATGACCGTCGCGCGGTCGCCGTCGAGGGTGTCCGGGATGCCCGCGGCGATGCGGTCCTGGTCCTCGAGGGGGAACAAGCGGTCGCTCGTGATCCCGACGACGAGGGTGCGGGCACGGACCCGCCCGAGTGCCGGGACGACGCCGCCTCGGCCGGTCCCGACGTCGTGGGAGTCCATCGCGTGCAGGAGCGTCAGGTACGAGTCGGCGTCGAACCGGCGGGTGAACTTGTTCCCGTGGAAGTCGAGGTAGCTCTCGACCGAGAACCGTCCGTCGTCGCCGAGCGGCGACACATCGCTCTGCCAGCTCCGGGCGAACCGCCCGTTGAGCTCGTCGGGAGCGCGGTAGGTCAGGAGCGCCATCCGGCGGGCGAGCGCGAGGCCGCGGTGCGGGCCGTCGCCGGGTTCGGCGTCGAAGTAGTCGCCGCCGGCGTACCCGGGGTCCATCTGGATCGCGGCGCGCTGCAGGGAGTTCCCCGCGATCTGGTCCGCCGTGGTCTGCGCCGGTGCCGACAGCACCGCCAGCCGCTCGACCCGCTCCGGGTACGTCACGGCGAACTCGAGGGCGTGCATGCCGCCCATCGAACCGCCGACGACCGCCGCGAACCGGTCGATGCCCAGGTGGTCCGCCAGGCGCGCCTGGACGCCCACCTGGTCGCGGACGGTGAGGAACGGGAACCGCGACCCCCACTCGACGCCGTCGGGGGCGAGTGCGGACGGCCCCGTCGTGCCCTGGCAGCCGCCGAGCATGTTCGGCGCGACGACGAACCACCGGTCGGTGTCGATCGCCCGACCGGGGCCGACGACGTCCTCCCACCAGCCGGCCGTCCGGTGTCCGGGCCCCGCCGGGCCGGTGACGTGCGAGTCGCCGGTGAGCGCGTGGAACACGAGCACGGCGTTCGAGCGCTCGGCGTCGAGTTCGCCCCAGGTCTCGTAGGCGACGCGGGTCGACGGGAGCACCCCGCCGCGGACGGTCACGGCGCCGAGGTCCAGGAACCGGCGGGAGCCCGCCGGGTCGCCGGGTCGCCAGGCGCCCGTCACCGGTGGCTTGCCGACGATCCCGAGGCCGCCACCGAGCAGGGCGGGACCGGGGACCAGGGTCGAGGGGACCGAGTCCTCCGGGGTCGTCTGCCAGTCCATCGTCCGCCCATTCTCCCGGGGTCGCGGACGGCGTGGGTGCTTTGTTACGCGAGGGGCGTGGCGGGCGGGCTCCGGGCCTCCCGGCCGGCCCCGGCCGGGATCCACGTCCGTCTGAGGGAGCGGGGCGATCGGACGTGTGCCGCCCCACGCTCGCTGAGCGCCGCCGACGGCCGTCCGGTAGACGTGGAGGGCCGCGCCGCTCGGGCGACGGCAGGACGCGAGGAGGACCGGATGGCTCGTGGGATCGCCGTGGTGACGGGAGGCTCGGCCGGACTCGGCCGGGCGACGGTGCGGGAACTCGCCGCACGGGGCTGGGACGTCGCCGTCCTCGCCCGCGGGCAGGAGGGCGTCGACGCGGCGGTCGCCGAAGTGCGGCGAGCCGGGAGGCGCGGCCTCGCGCTCGTCGCGGACGTCGCGGATCGCGAGGCCGTCGAGGCCGCCGCCGACCGCGTCGAGGCCGAGCTCGGGCCGATCGACCTGTGGGTCAACGGGGTCATGGTCGGCGTGTTCGGCTCGTTCATGGACACCGACCCGGACGACTTCGCGCGGGCGAACCAGGTGACGTACTTCGGGTTCGTCAACGGGACCCGTGCCGCACTGCGTCACATGCGGCCGCGGGACCGTGGACAGGTGATCCAGGTCGGCTCCGCGCTCGGGTTCCGCGGGATCCCGCTGCAGGCGGCGTACTGCGGCGCGAAGCACGCGATCGTCGGGTTCACCGAGTCGGTCGTCAGCGAGCTGCGCAACGAGGGCAGCAACGTCACGGTCTCGCGGGTCGACATGCCCGCGCTCAACACGATCCAGTTCAACTGGGTGAAGTCGAAGTTGCCACACCACCCGCAGCCCGTGGCGCCGATCTACCAGCCCGAGGTCGGGGCCCGCGCCATCGCGACCGTCGCCGAGCGGCCACGCCCGCGGACGTGGGTCGGAGAGTCGACCGTCTACACGATCATCGGGAACCGGATCAGCGGCCGGTTCGCGGACTGGTACGCCGCCCGCACGCTCGTCGACGGCCAGCAGGCGCCGCAGAAGGACGAGCCGATGCTGCCCGACAACCTCTACGAGCCGGTGCCGGGGGACCACGGTGCGCACGGGATCTTCGACGACACCGCCCACGCGTGGTCGCCGCAGACCTGGTTCGTCGAGCACCGCCGCCTCGGCTCCGCGATCCTCGCGGGCGCGATCGGCGTGGCCGGCGTCGTCGCCACCGCCACCCGTTCCGTGGGTCGCGGCCGATGAGTCTCGGTGCAGCACCGGGGCGCCGCACCGGTCGGGAGGCCCGGCACCCGTCCGCAGGGCCCGGTTCCGCCGCCGGGGTGGAGGTGATGCGGGGCGGCCTGGGCGTCCTGCACCTCCTCGCGGCGCGAGGTGGTGCACCCGACCGGGCAACGGGTGCGCGTCGGGGCGGGGTCGCCGCGTTCCACCGGGTGCTCGGGCTGCGGCAACTCGTCGAGGCCGTGGTGCTGCGTCGGGTCGACACCCCCGACGCGCACACGGTCGCCGCCGTGGTCGATGCGACCCACGCGGTCTCGATGCTGCCGCTGCTGCTCGTCGGCGGTCGGTGGCGACGGCTCGGGGCGTCCCAGCTCGTGATCGCGGTGGGGCTCGGCGTCGCCGAGGCGCTCCTCGTCGGCCGGGGCCGCCGCCGCTAGCCCTCGTCGGCCGGGCCCGCCGCCGCTCGCCCTCCTCAGCCGAGATCGCAGAACACGCCGTTGTCGCAGCGGTCGAAGCGGCGTGTTGCGCGATCTCGGCGGGAGGGCGTCGAGCCGGGCCCGGTCGGTCGTCAGGCGGTGAGGCCCGCCTCGGCGACCCGACGCGCGGCGGCGAGCCCGGCCTCCAGGTCGGCGATGAGGTCCGCGACGTTCTCGATGCCCACCGACAGCCGGACGAGACCCGGCGTCACGCCCGTGGTGAGCTGCTGCTCGGGCGTGAGCTGCGAGTGCGTCGTCGACGCCGGGTGGATCACGAGGGACCGCACGTCACCGATGTTCGCCAGGTGACTGAACAGCGACAGGTTGTCGACCAACGCCCGGCCGGCGTCGACGCCGCCCTTGAGCTCGAACGACAGCACCGCGCCGACGCCCTTCGGGGCGTACTTCGTGGCCGCGGCGTACCAGGGGCTCGTCGGCAGTCCGGCGTACGCGACCGTCGCCACGTCCGGGTGACGGTCGAGCCACTCCGCGATCTCCTGCGCGTTCTGCACGTGTCGTTCGATCCGCAGGCTCAGCGTCTCGATGCCCTGGAGCAGCGCGAACGCGGTGTCCGGCGAGTTCGAAGCACCGAGGTCGCGGAGGAGCTGCACCCGCGCCTTGACGACGTACGCGAGGCCGTCGCCGACCGCCTGCGTGAACACGGCGCCGTGGTACGACGGGTCGGGCTGGTTCAGCTCCGGGAACCGCTCGGCGTGCTGTGACCACGGGAACCGGCCGCCGTCCACGAGCACGCCGCCGATCACGGTGCCGTGGCCGCCGAGGAACTTCGTCGCCGAGTGCACCACGATGTCGGCGCCGTGCTCGAACGGACGGATGAGGTACGGCGTCGCGATGGTGTTGTCGACGACGAGGGGCACACCGGCGTCGTGGGCGACGCCGGACACCGTCGCGATGTCGAGCACGTTGATCTTCGGGTTGCCGATCGTCTCGGCGAAGAAGAGCTTCGTGTTCGGCCGCACGGCCCGGCGCCACTCGTCCGGGTCGTCCTGGTCCTCGACGAACGTCGTCTCGATGCCGAGCTTGGCGAGCGTGTACTTGAACAGGTTGTACGTGCCGCCGTAGATCGACGACGAGGACACGATGTGGTCGCCGGCGCCCGCGATGTTGAGCACGGCGTACGTCTCGGCCGCCTGCCCGGAGGACACGAGCAGGGCGCCCGTACCACCCTCGAGCGCCGCGATGCGCTGCTCGACGACGTCGTTCGTCGGGTTCATGATCCGCGAGTAGATGTTGCCCGGCGCGGCCAGGGCGAACAGGTCGCGGGCGTGGTCCGAGCTCTCGAAGACGTACGACGTCGTCTTGTAGATCGGCGTCGCGCGCGCCCCCGTCGTCGGGTCCGGCCGGGCACCCGCGTGCACCTGCGTCGTCTCGAAACGCCAGGTCGTCGGGTCGGTGGTCTCGGTCATGGTGTCCGTCCTCGCAGTCCGCACGCGCCGTGGTGACGTCGGGAGGGACGGCGCACCCTCGCGGTCCGGCCAGGCTAGGACCGCCCTCCACCCACGGCAACGTCGGGCGTCAGCGCGCGTAACACGGCGGCGTCGGGACTCGTCGGCGACCCGCTCCGGAAGGCGCGGGTCGGGTCGGGAGGCGCGGGTCGGGTCAGGAGGCGCGCGTCGCCTCCGACGTCGGCTCCTGGTCCGGGTCGCGCCGGAACAGCAGCGGCACCCGCGGCTCGAGCAGCCACCGGGTCGCGGCCCGGACCGGTGGCGTCGCGAGCAGCACGGCCACCGTGATCGCGAGCGCCACCATGAGCAGCAGGTACGGCCAGGCCGAGTGCGGACCCGACAGCACCCCGGACTCCCGGATCGGGTAGAGCACGAAGGTGTGCAGCAGGTACACGTACATCGTCGCCTGCCCGAAGGCCGACAACCACACCCGCCGCCGCGGGACGAGCAGCAGGAACGACGCCGTGAGGGCGCTCGCCAGCACCATGAGCCCCAGTCGCAGGAACCCGGCCCACCAGGCGTCCTGTCCGAGCCCCGAGTACGAGTCGTCGTAGAAGAACCAGTGGTGCAGTTCGAACGAGCGGAACGGCCGGACGAACACGACGCACGCCGAGCCCCACGCCGCGAGCACCACGACCGCGGCCGACCGCACCCACACGACCACCCGCCGCGGCGCGCCGGCCCACCGGTCCATCACCCCCCAGCCCTTGAGCTGCCAGCCGAGGACGAAGAACGGCATGAGTCCGATCGCACGGGACAGCGACAGGGTGGAGTCGACGTTGTCGAGGTACCCGACGCCGATGCTCGCGGCGACCGTCCACAGCAGCGGCCACCGGAGCTGCGCCAGGTAGGGGAGCACGAGTCGGAAGATCCCGAGCGCGAGCAGGAACCAGAGCGTCCACGTCGGCTGCGTCGGGTTGAACTGCTTCCGGCCCTCGACGATCGACTCCACCACCGTCCAGATCGTCTGCATGACGATGTACGGCACGACGATCTCGGCGATCGTGCGTCGCATCCGCACGGCGGTCGGGGTCGCGGACGACGAGAAGTACCCGCTGATCACACCGAACGCCGGGATGTGGAACGCGTAGATGAACGTGTAGAGCGCCATCGCGTGGTCGCTCGCGGTCGTCTGCCGCTGGATCGCGTGCCCGATGACGACCAGCGTCACCGCGAGGAACCGCGCGGTGTCCCACAACGGCACCCGCACCCGCGCTGGTGCAGGCCCGTCGGGAGCGACCGGAGGAGCCGAGGGCGCGGTCGAGAGGACGTCCGTGCTCATGCCCCGCCACGCTACCCGAACGCGCACCATGATGACCGCCCCCTCGGGGTCGCCCCGGTACCGTTGGACGACAGGAGTCGGCACCGGAGTCGGCACAGGAGGACACAGCACATGGCAGCACGACGCGCGGTCGTCACGGGAGCGAGTTCGGGCATCGGAGCGGCGACGGTCCGCCTGTTCCGCGCGCACGGATGGGAGGTCGTGGCGGTCGCCCGGCGCGAGGACCGGCTGACGGCGCTCGCCGAGGAGACCGACTGCGAGGCGTTCGTCGCCGACGTCACCGACGCATCGGCCGTCGCGGCGCTCGCCGCACGGGTCGGGGAGCTGGGCGGCGTGGACGCCCTCGTCAACAACGCGGGTGGCGCGTTCGGGCTCGAGCCGGTCGAGACCTCGAGCGTCGACGACTGGCGTGCCATGTTCGAGGTCAACGTCATCGGCACGAAGCAGGTGACGAGCGCGCTGCTGCCCCATCTCCGGACCCGGGCCGACGTCACGGGCGGCGCGGACGTCGTGACGGTCACGTCGACCGCGGCGACGGTGCCGTACGAGGGCGGCGCGGGCTACAACGCCGCGAAGGCCGCGGAGCACGCGCTCGTCGCGGTCCTCCGCCTCGAGCTGAGCGGCGAGCCGATCCGGGTCGTCGAGATCGCCCCGGGGATGGTCCGCACCGAGGAGTTCTCGCTCGTGCGGTTCGGCGGCGACCAGGACCGCGCGGACGCCGTCTACCAGGGCGTCGCCGACCCGCTCGTCGCCGAGGACGTCGCCGCCGCCATCGTGCACGCGGTCGAGCTCCCCGCGCACGTCAACCTCGACCTCGTGACGATCAAGCCCGTCGCCCAGTCCGCGCAGCACAAGGTCGCCCGGGGCGAACTCCGCACCCGGTAGCGCCCGCGGACCGTGAGGGCGATAGCGTGGCGGGATGACCTGCCCCGCCGACGCCGTCCCCGCGGCAGCGCCCGCCGATCCGGCGCCCGCCACCGTCACGTCCGCGGGTGCCGACGCACCCCCGTCCCACGCCGAGGTGCTCGGGTGGCTCGAGTTCGGGGACGCCGCGCGGCACCTCGCCAAGGACGTCCTCGACGCGGGGTTCGTGCCGGACGTCGTCGTCGCGGTCGCCCGCGGCGGGCTCCTCATCGGCGGTGCCGTCGCCTACGCCCTCGGCACGAAGATGTGCGGGTCGATCAACGTCGAGTTCTACACCGACGTCGAGCAACGGCTCGCCGCGCCGATCGTCCTGCCCCCGGCACTCGACGCGCCGAGCCTGGCCGGCAAGCGCGTGCTCGTCGTCGACGACGTGTCGGACAGCGGCCGCACCCTCGCGCTCGTCGTCGACATCGTCCGGCAGGCGGGGGCGGACGTCCGGAGCGCCTGCCTCTACTCCAAGCCCGGAACCGTCCTCGAGCCCGACCACGTGTGGCGGCGCGTCTCCGGGTGGATCACGTTCCCGTGGAGCGCCCTCGCACCCGTGACGGCCGAATCGTGAGCGTCCACCTGGTCGGTGGCGGCACCGACGCCACCCAGGCCTCCGACGTGTACGGACGGTTCCTCGCCGAGGCGACACAGCGCGGCGCGATCGTCGGCCGGTCCGCGCCGCGGGTCGCCGTCCTCGCGGTCGGCGCACCCGACGCGGCCGACACCCTGGTCGCGCTGCTGGGCGAGGCGGGCGGTGGCGACCTCCTCCCCGACGTCGTCGCGGCCGGCGCCACGTTCGACACCCGCGTGCTCAGCGACGTCGACGGCCTCGTGATCGCGGGTGGTCGCACGCCGGACTACGTGACGGCGACGGTGCCGCTCGTCGACCAGATCCGGTTGCTCGTGGCCGACTCGCTGCCGTACCTCGGGTACTCGGCGGGCGCGATGATCGCGGCGGACCGAGCGCTCGTCGGCGGGTTCCGCATCGGCGGGGTGGACGTCTCGCCGGAGTGGACCAGCGAGGGCCTCGACGAGGTCACGCTGCAGGAGGGCCTCGGCCTCGTCGACCTCGCGATCGACGTCCACGCGGCGCAGGCGGGCACGCTCTCGCGGCTCGTCGCAGCCGCCGAGGCCGGCGTCGTCGCGGGTGGTGTCGCCATCGACGAGGACACCGTCCTCATCGTCGGCGAGGGCGCGCTCGAGGTCCGTGGCTCGGGCAGCGTCTGGCGGGTCATCGCATCGGAGGACGGCGAGGGCGACCAGTTCGTCTCGGTGGCGACGATCGGCGCATGACCGACGGCGTCGCGGTGCACCCCCTCGCCGAGCTCGTCGACCCCGGCTGGGCGCGGGCGCTCGCACCCGTGGAGGACGACGTCCACGCGATCGGGGCGTGGCTCCGGGAGGAGGTCCGCGCCGGACGTCCGTACCTGCCGGCGGGGCCGTCCGTCCTGCGGGCCTTCGCCGACCCGTTCGACGACGTCCGCGTGCTCGTGCTCGGTCAGGACCCGTACCCGACGCCGGGGCATCCCATCGGTCTGTCGTTCGCCGTCGACCCGCACGTCCGGCCGGTCCCGCGGAGCCTCGCGAACGTGTACCGGGAGCTCCGGGACGACCTCGGCGTCGAGCCGCCGGTGCACGGCGACCTCCGGGCCTGGTCGTCGCGCGGCGTCCTGCTCCTCAACCGCGTGCTCACGGTCGGTGTCGGCGCGCCGGCGTCGCACCGCGGGCGGGGCTGGGAGCGCGTGACCGAGCAGGCCGTGCGGGCGCTCGCCGCCCGCGAGGCGCCCCTGGTCGCGGTGCTGTGGGGTGCGCAGGCGGCGGCGGTGCAGCCGTTCCTCGGGGACACACCGGTGGTGGCGTCGGCCCACCCGAGTCCGCTGTCGGCCGCACGCGGCTTCTTCGGCTCGCGCCCGTTCTCGCGCGTGAACGCGCTGCTCGAGGCACAGGGCGCGGAGCCGATGGACTGGACCCTCCCCGACACGGTGTGAGCGCCGGACGCCCCGCCTCGCCGGTCCGTAGGCTGGCGGGCGTCGCGGCCACCGCGGCCGGGAGGGACGGGTGCGGTGCTCGAAGAGGAATACCAGCCGCGTCGGCGGTTGCCCCGGCACCTCCGGCCCGCGACCACACCCGAACCGGCGTTCACCTACGTGATCCGGGCGGCCGAGCCGAGCGACCTGCCCGACGTCCGTGACATCCACGGCCACTACGTCCGGAACTCGTCGGTCACGTTCGACGCGTCGGCGTTCTCGTTCGCGGCCTGGAAGCAGCGCTACGACGACGTGCGCCGCCGCGGGTTGCCGTTCCTCGTGGCCGAGAACCCCTCGGGGCAGATCCTCGGGTACGCGCTCGTGACGCCCTGGAACCCCCGGGACCGCTCGAACCGCGTGGTGGAGGACTCGATCTACCTCCGCCCGGCGTCGGGTGGCAAGGGGCTCGGACGTGCCCTGCTGACCGCGCTGCTCGAGGAGAGTGCGGTCGCCGGGGTGCGCGAGGTCGTCGCGGTGATCGCCGACCGGGCCGCCGAGGCGTCGATCCGGCTGCACGCGTCGCTCGGCTTCACCGAGACCGGACGGATGGCGCGCGTCGGCTACAAGTACGAACGGTGGCTCGGGACGGTCACCATGCAGCTCCGGTTGCGGGGCGGCCGGGGCCGACGCCCGCTCGCATGACCGTCCGCACCGCCGGGAGCCTCCGCCTCCGCGCCGCCGCCGGCGCCGCTGGCTAGGCTCGGGAGCCGTGTTCGAACTCCACCACCTCAGCGCGCAGGACCTGTGGGACTGGATCCGTCGGGGCGAGGCCTCCCCGCTGGAGGTCGCGGAGCACTACCTCGGCCGGATCGAGCGCATCGACCCGGGACTCGGGGCGTTCACCGCGGTGACCGCCGACGCCGCCCGTGATCGTGCTGCCCACCTCGCCGAACGGGTGCCGACGTCCAGGCCGCTGTGGGGCCTCCCGAGCGGTGACAAGGACCTCGTGGACCGGACCGGATTCGTGACGCGGGCGGGCTCCCGAGCGGTCGCCGCGACGCCGGCGGTCGCGGACAGCCCGCTCGTGCGGGCGCTCGACGACGCCGGGACGGTGTCCCTCGGCCGCACCGCGACCCCGGAGTTCGGCTTGTCGTCGACGACCGAATCGCTCGCGACCGGTGCGACGCGGAACCCGTGGGACACGTCGGCGAGCCCGGGTGGGTCGAGCGGTGGTGCGGCGGTGGCGGTCGCGGCCGGGTTGCTGCCCGCCGCGGTCGGGTCCGACGGCGGCGGGTCGGTGCGGATCCCGGCCGCCGCGACGGGCCTCGTCGGGCTCAAGCCGTCCCGCGGGCGGGTGCCGGCGATGCCCGGGCGCGCCGGACTCGGCGGACTCGTGGTGGCCGGGCCGATCACGCGGTCGGTCGCGGACGCCGGGATGCTGCTCGACGCCCTCGTGGCGCCGAGCGGTCGCGCGGTCCCGGAGCCGTTCGCGCTCCGCACGCCGGACGAGGGCGACGGTCCCTTCACGGCCGCGGCGACCCGCGGCGAGGGCCGGTTCACGGTCGGGCTCCTGCAGGGGTCACCGTGGGACGACGCCGTCGACGTGCGGACGAGTCCCGAGGCCGCCGCGGCGGTCGCGGAGACCCTGGCGCTCCTCGACGCGCTCGGGCACGGCGTCGAGGACGTCGCGATGCCGCGGGTGGAGTACGCCCGGTGGTTCCGTGTCGCCTGGCAGGCCTCCGCGGCACGCATCCCGGACGTGCCCGGTCTCGACCCGTCACGCCTGGAACCGCTCACCGCGTGGCTCGTCGAACGCGGACGGGAGCTCTCGGGCGTGGCGGTGCTCGAGGCCATGGCCGGACTCGATGCGTTCTCGGTCGCCCTGGTGCAGGCGTTCGCGTCGTACGACGCCGTGCTCACCCCGACGCTCGCGCTCCCCCCGCGACCGCTCGGCTGGTACTCGGACGACCCCGAGGAGAACTTCGCGGACCAGTGCCGGTACTCGCCGTGGACCTCGATGTGCAACGTCGCCGGGCTGCCGGCGATCACGCTGCCGGTGTCGACCACGGACGCCGGCCTCCCCATGGGCGTGCAGCTCATCGGCCGCCCCGGTGGGGAGCGCACGGTCCTCGCCCTCGGCGCCCAGCTCGAGCGTCGGGTGCGATGGCAGCGGCGGCACCCGCCGCAGTGGTGAGGTCGGTGGGCCGGACGCCGTCCGCGGTGCAGGGCGACGGCCTCCCGTCCGGCGCAGCGGTCGGGCCGGACCTCAGACCGGCGGGAGCGTCGGCGCGGCCGCGACGAGTCCCCGCGTGACGTCGTGCCGCGGGTCGTCGAGCAGGGTCACCGGGCCCTGCTCCACGATCCGCCCGGCGTCCATCACCGCGACCCGGTCGCACAGCCGCTGCACGACGCCGACGTCGTGCGACACGAGCACGAGCGTCATCCCGAGGTCCTCGGTCAGGCGGTCGAGCAGGTCGATCACCCGGGCACGCACGACGACGTCGAGCGCGCTCATCGGTTCGTCGCCGACGAGCAGCGCGGGCCGGTGCACCACTGCGCGCGCGATCGCGATGCGCTGGCGTTGACCGCCGGAGAACTCGTGGGGGAACCGGTCCGCGGCGTCGTCCGGCAGGTCGACCCGGCGCAGGGCCTCGGCGACGAGCGCCGCGTGGTCGCCCGGCACGCGGAGGGCGCGCAACGGCTCACCGACGGTCCGACCGATGCGCATGCGCGGGTCGAGCGACGCGTACGGGTCCTGGAACACGATGCCCGTGCGGCGCCGGAACCAGCGCGTCGTGCGCGCGGAGGCGGCTGCCGACAGCGGGCGACCCCAGGCGCTGACGCTCCCGGACGTCGGTGCCTCGAGCGCGGTGAGGAGGCGGACGAGCGTCGACTTGCCCGAGCCCGACGCGCCGAGGACGCCGAGGCGCGCACCCGCGGGGACGGCGAGGTCGACGGCGTCGACGGCGGTCCGCGTCGCGCCGGGCTCGAACGGGCCGCGACGCGGGAGCCGGTAGGTCCGTGACAGTCCGCGCGCCTCGAGCGCGGGCGAGTCCTCGTGCTGGGTGTGCCCCGCCGCGGCGGTCCCGACCCCCCTCCCGCCGCTCGTGGTGTCCTCGCTCACGGGGTCCTCCTCGCGGTGGCGGCGGCGGCCGCGACGAGCGCGGCGGTCGCGGGGTGCCGCGGCGCGGCCAGGAGGCCCGTCACCGGACCCGACTCGACCACTCGTCCCGCGTCGAGCACGACCGCGGTGTCGGCGATGCGCGCCAGGACGGCGAGGTCGTGCGTGACGAACACCAGACCGGTGCCCCGCTCGTCGGCGGTGCGGTCGAACAGCTCGAGGACCCGGGCCTGCGTCGTCACGTCGAGCGCCGTCGTCGGTTCGTCCGCGAGGAGGAAGGCCGGCTCGCCCGCGAGGGCCATGGCGATGCACACGCGCTGCCGTTGGCCGCCGGACAGCTGGTGCGGGTACTGCCGCAGCAGGCGCTCCGGGTCGGGCAGGTCGACCGCGACCGCCAGGTCCACGGCGGCCTGGGCGGCGGCGCGGCGGTCGAGTCCGCGGTGCAGCCGCAGCGGCTCCGCGATCTGCGACCCGACCCGCCGGATCGGATCGAGTGCCGTCCCGGGCTCCTGGAACACCATGCCGATCCGACGACCGCGGTAGCGGGCGTGCTCGCGGTCCGACAGACCGACGAGCTCGTCGGGGCCGAGGCGCACGCTGCCCGAGACGGCGGCATCCGGGGGCGTCAGGCCCATCACCGCCAACGCGGTCATCGACTTGCCCGACCCCGACGCGCCGATCACACCGACACGGGCCCCGGCGGGGACGGCGAACGAGACGTCGTCGAGCACGGTCCGCCCGCCGATCCGCACGGTGAGGCCGCGCACGGTGAGGTCCGTCGTCGCGCCACGACCCGGACCGCCGGCGTGCTCGGCGCGGTCGACGGCGGTCATGCGGTCCCTCCGTGGACCTCGACCGTGGCGTCGGCGGTGGCGGGCATCACTGCGGGCGCACGACGGGCCTCCCGGGCGTCGGCCGCACCGGCGGTCGCGCCGGTGTCGGCATCGAGGTCGCGCCGTCGTCCGGTCAGTCGTGGGTCCGACGCGTCGCGCACGGCGTCGCCGAGCAGGGACAGCGCGACGACGACGAGGGCGATCGCCGCACCCGGCCAGGCCGCGCTCCACGGGTGCACGCCGATGTAGGTCTGCAGGTCGGCGAGGAGACTGCCCCACGAGGCGGTGGACGACGACGCGCCGTACCCGAGGTACGACAACCCGGCCTCGGCGAGCACGGCCGTCGCCATGGCGAGCGACAGCTGCACGGTGAACAGCGGTGCCGCGTTCGGCACGAGGTGGCGGAGGAGCACGCCGACCGGCCCGACGCCGGCGGCGCGTGCCGCGGTCACGTAGTCGCTCCGTGCGATGCGGCGGATCTCGCCGCGGGCGACCCGGGCGATCGTCACGCCGAAGCTCAGGCCGACCGACACGACGACGACGCCGAGCGAGCCGCCGAACACGGCCGTCAGGAGCATCGCCGTGAGGAGCGTCGGGAACGCGACGAGCACGTCGAGGAGCACGGCCATGCCCTCGCGGACCCACCGGCTCGTCAACGACCCGACGGCGGTCAGCAGCATCCCGACCACCGAGGCGATGACGCCGGACCCCAGGGCGACCAGGACCGTCGTCCGCGCGCCCGCGAGCACGTAGCTCGCGATGTCGCGGCCGACGGCGTCGGTGCCGAACCAGTGGGCGGCGCTCGGGGCTCGCCACTGGTGGAACGGGTCGGTGTCGAACGGGTCGTACGGCGTCCAGAACGACGCGACGACCGCGGCCACCACGAGGAGCCCGAGCACGACGACCGCCACCGCGCCGGACGGCCGGGTGACGAGTCGTCGGAGGAAGCCGCGCTCGCCCCGTCCCGCGGCCCGGGCGGTCACGCTGCCTCCCGGAGACGGGGGTCGAGGAGGCGGTGCGCCACGTCGACCGCGAAGCCCACGACGAGCACGAGCCCGGTGAGCACGAGGAGCTCGGACTGCACCTTCGTCAGGTCCCGGCGACCGACGTCCGTGACGAGCATGCGTCCGACGCCCGGCAGGGCGAACACCTGTTCCACGAGGACGGCGCCGACGAGCAGCCCCGCGATCTGCACGCCGAGGACCGCGAGCACGGTGAGCGCGACCGACGGCAGCCCGTGCCGCAGGAGCGCTGCCCGCCGGGTGAGCCCGACCGCCGCCGCGGTGCGCAGATGGTCGGCACCGAGGACGCCGAGCGTCGCGGAGCGCGTGAACCGGAGGACGACCGCACCCTCGACCGCGCCGATCGTCAGCGCCGGCAGGACGAGGGCGGCGAACGCGCGCCCCGGTTGGTGCCAGCCGTCGAGCGGGAACCCCTGGGTCGGCAGGAGCCGGAGCCGCACCGCGAACACGGCGACCAGGAGCATGGCGGCCCAGACGACCGGGATCGCGGCGACGGCCTGCGCCACGATCGAGATGACCACGCCGGCGGGTCGACGTCGGAGGACCGCGGCGACCACGCCGAGCGGCACCCCGAGCACGAGGGCGAAGAGCAGGGACAGGCCCGCGAGCGGCAGGGTGACGGCGAGCTTCTGCGCGATCTGCGGTGCCACCGCGCCACCCGTGACGAGGGAACGGCCGAGGTCGCCGTGCAGGACCCCACCGATCCAGCTGAGGTACTGCACGACGAGCGGACGGTCGAGCCCGAGTTGCCGACGGACGGCGGACACCTGCGCGGCCGACACCTGCGTCCCGGCGACGACCTGTGCGACATCGCCGGGCAGGACCCGCAGCGCGGCGAAGACGATGACGCTCGCGACGAGGAGGCCGACGGCGAGCAGGAGCAGCCGCCCGACGAGGAATCGGGTCACGGGGTCAAGCCTACGAGCGGCGTCACCCCGTGACGGCGAGCTTCGACAGGTCGAGTCGCGTGCTCGTCGAGTTCGTGGGGAAGCCGGTCACGCCGTGGCGGATGGCGGTGATCGTCGTCGCGGTGTAGAGCCACTCGCCCGCGGCGTCCTCGCTGACGATGCGGGCGGCCTTCCGCAGGTCCGCGTCCCGCTCGCTCGTGTCGGTGGTGGCGAGGGAGTCGGCGTAGAGCTGCTGCACCCGCGGGTTGTCGTACCCGAAGTAGTAGTCCGGGTTCGCCCAGTTGCCGAAGTCGCGCGACTCGGTGTGGTCGACCATGCTCAACTCGAAGTCGTGTTTCCCGAACACCTGGTCGAGCCAGGTGGTGAAGTCGACGCGCTTGACGTGCAGGGTGATCCCGACCTTCGCGAGCTGCGAGGTGAGGACGTCGCCGATCGTCGACGGGTAGATGTTCGCGTACGTGAGCGTGAGGTCGAGGTCGTGCTTCCCCGCCTGCTGCAGGAGCTTCCGCGCGTCGGCGGGATCGTACGCGTCGATGTCCGTCAGGTCCTGGTACCCCGGGTCGAGCGCCGGGATCGGTCCGCCCTGTTCGACGCCCGTGCCGCCGATGGCCTTGATGAGCGCCTTCGGGTCGATGGCCTCGCGGATGGCCCGCCGGACCCGCACGTCCGTGAACGGCGCCTCGCGGTCGTTGAAGGCGAGGGTGTACTTGTCGGTCGTCTCGCCGGTGTGCAGCGTGATGCCCGAGGCGCCCTGGAGCTGGCCCTTCAGGGTGCCGTCCACCGCCGTTTCCACGTCGAGGTCGCCGTTCGCCATGGCGTTGACGGCGGTCGACGCCTCGGTGATGTAGCGGAAGACGACCTTGGCCACCTTCGCCTTCGCGCCCCAGTAGCCCTTCCAGCGGGTGAACGTCAGCGAGTCGCCCTGCTTCCAGCTGCTGACCCGGAACGGCCCCGTGCCGATCGCGCTGTCCGAGCGGTCGTTGTGGGCGCCACGCTCGAGGACGACGCCCGCGCGACCGGTCAGCGCGAACAGCAGGTTCGAGTCGGGACGGGCGAGCCGCACCACCACGGTGTGGTCGTCCGGCGCCGTGACGTCCGAGACCGACGCGAGGTCACCCGCGTCGACGTAGGTCGAGCTCGCGCGGAAGTCGTCGAGCGACCACGCGACGTCCGATGCGGTGAGTGGGGTGCCGTCCTGGAACCGGATGCCGTTCCGCAGCGTGAACGTGTACGTGCGACCGTCCGCCGACACCGACCGCTTCGACGCGAGCACGTTCCGGATGCCACCGTCCTGCGTGCGTCCGACGAGGCCCTGGTACACGTTGTCGAGGAGCACCTGGTCGAGCGCGGCGCCCGACTGCTTCCGGATGTCGAGGCTCGTGGGCTCGAGCACCAGGCCCACCCGGACGGTGGCGTCCCGGCCGCCGGAGGTGTCGTCCGACGCGCCGGAGCAGCCGGTCAGGGCGAGTGCCGCGGTGAGGGCGAGTGCGGCGGCGATGAGGCCGGAGCGGCGCGGCCCGGAGCTGCGGAGCGGACGCATGTCGTGGGGGTTCCTTCCGTGCGGACGGCGGCGGTCGCCGCGGTGCGCTCGGACGAGCGTACCGGCAGGCGGTCACCGGGGGTTCGACGGCTCCCAACGCCGGAGCACGTCCGCGAGTTCCCGCGGCGCCTGGGTCTGCACCGTGTGTCGCGCGGGGACCGTGACGATCCGGGCCGACGGCAATCGCTCCGCGAACCGGCGGGCGAGGGCCTGGGACACGTAGCCGCGGTCCCCGCGCACGAGCAGGACGGGCACTGGGAGGGACTCGAGGTCGTCCCACGCGTCGGCGAACCGACCGATGTGCGCCGCCCCCGGTTCGAGGTGCGGGAAGTGGTGCCGCCGCACCCACCGGCCGTCGGGGGCGCGACGGGTGGCGTGGCGGGCCTCCCGGGCGAGCGCGACGGGGTCGTCGCCGAGCCGGAGTGCCAGGGCCCGCACGACCACCTCGTCGAGGTCGGCGAAGTCGGGTTCCTCCTCGAGGGCGCGGACGATGCGGTCCACGGCGCGCTGGGTGAAGTCCGGTGACATGTCGAGCAACACGAGACCGGTCACGCGGCCCGGCGCGATCGCGGCGACGCGGGCGGCGACGATCGCACCGAGCGAGTGGCCGACGAGCACCACGGGGGGCGTGCCGAGCGCGTCGAGCGCGTCGACGACGGCCGGCGCGACGGTGTCCGCCGAGTAGACGGCGTCCGCCCGCCACGAGGACCGGCCGTGTCCGGGCAGGTCGACCGCGAGTGCCGGTACGCCGAGCAGCAGCGCGGTCGCGTCGAACGTGTGCGCCTCGAGTCCGACGCCGTGCAGGAACACGACGCGGACGTCGTGGGCATCCCGGGTCGCCGCGGCGGTGGCGCGCCAGCGGACGGCGCTCACCGTGGCACCGTCGCCGACGGTCGCGGTCAGCCGGGAGGCCCGGAGCGGCTCCGTCACGCCGAGGTGCGCCGCGAGTGCGGGAAGGTCGCTGAACTCGTCGGGGTCGGGCTCGGTCACCCCGACATCCTGGCAGTCCGCCGATCACCTGCTGGACCGGCTGCGGTGATTTAGGTAAGGCATGCCATACTCGGATGGTGTCGACCCGGTACAGGACCTTCGCGGTGCGCGTCCTGCGCATCACGCCCCTCACGCCGCACTTCGTCCGCGTGACGCTGACGGGTGACGAACTCGCCGACTTCGCCGCCGTCGGTCTCGACCAGCGCATCAAGGTCGTCCTGCCACTGCCGCACGGTGGCTACGAGAGCGTCCCGGGCGACGACGCCGGGGACTGGTTCACCGCCTGGCGTGCGCTGCCCGACGAGCGCCGCAACCCGATCCGCACCTACACGGTCCGGTCGTTCCGGCCGGCCGCGCGCGAGCTCGACATCGACTTCGTCGACCACGGCGACATCGGACCGGCGTCGCGCTGGGTCGGTGGCGCCACGGTCGGTGACGAGCTCCGCGTCGTCGGACCGGTCGTCGCGCGGGGGACCCGCGCCGAGGCCGACACCGGACGGGGCGCCGCCGAGTTCGCACCCGGGAGCGCGCAGCGCGTCATGATCGCGGGCGACGAGACCGCCGCCCCGGCCATCTGCGCGATCCTCGAAGCCCTCGACGCGGGGACCGTCGGGCACGTCTTCATCGAGGTCCCGACCGAGGCCGACCGGCTTCCGGTGGCCGCACCGCGCGGGGTCGAGGTCACCTGGCTCCCGCGGAACGGCGCGGACCACGGCCTCCACATGACGGAGCAGGTGCGGTCGTGGGCGCTCGCACACCGGGCCTCCCGGGCTGCCGCGACCGCGGCACCGGTCCTGGCGGACGTCGACGTCGACAACGGGATCCTCTGGGAGGTCCCGGACGACGACCGTGCCGACGACAGCGTCTACGCGTGGATCGCGGGCGAGGCCGGATGTGTCAAGGAGATCCGCCGCCACCTCGTCCGTGGGGCCGGCATGGACCGGCGCTCCGTGGCCTTCATGGGGTACTGGCGCCGCGGGCGCGCCGAGTGCTGAGCGGGACCACGACCGGCACACCGAGCCCGGTGCTCGCGGCGCGGGGGCTCACCCTCGCGTACGACGACCGCGTCGTCGTCGAGTCGCTCGACATCGACGTCCCGGACCGGGAGCTCACCGTCATCGTCGGGCCGAACGCCTGCGGCAAGTCGACGCTGCTCAAGGCGCTCGCGCGCACGCTCACCCCGACCGCGGGCACGGTGTCCCTCGACGGCCGGCCGATCCGCTCGTACCGGTCGAAGGCCGTGGCCCGACGCGTGGCGATGCTCCCGCAGACCCCCGTCGCGCCGGCCGGCATCACGGTGCGCGACCTCGTCTCGCGCGGTCGTTACCCGCACCAGGACCTCTGGCACCCGATGTCCGCGGACGACCGCGCGGCCGTGGACGCGGCGCTCGAGCAGACGAGCACCGCGGCGCTCGCCGACCGGAGCGTGGACGAGCTCTCGGGTGGCCAGCGCCAGCGGGTGTGGATCGCGATGGTCCTCGCCCAGCAGACCGACGTCGTGCTCCTCGACGAACCGACGACGTTCCTCGACATCGCACACCAGTACGACGTCCTCGAGCTCGCGGCCTCGCTGCACGCGGCAGGGCGCACCGTCGTCGCCGTGCTGCACGACCTCAACCAGGCCGCCCGGTACGCGACGCACCTCGTGGCCATGGACCGCGGGCGGATCGTCGCGCAGGGGCCGCCCGCCGAGGTGCTCACGGCCGACCTCGTCGAACGGGTCTTCGGTCTGCCGTGCGTCGTCGTCCCGGACCCGGAGACCGGCACGCCGCTCGTCGTCCCGCGCGCGGGCGCCGCCGCGGCCGCGCGCTCGGCCGCACGGGGCGCTGACGGCACCGGCGGGCGCGCCGCCTCGACCGTCCGTGGGGACGCCGAGTCGGCGACGGTCCGCGAGGCGGACTGACCCGCCTCAGTTCCAGCCGGGTACCACGGCCGCGAGTCGCTCCCAGAGCTCGGCACCCACGCGGTCGTCCCGGGCCTCGCGGGACAGCGTCCCGGCGTTGAGCCCGTCGAGGTACGTGCCGGGCCGCTCCTCGACCACGTCGTCGCCAGCGAGCCGGACGAGTCCGACCGCACCCGCCTCCGGCGAGAGACCGTAGTTCCCACCCGTCGCGAACGACATGAGCCGCATCGAGGGGGAGTCGGCCCCGAAGCCCGTCGCGACGAGCCCCGGGTGGTACGAGTACGCCGGGACGCCGGTGCGCTGGGTCCACTGCCGGGTCAGGAGGACGGCTGCGAGCTTGGCGGTGCCGTACGCGCGCCAGCCGCCGAACCAGGGTCGCCGCGCGCCGTCGAGGTCGTCGAGCACCACGTGCCCGAAGCGGTGCGCGAGGCTCGCGGTGACCACCATCCGACCGTCCTGTGCCGCGGTGAGCACGTCCGCGAGTGCGTTCGCGAGCACGAACGGCGCGATCACGTTGCGCTGCAGGGTCGTCTCGAACCCGTCGACGGTCCGCGAGCGGTGGGACACGAGGCCACCGGCGTTGTTGACGAGGGTGTCGAGGTCCGGGACCTCCCGCCGCAGGTCCGCCGCGAGGCCGTGCACGGCCTCCAGGCGGTCGAGGTCCGCGACGAACCGCGGCATCCCGAGTTCGTCCGCGATCCGGGCCGTGCGATCCGGGTCGCGCCCGATGACGACGACGCGATGGCCGTCGGCGACGAGGGCGCGCGCCGCGGCGGCACCGATGCCGGAGCTGGCGCCGGTGAGGGCGATGGTACGGGGGTGGTCGGTCCGCATGGCGTCGTCTCCGTTCCGACTACGGTCGGCCGAGGGTCTCGAGCAGTCGGAGCCAGATCTCGCTCATCGTCGGGTACGCCGGGACCGCGTGCCAGAGCCGGTCGATCGGGACCTCCCCGACCACGGCGACCGTCGCGGCCTGCAGCATCTCGGCGACGTCCTGCCCCACGAACGTGACGCCGACGAGCACATGGCGGTCCTCGTCGACGACGGCCTTCGCCCGTCCGGTGTAGCCGTCCGCCTGCAGCGCCGAGCCGGCGACGGCACCGAGGTCGTACTCGACCGCGCGGACGTTCAGGCCCTGCTGCCGGGCGGCCGCTTCGGTCAGTCCGACGCTCGCGACCTCCGGGTCGGTGAACGTGACCTGGGGGACCGCGGCGTGGTCGGCGGTCGCGACGTGCGCGCCCCACGGAGCGGTCTGGAGGGGCGTCCCCTGGAACCGGGCGGCGATCGCCTCGCCCGCCGCCCGGGCCTGGTACTTGCCCTGGTGCGTGAGGAGCGCGCGGTGGTTGACGTCACCGACGCCGTACAGCCAGTCGGTCCCGTGCACGAGCATCGTGTCGTCGACGTCGAGCCACGCGCCGGGGGTCAGGCCCACCGTCTCGAGGCCGAGCTCCGCGGTGTGCGCGGTCCGTCCGGTCGCGACGAGGACCTCGCTCGTGACGAGCGTCGAGCCGTCCTCGAACGTGGCGGTGACGAGTCCGTGCTCGTCGCGATCCACCCGGACGGGCGTCGCGCCGATGCGGACGTCGACCCCGAGCTCGCGGAGTGCGTCGGTGACCATCTCGCCCGCGAAGGGCTCCATCGCACCGAGGAGGCCGCCGCGGGCCACGAGGGTCACGGTGGTGCCGAACGACGCGTACGCGGTGGCGAGTTCGCAGCCGGCGACCCCGCCGCCGATGACGAGCAAGCTGTCCGGCGCTGACTGGGCGCTCGTGGCCTCGCGGGTGCCCCACGGCGCCGCGTCGGCGAGCCCCGGGATGTCGGGGAGCTGCGGGAGGGAGCCCGTGGCGACGGCGACGGCGGCACGTGCCCGGTGCTCGACGCCGTCGACCTCGATGGTGCGCGGTCCGGTGATGCGGGCGTGGCCGCGGATGAGGGCGATGTCGGCCGAGTCGAGCCACGACACCTGGCTGTCGTCCTGCCAGTTGCTCGTGAACCCGTTGCGGCGCGCGAACGTGGCCGCGGGGTCGACCGTCCCGGTGACGGCCTCCGCCGCGCCGCCGAGCCGCTGGGCGGCGCGGACCGCGTGCCCGCTGCGGAGGAGTGCCTTGGACGGCATGCAGGCCCAGTACGAGCACTCACCCCCGACGAGTTCCGCTTCGACGATGGCGGTGGACAGGCCACGCTTGTGGGCGTAGTCCGCCACGTTCTCGCCGACCGCTCCGGCGCCGATCACGATGAGGTCGTAGTCCGTCATGCCGCTGAGCGTACGCGAGACGGGGCGCTCCGCTCCGGGCGGGCTCCCGGCTGGTGCGGACGGGTCAGGAGATGCGTGCGGCGGCGGACAACGCCCCGACGACCCGGAGGATCACACCGAGGTCGTCGACGGCCCGGTCGGGATCCACCGGCGCGAAGCCGGTCAATGCGGCGCCCACGAGGCGTCGGCCGTCCGTCGCGGCGGCGATGAGGTCGACGAGCGTCCCCCCGCCCAGACCGAACGGCACGGGTTCGAGCAGGCCGTCCACCTCGGACGGGTCGAGGACGTCGAGGTCGACGTGCACGAAGACGCTGTCGGCCCCGGTGGCCACGACAGCCGCGCGGAGGGAGGCCGTGTCGGTGTCGTCCGCGTCGAGGGCGCGCACGTCGGCACGGGCGAGCGCCGCACGTTCGACGTCGTCGAGGCCGCGGGTACCCGCGATGACGACCATCGGCGCGGCGAACGTCACCGCCTCCGGGAACAGGTCGTCGGGGCGGTCGACCAGCAGGCGGACCGCGGCGGTCTCGGCGGCGACGGGCTGCGCGCGGTTCAGGGGCCGGAACCCGCTCGACCCGGACAGGCGGACCAGGGCGGTGGTCGGCGTGCACACGGCGGTCGCGCCGAGCACCACGGCGCCGTCCCCACCGATCGTGAGGACCGGCTCGGTGGCCACCCGGACCTCTTCGCTCACCGCCTCGGCGACGGAGCGGACCGCGGTGTAGCGGGCGACGGCCGTCTCGAGCCGGTCGCCGGCGCCCGCCGGGACCGGAACGGTCGTGGTGGCCGACCGGGGGAGGTCCGCGGCGATCGCGCTCGCGCCGTCGGCGAGTCGCATCGCGCGGGACGACGCCGAACCCTGCCACTGACCGACCACGAGGAACTGCACGTCCCCATCCTGTCAGTTCGGTCCGGCGTCGTCGCCGAGCGGGGCGGTGCGGCTCAGTGTCCGTTCTTCAGGGCCGCCAGTCGCGCCTCGACCTCGGCGTCCTTGCCGAGGTCGTCGAGGCTCTGGAACTGCGCGTCGAGGCTCGAGGCCTGGAGTTCCTGCTGCCCGAGCACCCGGGCCTCCTCGCGGCGGATCTTGTCCTCGAACCGGGCGAGATCGCTCGTCGGGTCCATGACGTCGATGCTGCCGATGGCCTCGTTCACGCGCGACTGCGCCTCGGCGGTCTTCTGCCGCGCGACGAGCTGGTCGCGCTTCGCCTTGAGGTCGACCAGCTTCTGCTTGAGCTGCTCGAGTCCGGACTTGAGCCGATCGACGACCTCCGTCTGCGCGGCGATCTGCGGTTCGGCGTCCTTCGCCTCCTGCTCGCTCCTGATCTGCCGACCGAGCGCGATCTTGGCCAGGTCGTCGAACTTGTCGGCGTCCGCGGTCTTGCCCTCGGCGCGGTAGCGGTCCGCTGCGGCACTCGCGCTCGCTGCCTTCTGGCCCCAGTCGGCGGCGGCGGCGACGTCCTCCGCGTGGTCCTGCTCGAGGAGACGGAGGTTCCCGATCGTCTGGGCGATCGCACTCTCGGCGTCGGCGATGTTGTTCGTGAAGTCGCGGACGAGCTGGTCGAGCGCCAGCTTGGGGTCCTCCGCGTTGTCGATGATCGCGTTGATGTTCGCCTTCGCGAGCTGCGCGATCCGTCCGAAGATGGTCTGCTTCGCCATGGTCGTGTCCTTTCTGGTGGTGGTGTCGTCACTGGTCCCGGAACGCCCGTGCGTCCGGTTGGTCATCAGAACCGGCCGCCGCCGGAGAAGCCGCCGCCGTTCCCGCCCCCGCCGCGACCGCCGAACATGCCGCCGAGCACGAGACCGGTCACGAGCCCGCCGAGCTGCGCGCCGTTCGAGCCGCCGCCGCCCGGCCAACCGCCCATGTCCTGGTCGGCCTCGTCCATCGCCGCGGCGGCGTACTGCTCGGCGGCGCGCGCTGCGCGGATCGCCGTGTCGGGGTCGGAGGTGGCGGCGCGCACGGCGTCGTCGAAGGCGCGCTCGGCCTCGGACAGGCGGGTCCGGGCGCGGGGCCCGATGCCGCCACGCCGCATCGAGATGAAGTCCCGTGCCTGGTCGATCCGGGCCCGGGCGTCACGGAGTGCGGCGTCGAGCGCGGCCGCGGCCCGCTGGCGGCGTTCCTCGCGCGACCGGGCGGCAGCGAGTGCGGTGTCGATGGCGGCGTTGACCTGCGTGAGGCGGTCGAGCGCACTGATCGGATCGCGGGGGTCGAGGTCTTGGCGGAGCACGGTCGCGGCGCGCGCGACGGCGGTCGTGACGTCCGGACCGGGGTCGCGGAGCGATCGACCGGCTGCGACGTCGGCCTCGACATCGGCACGGAGGGCCTCGACACGACCGGCGGTCTCGTCGAAGGTCCGAGGTGCGCTCGCGACGGCCCCGGCGAGCTGGGCGACCTGGGCGAGGGCGTGCTGCGCGTCGCGGACGGCGATCACCGCCTGACCACGGTCGCCGCTCGCGATGGCGTCCGTCGCGGCGCGTGCGCGCTCGTCGGCGTACGCGAGGACGTCGCGTGCTTGGTCGACGTTGCCGTCGACCGTCGCGATGGTGCGTCCGGTCCACCGGCCGCGCAGCGTGGTGAGCGTGGCGTCCGCGTCGGCGACCTGCCGTCTCGCCGTGGGCAGCGCGGCGGTCACCTGGGCCGCGTTCGCCTCGACGCCGTCCTCCAGTGCGCGCAGCGCGTCGAACGCCGCCGTCTGCTCGGCGAGCTCCCCGTGCACGCGGGAGCAGATCTCGACGATGCGCCGCGACCACGCGGCACGGTCGGCGGGGGAGTCCGGCACCTCGTCGTCGAGCTGCTGGCGGAGCGTGAAGGCCTCGCGCACCGCGCGTCGGGCGCGGTCGAGTGCTGCGGTGAACGGTGCGGCGGCGTCGGTGCCGAACTGTGCGACGGCGAACCCGACCTCTTGGTCGGCGCTGCGGATCTCGTCGTCGATGGTGACGAGGGCCACACCGGCACGACGCTCGAGGGCGGCGAGGTCCGCGGCCTCGGCAGCGGCGGCACGGGCAGCGCGGCGGTGGTTCCGGGCCCGGATGACGAGCACGAGGACGACGAGACCGGCCACGACCACCGCGAGCACGACCCAGAGCCACGTCAGGTCGGGCGGTGCCTGGGTGGCCGCCAGTCCCTGCGCGAACGCGGTCGCGGCGCCGTCCCAGTCGTCGGCGCGCAGTCTCGGGACGAGGTCGTCGTCGGTGGCCGTCCGGACGTCGTCCTTCGAGAGGGTCGTGGACGTGTCCGACTGCGTGACGTTGTACACGCGATCGTCGACCGCGACGGAGAGCAGCACGCTGTCGGTGTCGAGCTGGTTCCGTTCGAGCGTCGCGCGTCCCCACGCCGCCTGGTCGGACGGGTCCGTGAACCGCGGCACGTAGACCACGAACAGCCGGGTGTGGGTCTGGTCGTAGAGGTCGTCGAGCGCTTTCCGGACCCGGTGCTCCTGGGCGGTGCTCAGGGCGTTCGCGTCGTCGACGACGTAGGCGCCGTCGAGGTCGACCGGTGCGGTGGCCGATGCGCCGGCGGCCGGCCCGAGGACGGTGAGCGCCGCGAGCAGCACGGTGACGAGCCCGGCGGCCCGACGAGCGTACGGGTGTCGTCCTCGTCGTGTGCTGCCGTCGCGGGTTCCGCGCATCCGTCCTCCTCGTGCCGCGGGCGGTGGGCCGCAGGACCCTGGGACCCCGGAGTCTAGCGAGCCGCACCGCTGGGTGGCCGTGTCGCCGGGCGGTCGGTGGACCGCGTCCGCGCGGGGTGGCGTTCGTACCCCGTCGGGGCGCGTCGCTCCTCCCGCGGGTCCCGGGCAGGACCTCCGGGTCCGGCGTCCATGTCCCCCGAGTTGGGAGTAGCATGGACCGGCATCGGCGACGAAGGGAGCGGGCAATGGAGCGAGCGACCAGGACAGAAGTCGTCCCCCTCGAGGACGGGTTCCACCGGGTGTCGACACCGGCGAGCGGTGTCATCGGGTTCGTGCGCGAGCGCGACGGGCGGTACGAGGTCCTCCGAGGACGGGTGCGTCAGGCGACGCGGTCCGAGGGGATGTACTCCACCATGAACGTCGCGCTCATCGCCCTGACCCACGCCTGATCGGGCTGACCCACGCCTGATCAGCGGCCCCGTCGTCGTCGGCCCGCCCCGCTTCGTGCGGTGGTGGGCCGACGCCGCCCGGGCCCGTCGTCAGGGGCATCGGCGCGGGCGACGGTGTGGCGCGCGGCGGGATCACGTGCGCGCGAGCGCGACCTGTCGTCGGACCTCGTCGAGTGTGCGCATGAGCGTGATCGAGTCGTCGAGTGAGTGGACGGGGGAGTCCGTGCGGCCCTCGGTGGCCCACGCCGCCAGGGCGACGGCCTGCCAGACGAGTCCCTGCCGGCCGCGGAGGCCCGAGCGGTCGCGCCAGGCGTGCACGGTGTCCCCGAGGCGGAGCGTGAACGCGGCCGGGAACACGAAGTGCTCGGTGAACCGGACCGTGCCCTCGGTGCCCGCGATGGTCGGGAGCCCGTCGGTCGAGGCGAGCATGGTGGTCGTCACCGACGCTTGAGCGCCGGTCGCGCCGGTCAGCACGGCGACGGACTGGAGGTCCACCCCGCTTCGGCTGGTCCGTCCCGTCGCGTCGATGCGCACCGGTGCCCCCGTCGCGAACTGTGCGAACCACAGGCCGTACACGCCCGCGTCGAGCAGCGCGCCGCCGCCGAGCGCCGGGTCCGTGATGCGGTCGAGGCCGCCGAGGTCGTGCGGCCAGCCGACGTCGACGAGCGCGAGGTGGACCTCGCCGAGGTCGCCACGGTCGATGCAGGCCCGGAGGACGGCCGACTGCGGCAGGTACCGCGTCCACATCGCCTCCATCGCGAGCACCCCTGCCGCTCGTGCGGCGTCCGCGACCCGGACGGCGTCTGCGGCGGAGGTCGTGAACGGCTTCTCGACGAGCACGTGCTTGCCGGCGCGGATCGCGAGGAGTGCCTGTTCGGCGTGGTGCACGTGCGGGGTCGCCACGTAGACGACGTCGACCTCGGGGTCGCCGACGAGGTCCTCGTACGAGGTGTGGGCCCGGGGCACGCCGTGCCGGTCGGCGAAGGCCGCAGCCCGGTCACGCGATCGTGATCCGACGGCGACGACGCGCTGGTCGGTGGCCGCGTGCAGGGCGGCGGTGAAGTCGTTCGCGATCTCCCCGGGCCCGATCACGCCCCACCGGAGGGCGGGGCCACCGCGGAGCGGAGGGACGTCGGGCTCGGGGAACGTGAACACATGCCGAGCCTAGGGACGCGGTGCGGTCGGCACCAGCTCGACGCCGGTCGTCTCCGCCCGAGCGGCGAGCACCCGGGTGGCGAGCGTTCGGAGTACGTCGCGGTCGTCCCGTCCGAGCGGAGCGACGATGTCCTCGACCTCCCGACCGAAGGCGGCCGTGACGCGGTCCACGACGTCGCGTCCGGCGGTGGTGAGTCGCACGTGGGCCATGCGTCGGTCCTCCCGGGACGGCACGCGCTGGACCAGGCCGCGCCGCTCCGCTCGGTCGACGAGTCCGGTCACGCTCGACTTGTCGAGGTCGAGCAGGGCCGCGAGTTCTCGCATGCCCGGTTCCCGGTCGCGGAGCACGCCGAGCAGGCGGGTCTGCACGAGCGACAGGTCGTCGGCGTCCGCGGTGCGGGCGAGCGTGTTCTGGACGAGGAACGACAGCTGTGCGAGTGCGTCGACGATCCCGAGGTCGGGGTCCGGAGCAGTGGTCACACGGACATCGTACTTGTGGTGGTACGTGGCACCAACTAAACTGGTTTGTGCCACGTACCAAATTGGTGTGGCGCGAGGAGGAACCGATGCCCACCATGCACGCCGCTGTCGTCACCGCGTTCGGCGAGCCACCCCGGAGCGGTGCGGTCCCGGTCCCCGAACCGCGCTCCGGCCACGAGGAACTCGTCGACGTGGTCGCCGTCGGCCTCCATCCGCGCACCCGCTCGGGTGCGGCGGGTGCCCACTACACGAGCACCGGCGTCCTGCCGATGGTCCCCGGCGTCGACGCCGTCGGACGGCGCGCGGACGGGGCGCTCGTGTACTTCGTCGCGGACGACGACGTGATCGGGACGATGGCCGAGCGAGCCGTCGTCGACCGTCGTCGCTCCGTCGTCCTGCCGGACGGCATCGACCCGCTCCGCGTCGCCGCCACCATGAACCCCGCGATGTCGTCGTGGGTCGCGCTCCGCCGCCGCGTCCCCGTCCGCCCGGGACAGTCCGTGCTCGTGCTCGGCGCCACCGGCAGCGCGGGCTCCATGGCGGTCCGCATCGCGAAGCACCTCGGCGCGGGGCGGGTCGTCGCGGCGGGTCGGGACCGGCGGCGCCTCGACGCCCTCGCCGAGGTCGGCGCCGACAGCCTCGTGCAGCTCGGGGTACCGGCCGCCGACGCCGCGCTCGGTGCGGCGGCCGCCGACGTCGACATCGTGCTCGACTACCTCTGGGGCGCGCCGACCGAACAGGCGATCCGCGCCGTCCTCACCGCCAGGAGGGACCGGAGCGCCGCGCTCCACTGGATCCAGATCGGGTCCGTGGCCGGTCCCGACATCACGCTGCCGTCGGCCGTGCTCCGCGGCGCAGACCTCCGGCTGCTCGGCAACGGGCAGGGTGCCGTCTCGCCGGCGGGCTACCTGGCCGAGCTGCCGTCCCTCGTCGCGGAGATCGACGCGGGCGGCATCGTGGTCGAGCCCGTTCCCGTCGCGCTCGGCGAGATCGAGCAGGCGTGGGGTCGGGACGAGGAGCCGGGGCAGCGGATCGTGGTCGTGCCGTGAACGACGGACGGCCCTGAGCGACGGACGGCCTAGCGACGGACGGCCCTGAGCGACCGATGGTGCCCCCAGGAGGATTCGAACCTCCGCCCCTGCCTCCGGAGGGCAGTGCTCTATCCCCTGAGCTATGGGGGCCCGGGGTGCTCCCACCGTAGCAGGTCCCACGACCGCTCCCGGACACCGGTGACGGTGCCCGGGCAGCGGATGGACGACCCGCTCCGATCCGTCGCCCGCTGCTCGCCGTCGTCGACGTCAGCGCCGGGGCCGGGCCACCGCTGCGTGCCACGAGGCGGTCGACGGACTGTCCCCTGCCCGGCCCCGGAGGGCACGTGTCACATCGGCCTCTGAACCGCGCTACCCGGCCTGCGGCGTCGCGGACGCGCTCGCCGTGGCGGACGAGAGGACCGCGCGGACCGCGTCGACGACCGGCTGCGCGTCGCCCGGCTCACCGAACACCGTCGACTCCACGTGGATCCAGTACGGATCCGTGAACGCATCGGCCCGCCCGATGCCCTTCCGCGCCTCGAAGTAGCCCTCGACGGTGTACGTCGGCACGCTGTTGCTGTCCTCGTACAGGGTGTCCTTGAGCTTCGTCAGGGTCGACTCCGGCAGCGAGGCGACCGCCAGCGTCAGACGAGCGCCGCCGCTGGCGTCCCGCCAGGTGCAGACGTCCCCGCGCTCGGCCGCGATGCCGGCCGCCGTGCTGCCGTGCGCCGGTGTCGCGTCCGTGTCCAGCGTGAAGGTCCGGCCGTACGTGGCGAGCACCTGCTCGGGCACCAGGGCCGCGCAGGGGACGTCGACGCGGGTGCCGATCGGCGCCGGGGGTGTCGAGGAGGACGTCGTCCCGCTCCGTCCGGCGGAGGACGCGTGGCCACCGGTGCACCCGCTGACGGCGAGCACGCTCGCAGCGGCGATCGCGACCGTGGTGATCGCCCGGACGAGGGTGCGGGAGGTCATCCGACCATGATGACGCACCCCGTCCCCGACGCGCGAACCCCGCTCGCAGCGCGGCGCGCACGAGCCGTCGCCGCGGCGCGGACCGTGCGACGACGCCCCGGTAGACTCGACCGCCGTGACCCCAGCCGAACTCTCCGCCGCGTACCTGTCGATCCTCGCCGGGATCGTCGAGCGACGGGGCGCCGCCGACACCGTCGTGGTGGGGGAGTCCCACGCGGCCCTCGAACGCCCCCGCAACCGGGCACACGGGGACTGGTCCTCGAACGCAGCCATGCAGCTCGCCAAGCGCCTCGGGACGAACCCGCGTGAGCTGGCCACCGAGATCGCCGGGGAGCTCACCGAGCTCGACGGCGTCGACGCGGTGGACGTCGCCGGTCCCGGCTTCATCAACATCACGCTCGAGGCCGCCGCCGCCGGAGCGATCGCGCGGACCATCGTCGAGGAGGGCGGTGCGTTCGGGCGCGGCGACCTCTACGACGGCGTCCGGATCGACCTCGAGTTCGTCTCCGCGAACCCGACCGGCCCGATCCACATGGGCGGCGTCCGCTGGGCCGCGGTCGGCGACAGCCTCGCGCGCGTGTTCACGGCGCAGGGCGGGCTCGTCACCCGTGAGTACTACTTCAACGACCACGGCGGCCAGATCGACCGCTTCGCCCGCAGCCTGATCGCGAGCGCCCTCGGCGAACCCACCCCCGAGGACGGCTACGGCGGTGCCTACATCACCGAGATCGCCGCCCGGGTCCTCGCCACCTTCGACGGCGACGTCGCCGACCTCCCGCGGGACGAGGCGCAGGAGCTCTTCCGGCGCGAGGGCGTCGAGTTCATGTTCGCCGACATCAAGGCGTCCCTGCACGACTTCGGCGTCGACTTCGACGTCTACTTCCACGAGAACTCGCTGCACGAGTCGAAGGCCGTCGAGCGCGCCATCGCCCGCCTCCGCGAGCTCGGGCACATGTACGAGGCAGACGGCGCCCTGTGGCTCCGCACGACCACGTTCGGTGACGACCGCGACCGCGTCGTGATCAAGTCCGACGGCGAGCCCGCGTACATCGCGGGCGACATCGCGTACTACCTCGACAAGCGCGAACGCGGGTTCGAGCGGAACCTCATCATGCTCGGCGCCGACCACCACGGCTACATCGGCCGGATGATGGCGATGTGCGCCGCCTTCGGCGACGAACCCGGCGTCAACCTCGAGATCCTCATCGGCCAGCTCGTCAACCTGCTCAAGGACGGCGAGCCCGTGCGCATGTCGAAGCGGGCCGGCAACGTCGTCACGATGGAGGACCTCGTCGACGCGGTCGGCGTCGACGCCGCCCGGTACGCCCTCGTCCGCTTCGCATCCGACACGGCGATCGACATCGACCTCGACCTCCTCGTCAAGCGCACGAACGACAACCCGGTGTTCTACGTCCAGTACGCGCACGCCCGGACGTGCGCTGTGGACCGCAACGCCGGGGCGAGCGGCGTGGACCGGTCGGTCTTCGACGGCTCGCTGCTCACCCACGAGACCGAGAGCGCACTGCTCGGCGCGCTCGCCGAGTTCCCGCGCGTCGTGCGCCAGGCGGCGGAACTCCGGGAGCCGCACCGCGTCGCCCGGTACGTCGAGCAGCTGGCCGGTCTGTACCACCGCTGGTACGACGCCTGCCGCGTGACGCCGCTCGGCGACGAACCCGTGACGGACCTGCACCGGACGCGCCTCTGGCTCAACGACGCCACGGGGCAGGTCGTCCGCAACGGCCTGACGATGCTCGGGGTCACCGCACCCGAGCGGATGTAGCGCGTGTCGGCAGCGACGGCGACCGCCGGCGGCGCTCGGGGCCGGCGCCGCGGGCGCCGCGGCGTCGTCGTCCTGGTCGTCCTCGTGCTGGTCCTCGCCGTCCTGGCGGTCGTCGCCGAGCTCGTCCTGCGGCACGTCGTCGACCGGACGATCGCCGACCGGATCGAGTCGTCCCTCCCGTCCGGCACGGCCGGCCACGTCGTCGCCGACGCGCACGGCGTGGTCATCCCGCAGCTCGTCGCCGGGCGACTCGACGACGTCGACATCATGACGCACGACCTGACCGTGCGCGGCGTCCCGCTCGCGGTCGACGCCACGGTGCACGACGTGCCGGTGCGGGGGACGGGACGGACGGGTCGCGCCGACGGCACGGTGCGTCTCACCGCGTCCGCGGTGCGGCAGGCCGGCGTGCTCGACCAGGTGGCGGGGGACGTCCGTCTCCGCGACGGCGGCGTCGCGTACGCCGGGCGCACCCGCTTCCTGGGCACCGACATCCGGTACCAGGTCACGGCCGCGGTCGCCGCAGCGGCGAGCGGACGGGGCGTGACGATCACCCCACACCAGGTGCGCGTCACGAACAGCGCGCTCGGCATCGACGTCGGCGGCCGCATCCCCGGCGTCTCCGGGACGCCGGTCGACGTGTGCACGGCCCGGTACCTCCCGGCCGCGCTGCGTCTGCGGTCGATCGCGATCACGGCCTCGGCCGCCACGATCCGCATCGACGCCGCGCACGTGCCGCTGTCGGACGACGCGCTCCGCACGACCGGGTCGTGCTCCTGATCCCACGGATCGGCCCGTCGTGACGCCTCGCGTCCACCCGGCCGGGAGGCCCGCCGCGGCTCGGTAGGCTGGACCGGCCCGGTGGTCCCGGGCCCCGTACCACCCCGGAAGGCCCCCGTGACCGGCAACCCCCTCGCCCCCGCACGTCTGTCCGTCCCCGACGACCCGAACGCCCTGGTCGCCCGCATCTGGCCGGCCTCGGCGACACGGACGGACGACGGTGACCTCGTCGTCGGCGGGGTCACCGCGTCCGATCTCGTGGCGCGCCACGGTTCCCCGCTGTACGTCGTCGACGCCTCCGACGTCCGCGCCCGGGCGGCGCGCGTGCGTGACGCGTTCGAGGACGCCTTCGCCCGCGTGGGTTCGACGGCGCACGTCTACTACGCCGGGAAGGCCTTCCTGACGACCCAGGTCGCCGCGTGGATGGCCGAAGCCGGCCTCCGCGTGGACGTCTGCACGGGCGGTGAGCTCGCCGTGGCGCTCGCGGGCGGCGTCGATCCCGGACGGCTCGGGTTCCACGGCAACGACAAGTCCGACGCCGAGATCGAGCGTGCCGTCGAGGTCGGACTCGGCACGATCGTGCTCGACAGCGTCGAGGAGATCGGCCGCGTCGCGCGGATCGCCGAGCGCGCAGGAGCGGTCCAGCGCGTCCGCATCCGGATCAACAGCGGCGTACACGCCTCGACGCACGAGTACCTCGCCACCGCTCGCGAGGACCAGAAGTTCGGCATCCCCCTGACCGAGGCGGTGGCCGCGGGCCGGGCGGTCCGGGCGGAGCCGGCGTTGGCGTTCGTCGGGCTCCACTCGCACATCGGGTCGCAGATCTTCGACGAGGGCGGGTTCCGCGAGGCCGCCCGTCGCCTCGTCGAGGTCCACGCCGCCCTCGCCGCCGAGGGGCCCGTGCCGGAGCTCAACCTCGGTGGTGGCTGGGGCATCGACTACACGGAGTCGGACCGGGCGTTCGAGCCGGAGGACATCGCCGAGGCCCTCGCACGGATCATCGCGGACGCCTGCGCGGCACGGGACGTCCCCGTGCCGGTCGTCGCCGTCGAACCCGGGCGGTACATCGTCGGGCCGCCCGGCATCACGCTCTACCGCGTCGGTACCGTCAAGCCCGTCGAACTCGCACTCGACGCCTCGACCGCTGCACCGGGCGACGGGTCCGGAGCGGAGGACCCGGTGCGTGCCGAGGAGGCGCCGCACGGGCCGGTTGAGACCGCCGAGCACCGTCCCCTCGGACCGACCGCCGTCCGGACGTACGTGAGCGTCGACGGGGGCATGAGCGACAACGCGCGGCCCGCGCTCTACGACGCGGACTACACGGCCCGGCTCGCCCGCACCTCCGACGCCGCCCCGGTCCTCGTGCGCGTCGTCGGCAAGCACTGCGAGAGCGGCGACGTCGTGGTGCGGGACGACTACCTGCCGGGTGACGTCCACCGGGGTGACCTGCTCGCGGTGGCGGCGACCGGCGCCTACTGCTGGAGCCTCTCGAGCAACTACAACCACGTGGCGCGCCCGGCGGTGGTGGCGGTGGCCGACGGCGTCGCCCGTATCCTCGTGCGGGGCGAAACGGTCGACGACCTGCTCGCCCGCGACGCCGGCCTCGTCCCGAGCGGCGGCGCCTTCGGCGGCCCGACCGCCCACGGCGTCCGCGGCGACGCATCCTGACCACCGTCCGCGCCCGACCCGCACGAGGTACACGAACCCCCATGATCGAATACCGCAACGTCCGCGTCGCGCTCCTCGGGGCCGGCTCCGTCGGCGCCCAGGTGGCGCGACTCCTGCTCGAGCACGGCGACGAGCTCGCGTCACGGGCGGGAGCGGGGCTCGAACTCGTCGGGATCGCGGTCCGCGACGTGGACGCGCCCCGTGACGTCGACCTGCCGCGGTCGCTGTACACGACGGACGCCGAGTCGCTCATCCTCGGCGCGGACATCGTCGTCGAGCTCATCGGCGGCATCGAACCGGCCCGGACCCTCGTGCTGCAGGCGCTCGGTTCCGGCGCCGACGTCGTCACCGGCAACAAGGCGTTGCTCGCGACCCACGGCCCCGAGCTCTTCACGGCCGCCGAGCAGGTGGGCGCACAGCTCTACTACGAAGCGGCGGTCGCGGGGGCGATCCCGATCATCCGGCCGCTGCACGACTCGCTCGCGGGGGACCGCATCGACCGCATCATGGGCATCGTCAACGGCACGACGAACTTCATCCTCGACCGGATGGACCGCGAGGGCGAGAGCTTCGAGGACGCCCTCGCCACGGCCACCCGGCTCGGCTACGCGGAGGCCGACCCCACGGCGGACGTCGAGGGCTACGACGCGGCCCAGAAGGCCGCGATCCTGGCGTCCCTGGCCTTCCACACCACCGTGCCGCTGGCCGCCGTGCACCGCGAGGGCATCACCAGCGTCACGATCGAGCAGGTCCGCGCGGCCCGCAAGGCCGGCTACGTGGTCAAGATCCTCGCGCTGTGCGAGCGCCTGACCGACGCGGACGGCCGCGAGGGCGTGAGCGCACGCGTGTACCCGGCGCTCGTGCCCGAGGGGCACCCCCTGGCAGCCGTGCACGGCCCGAAGAACGCCGTCTTCGTCGAGGCCGAGGCCGCCGGCGACCTCATGTTCTACGGGGCCGGCGCGGGCGGCGTCGAGACCGCGTCGGCCGTGCTCGGCGACCTCGTGTCGGCGGCACGGCGGCACGTGATCGGCGGACCCGGTGTGGCGGAGTCGACGCAGTCGAACCTGCCGGTGTTCCCGATCGGCGTCGTCTCGACCCGGTACCAGATCACGATGCGCGTCACGGACGCCCCTGGCGTGTTGTCCACCGTGGCGGGGGTCCTCGCGCGGCACTCGGTCAGCGTCGAGACCGTCGAGCAGACCGTGGCCGGGGCTGCCCCGGCGTCGGACGCGGGCACCCCCGGGGCCACCGCTACATTGGTGATCGGCACGCACCGGGCCCGCGAGCACGACCTCGCGGCGACCGTGGTGGCACTCCGAGCCGAACCCGTCGTGGCCGCGGTCACGAGTGTCCTGAGAGTAGAGGGAGCCTGATGGCCCACCAGTGGCAGGGTGTCCTGCGCGAGTACGCCGACCGTCTCGACGTCACGGACGCGACCCCCGTCGTGAGCCTCGGCGAGGGCGGCACCCCGCTCATCCGGGCCCGCGCGCTGTCGGAGCGGACGGGCGCCGACGTGTACGTCAAGTTCGAGGGGATGAACCCGACCGGGTCCTTCAAGGACCGCGGGATGACCATGGCCATCTCGAAGGCCGTCGAGCACGGCGCTGAGGCCGTCATCTGCGCCTCGACGGGCAACACGAGCGCCTCGGCCGCCGCGTACGCCGCACATGCCGGCATCACCGCCGCCGTGCTCGTGCCCGAGGGCAAGATCGCGATGGGCAAGTTGAGCCAGGCCGTCGCGCACGACGCGCAGTTGCTGCAGGTGCAGGGGAACTTCGACGACTGCCTCGACATCGCCCGGGACCTCGCGGCGAACTACCTCGTGCACCTCGTCAACTCGGTCAACAACGACCGCATCGAGGGACAGAAGACCGCCGCGTTCGAGATCGTCGACGTCCTCGGGGACGCGCCCGACTTCCACTTCCTGCCGGTGGGCAACGCGGGCAACTACACCGCCTACGCGCGCGGCTACCGCGAGGACCTGGCCGCCGGACGGACGACCCGGCTGCCGCGCATGTTCGGTTTCCAGGCGGCAGGCGCCGCGCCGATCGTCCGTGGTGAGGTCGTCAAGCACCCGGAGACCGTCGCGAGCGCGATCCGGATCGGGAACCCGGCCTCCTGGCAGTTCGCGCTGGAGGCCCGCGAGGAGACCGACGGACACTTCGGCGCGATCGAGGACGACGCGATCCTCGCCGCGCAGCGGATCCTGTCCGCCGAGGTCGGCGTGTTCGTGGAGCCGGCGTCCGCCATCAGCGTCGCCGGACTGCTCCAGCAGGCCGAGGCCGGCGCGGTCCCGCGTGGCGCGCGGGTCGTCCTCACCGTGACCGGCCACGGTCTCAAGGACCCGCAGTGGGCGTTGCGCGGCCCCGAGGGCACCCACGTCACGCCGACGACCGTGCCCGTGGACACCGCGGCCGTGGCGGACGTGCTCGGCCTGGTCGGGGCGCCTCGGTGAGCGCGGACCGCCCCGGACACGATCGGCAGGAGACGCCGTCCGGGTCCGGCGGCGGTCTCCGAACTGCACCGGCCGGACGGACCGTCGTCGTCCGTGTCCCCGCCACCACGGCGAACCTCGGGCCCGGGTTCGACTCGCTCGGGCTCGCCCTGTCGTTGTACGACGAGGTCACGGTCCGGGTGCTGCCCGAGCCGGGGCTCGTCGTGTCGGTGTCGGGCGTCGGCGCCGGCGAGGTACCGGAGGACGAGACGAACCTGGTCGTGCGAGCGGTCCGTCACGGGTTCGCGGCAGCCGGCGTCGAGCAGCCCGGACTCGAACTCCGCGCCACGAACGCGATCCCGCACGGTCGCGGGCTCGGTTCGTCGGCGGCCGCGATCGTCGCCGGGCTCATGGCGGCGCGGGGCCTGCTCGACGGCGTCACCGAGCTCTCCGCGTCCACGATGCTCGCCGTCGCGACCGAGATGGAGGGGCATCCGGACAACGTCGCCCCGGCGCTCTTCGGTGGTCTCACGATCGCGTGGATGACACCCGACGGGCCGGCGTACAAGCGCCTCCTCGTGCACCGCGGGGTGTCACCGGTGGTGTTCGTCCCCACGTCGACGCTCTCGACCAAGCTGGCGAGGAGCCTCCAGCCCGCATCCGTGCCCCATGCCGACGCTGCCTTCAACGTGTCGCGGTCGGCGTTGCTCGTCGCCGCCCTCATCCAGAGCCCGGAGCTGCTGCTCGCGGCCACGGAGGACCGCCTCCACCAGAGCTACCGCGCGAGCGCCATGCCCGAGACCGACGGGCTGATCCGGATGCTCCGCGAGCACGAGCTCGCGGCGGTCGTCAGCGGGGCCGGACCGAGCCTCCTCGTGCTCGGGAGCGACCCGGCGCAGCGCCTCCGGGCGGCCGATCTCGTGGCGCGACACGCGCACACGTCCTGGACGCCGCTCATGCTCGCCGTCGACCTCGGAGGTGCTACAGTGGTGCCGCACCCGGCCCCAGGGGCGAATGTGCCGCTCGTCGTACCCGTCTCGAAGTGATCGCGAACAACCCGATCGCCCGCGTCTGACGTCCTGCGGATCCCCAGGGCCCGGTGCATCGGGAACCATCTCTTTCAGAAGCCGTCTCCCGATCGTCGTCTGAACGGCGGTCGTGGCGTACCCGCGCGGGGGACGGCGAATTTCTCCGCGTTCTGCGGTCCGAAAGGAAATCCATCTTGACCGACGTCACCACCGCTGCGGGCTCCGCGGCGGACACCACAGCCGACCTGCGGGCACTCCGCCTCCCGGAGCTCCAGCGCATCGCCGCCGGCCTCGGCATCGCCGGCCTCTCCAAGCTCCGCAAGGGCGACCTCATCGCCGCGATCGAGGACAAGCGCGCCGAGTCGGCACCGACCGAGGTGCACCCGACGGGCGAGCCCGAGTCGGCCACCGGCAGCGAGGCCGCCGCCGTCTCCGAGACCGCCGCGCCGGCCCGCCACGAGCACCACGACGCGGGCGCCGAGGTCACGGACAGCGCCGACCTCGCCCCGGCCGGTGCCGTCGCCACCGGTCGCGGGCGGTCGCGTCGAGCCACGAGCGGCGGCACGGTCTCGACCGAGCCCACGCCCGCCGGCACCCACGCCAACGCCGGCCACACCGGCACCGAGGACCTGCTCGCCGGACTCGACGCCGTCCGCGCCGAGCGCGACGCCCAGCAGGAGGGCACGCCGCGGCGTCGCCGCCGTGCCACCAGCCAGGACCCGGCCGCTGTGACCGAGGCCCCGACGACGACCGCCCCGGCCGACGCCGGATCCGCGGTGGAGGCCGACACCGCCGACATCGTCGAGCAGGGCGGCACCGGCTCGCCGGCCGAGCCGCAGGGCACCGACCGCCAGCCGTCCGAGCAGGCCGGCGCCGACGCTCAGGCCGACGGCCAGGGTGACGGGCAGGGCGAACGCCGCGGTCGCCGCAGCCGTGGTCGTGGGCGCAACCGTGACCGCAACGGCGCAGAGGGCCAGAACGGTGGCGGCCAGAACGCCGACGCGCAGAACGGCGCCGCGACGGCGGGCCAGAACGGCGCCGGCCAGAACGCGTCTGGCCAGAACGCGGCCGGCCAGAACGCGGCCGGCCAGAACGGTGGCGGCCAGAACGGTGGCGGCCCGAACGGTGCCGGCCGGGGTGCCGAGCAGCAGCAGGGCCGGGGCCAGCAGGAGCAGGCCCGTTCCCAGGGTGACCAGGGGCAGCAGAACGGCCAGCGCGACCAGGCCAAGGGCCAGGGCGGCAACGGTCGCGGCAGCCAGCAGGAGCAGCAGCAGGAGGAGTCCCGCTCCCGACGCCAGCGCGACCGCAAGCGCGGGCGCGGCGGTCAGGGCGACGACTTCGAGCCGGAGATCACCGAGGACGACGTCCTCATCCCGATCGCGGGCATCCTCGACGTCCTCGACAACTACGCCTTCGTGCGGACCACGGGGTACCTCGCCGGGCCGAGCGACGTGTACGTGTCCCTCGGACAGGTGAAGAAGTACCACCTGCGCAAGGGCGACGCCGTCGTGGGCGCGATCAAGCAGCCGCGCGAGAACGACCACCAGGGCCGCCAGAAGTACAACGCGCTCGTCAAGGTCGACTCCGTGAACGGCCAGACGGTCGACGAGGCCGCCGCGCGGGTCGAGTTCGGGGACCTCACCCCGCTCTACCCGCAGGAGCGCCTGCGCCTCGAGACCGAGCCGGGCAAGCTCTCGACCCGGATCATCGACCTCGTGTCGCCGATCGGCAAGGGCCAGCGCGGCCTCATCGTCTCGCCGCCGAAGGCCGGTAAGACGGTCGCGCTGCAGGCCATCGCGAACGCCATCTCGAAGAACAACCCCGAGGTCCACCTCATGGTCGTGCTCGTCGACGAGCGTCCCGAAGAGGTCACCGACATGCAGCGCACGGTCAAGGGCGAGGTCATCGCCTCGACGTTCGACCGTCCCGCCGAGGACCACACGACCGTCGCCGAGCTCGCCATCGAGCGGGCGAAGCGGCTCGTGGAGCTCGGTCACGACGTCGTCGTGCTGCTCGACTCGATCACCCGCCTCGGCCGCGCGTACAACCTCGCGACCCCGGCGTCGGGCCGGATCCTCTCCGGCGGTGTCGACTCGTCGGCGCTGTACCCGCCCAAGCGGTTCTTCGGCGCGGCACGGAACATCGAGAACGGCGGCTCGCTCACCATCCTCGCCACCGCGCTCGTCGAGACGGGGTCGAAGATGGACGAGGTGATCTTCGAGGAGTTCAAGGGCACCGGCAACATGGAGCTCCGGCTGAACCGCCACCTGGCGGACAAGCGGATCTTCCCTGCGGTCGACGTGAACGCGTCGGGCACGCGTCGCGAGGAGATGCTGCTCTCGAACGACGAGGTCAAGATCACCTGGCGGCTCCGTCGGGCGCTGGCCGGTCTCGATCCGCAGCAGGCGCTCGAGATCGTGCTGCGGAACCTGCGTGAGACGCAGTCGAACGTCGAGTTCCTCGTCCAGGTCCAGAAGTCGGTGCCCGCGACGAGCGGCCACAACGGCCACCAGGAGTAACGGGTGTTCGAGTCGGTGGCGGTGCTGCTGGCCGAACACGAGGACCTGACGCGTCAGCTGTCGGATCCCGCCGTCCACGCGGACGCGGCCAGGGCCAAGAAGATCAACCGTCGATACGCGGAGCTCAGCCAGATCACGTCGGCGTACGAGGCGTGGGAGGCGGCGGGGGAGGACCTCGCTGCCGCCCGCGAGCTCGCGCGCGAGGACGACGCGTTCGCCGAGGAGGTCCCCGCGCTCGAGGAGCACCTGCAGGCGACCCAGGAGCGTCTGCGGCGGCTCCTCATCCCGCGCGACCCGGACGACGGCCGTGACGTCATCATGGAGATCAAGGGCGGCGAGGGCGGCGCCGAGAGCGCGCTGTTCGCGGCCGACCTCCTGCGCATGTACACCCATTACGCCGAGTCCAAGGGCTGGAAGACGGAGCTCCTCGAACGCACCGAGTCCGACCTCGGTGGGTTCAAGGACGTCCAGGTGGCGATCAAGTCGAACGCGACGGACCCGTCCCAGGGCGTCTGGGCGCACCTCAAGTACGAGGGCGGCGTGCACCGCGTGCAGCGCGTGCCGGCGACCGAGTCGCAGGGCCGCATCCACACGTCGACGACCGGGGTGCTCGTGTTCCCCGAGGTCGACGAGCCCGAAGAGGTCGAGATCAACCAGAACGACCTCAAGATCGACGTGTACCGGTCCTCCGGCCCCGGCGGTCAGTCCGTGAACACGACGGACTCCGCGGTCCGCATCACGCACCTGCCGACGGGCATCGTCGTGTCGATGCAGAACGAGAAGTCGCAGCTGCAGAACCGCGAGGCCGCCATGCGCGTCCTCCGCGCGCGGATCCTCGCGCGGCAGCAGGAGGAACTCGACGCCGCGGCCTCCGACGCCCGTCGGTCGCAGATCCGCGGCATGGACCGCTCCGAGCGCATCCGGACGTACAACTTCCCCGAGAACCGGATCGCGGACCACCGCACCGGGTACAAGTCGTACGACCTCGACCGGGTCATGGACGGCGCCCTCGAGCCCGTGATCGAGTCCTGCATCCGCATGGACGAGGAGGCGCGCCTGGCCGACATCGGGGACCAGACGGCGTGAGCACCCCGGGCGGGCGCTCCGACGGGGAGGTCCGGCAGTCGACCGAGGCCGACGGCGCGTTCGCGGCGGATCGCCTCCTGCGGGAAGCGGCTGCCGCGCTGGCCGCGGCCGGTGTGCCGTCCCCGGACGTCGACGCCGAGCTGCTGCTCGCGTGGGCGACCACGACGTCGCGCGGGGCGGTGCTCGCCCGCGCGGTCACCGGCGGTCTCGTCCAGCCGGCGCACGTCGCGGCCTTCCGGCTGGCCGTGGCGCGCCGACGGATCCGCGAACCGCTGCAGCACATCACGGGCGAGGCCCACTTCCGTGCGCTGACGCTCGCGGTCGGCCCGGGGGTGTTCGTGCCCCGTCCGGAGACCGAGTCCGTCGCGCAGTTCGCGATCGACGCGGCGCGGGCCACGGCCGTCGCGGAGCCCGTCGTGGTCGACCTCGGGTCGGGGAGCGGCGCCATCGCCCTCGCGGTCGCCACCGAGGTCCCGACCGCCCGGGTCGTCGCCGTCGAGCGGTCACCCGAGGCGCTGCCCTGGACGCGCCGGAACATCGACGCCCACGGCGGGGCGGTCCGGCTCGTCGAGGGCGACCTCGCCGACGCGGTGCCCGACCTCGACGGGACCGTGCACGTCGTCGTGTCGAACCCGCCCTACGTGCCGGACGACGCCGTGCCTCGTGATCCCGAGGTCCGGGACCACGACCCGGCGGTCGCGCTCTACGGAGGCCCGGACGGTCTCGACGCCGTCCGTGCGCTCGCCCGGACGGCCCGCCGGTTGCTCGTGCCCGGCGGCGCACTCGTCGTCGAACACGCGGAGCACCAGGGGGCGGCGGTGCGCGACGTGCTCGCTGCCGAGGGGTTCCGGCGTCCGGAGACCCACCAGGACCTCACCGGGCGGGACCGCACGACCACCGCGACCCGTTAGTCCTGCTGCTCTGGGCCTCCCGACCGGCCGTGCCCGGCGACGAACGCGGCGACGGCGGCGACGAGGTCCGTCTCGGGCGTGACGTGGACGGCCGTGATGCCGACGTGCCGCGCGCCCTCGACGTTCTCGACCCGGTCGTCGGCGAAGAACGTGCGGACGGCGGGCACGCCGTGGTGACGGAGGGCGCTGCGGAAGACCTCGGGGTCGGGCTTGCGGGCACCGAAGTCGCTCGAGGTGTTCAGGTGCTCGCCGAACAGCGCGGGGAGTTCGGGTGCCCAACGCGCGATGTGCCGGGCCGCGAGGGGGCCGTTGTTCGTGAGCAGCGCGACGCGCCCGGCCCGGGCGGCGGTGCGGACGGCGTCGAGGGCGCGGGGGATCGGGGTCATCGCCGAGCCGCGGATCCGTGACCACTCCTGCTCGGGGACGCGGCACCCGAGCGCGGTCTCGAGCGCCGCGAGGTACGAGTCGCCGTCCGGCCAGTGTCCTGCCTCGGCCCGCCACTCACCCTCGTCGTTCCACCACCGTCGGCGCAGCTCGTCGAGGTCGTGCCCGGTGAGCGCCGTCATGCCCGCCATGCGGGTGCGCCAGTCGTACCGGTAGAGGACGTCGTCCATGTCGAACAGGAACAGGAGCGACGGTGCCGGGGCGGTCGCGTGCGAGGACGCGCCGGAGACAGGGTGTTGGTGGTCCACGATGCCTCCATCCTCCCGCACTATCATGGGCGGGCCATGGCCTCCCGACACGACTGCTCCGATGCTGACGGACTCCTGACCGGCATGCGGCTCGCACGGGCCGCGCTCGGTCGCGGGGAGCTCGTCGTCGTCCCCACCGACACCGTCTACGGTCTCGCGGCCGACGCCTTCTCGGCGAAGGCCGTGCAGCGACTGCTCGACGCCAAGGGCCGCACGCGGCAGTCGCCGCCACCCGTCCTCATCCCCGGGATCGCCACGCTCGACGCCCTCGCCGCCGAGGTCCCGGAGGTCGTGCGTGATCTCGTCGCGGAGTTCTGGCCGGGCGGCCTCACGGTCATCCTCCCGGCGCAGCCGTCGCTCGACTGGGACCTCGGCGAGACCCGGGGCACCGTCGCGCTGCGCATGCCGGACCAGCGCATCGCGCTCGAACTCCTGCACGAGGTCGGTCCGCTCGCGGTGTCGAGCGCCAACGCCACGGGCGTGCCCGCCGCGATGGACGTCGACGAGGCCGAGGCCATGCTCGGGGACAGCGTCGCGGTGTACCTCGACGGTGGCCGGCTCGCCCCGCACGAGGGCGTCGCGGCCTCGACCGGCTCGACCATCGTCGACGCGACCGGTCTCGCGACCGGGGGCGGGCTCCGCATCGTCCGGCACGGGGTGATCCCCGACGCCGAGATCGAGCGCGTCGCCGGTGGCGACCTCGTCACATGAGGTACTACCTGCTCGCCGGGGCCATCGCGGCCGCCGTGAGCTTCGGGCTGAGCTGGGTCGTGTGGAAGCTCGGGATGCGGTACCGGTGGTACCCGAAGGTCCGCGAGCGTGACGTCCACCGGACGCCGACCCCGCGCCTCGGCGGGATCGCGATGTTCCTCGGGATCATCGTGTCGCTGCTGTGCGCGTGGTTCGTGTTCCCGCACATCGCGGGCGTCGACTACTTCCGGCTCGTGTTCGCCGAGCCCGGTCGTGTCCTGGCGGTCCTGGCGGGCGCCACGATCATCGTCGTGCTCGGGGTCGCCGACGACATCTGGGACCTCGACTGGATGACGAAGCTCGCCGGGCAGATCATCGCGGCGGGCATCCTCGCCTGGCAGGGCGTCGCGATCGTGTCGCTCCCGATCGGCAACTCGCTCACGGTCGGCTCGAGCTACATGTCGCTCATCTTCACGGTGCTCGCGGTGGTCCTCGTCATGAACGCCGTCAACTTCATCGACGGTCTCGACGGGCTGGTCGCGGGCGTCGCGATCATCGGCGGCGGCGTGTTCTTCCTGTACAGCTTCTTCGTGAACCGCATCGTCGTGCAGACCGAGTTCTTCTTCAACCTGCCGTCCCTCCTGACCGCGGTCCTCGTCGGTGCCTGCTTCGGCTTCCTGCTGCTCAACTGGCATCCCGCCAAGCTGTTCATGGGTGACGCCGGAGCGCTGCTCGTCGGGTTCCTCATGGCGACGAGCGCGGTGTCGCTCACGGGCAACATCGACCCCGCGGCGGTGCACACGCGGACGCAGCTGCTCCCGGTGTTCATCCCGATCCTGCTGCCGTTCGCGATCCTCGTCGTGCCCATGCTCGACTTCGGACTCGCGGTGTTCCGCCGGGTGAGCGCGGGGAAGTCCCCGTTCTCGGCCGACCGCAAGCACCTCCACCACCGGCTGCTGGACATGGGACACTCGCACTTCCACGCGGTGCTCATCTTCTACGGCTGGACCGCCGTCGTGGCCGTCGGAGGCCTGCTGTTCCTGTTCCTGCCCTGGTACTGGGTGCTCGCGTTCGTGACGGTCGGTTTCCTCGTGTGCGCCGTCGTCACGTTCGCGCCCCTCGGCAGGAAACGCGCCGAGATCGTCGCCCAGAGCGCGGCGGGTGGCGAGGTCCCGGTCGACCCGGCCCTCGATCCCCTCGACCGCGCCGCGTCCCGCCGCGACGGCGCCCGCACCATCCCGGACGCGGCGCCATCGCCGCGCCGACCGACCACCGGAGAGTCCCGCTGATGAGCACCCCCGCGCCGAACGCGCTCGACCACGTCCGCCCCGTCTTCCGCCGGATCCTCGTCCAGGGAGCCGTGCTCGCGGTCGTCCTCGCCGTCGTCGGCGGCGTCGTCGGGCTCCTCGTCGCGGGTGGTCCCGGCCTGGCCGGTGGTCTCGTCGGCGCCGTGATGAGCGTGGTGTTCCTGGGCCTGACGGCCGCGAGCGTGCTCGTCGCGCTCCGGGTCTCCCGCGGGCAGATGATCAGCGGTGCCTTCTTTGGCATCGTGATGGGTACCTGGCTCGTCAAGTTCATCCTGTTCGTGGTGATCCTCGCCGTCCTGCGGGACCAGGACTGGGTGGACCGCGTCGTCATGGCGATCGCGATCATCGTCGGCATCGTCGGGAGCCTCGTCATCGACGTCTCGGCGGTCGCGCGGGCTCGTGTGCCCATCGACGTGCCGCTGCCGGGAGACCGCGACGGCCGGTCGGACCCTCGCGCCTGAGAGACCGAGAAGGCTCCCACACCTGATAGGCTTCTGGAAGTCCGTGTCGCCGAGCCCCGTTGCTCCGATCGGATCGCCTCCACTCAGTCCACCTCCGCGTGCTCATTGCGCGCTCGACACAGGAGACAGCGCTGCTATCCCACGCTCTTCCCCTGTCCCTCACCGCTGCGGGTTCGACCGTCGCGGCGGGGAGCAGTGACGCCGCGACGTTCCAGGGTCCCTCGATCAACGAGTTCTTCCCCGACCCGATCTTCTTCGCGGGGACCCCGATCGAGATCGACCGGCTCGTCATCATCCGGTTCATCGCGGTCGCTGTGCTGCTCGTGTTCGCCTTCGCCGGGACCCGGGCGCTCAAGCTCGTCCCGAACCGTGGGCAGGCGATGATCGAGTACGGCTTCGACGTCGTGCGGCGCAACGCGTTCGACAACCTGGGCGAGCGCGAGGGTCGGCGTTACCTGCCGCTGCTCGCCTCGATCTTCTTCGGCGTGCTGTTCATGAACCTCAGCGGACTCATCCCGGGTCTCAACCTGCAGGGCACCAGCCGCATCGCGATGCCGGCATTGCTCGCGGTGATCGCCTACATCGCGTTCATCTACGCCGGACTCCGGAAGCACGCCGGGACGTTCCTCCGGAACGCGCTGTTCCCGCCCGGTGTGCCCTGGTACCTGTACGTCATCGTGACGCCGATCGAGTTCGTCTCGACGTTCGTGCTCCGGCCGATCACGCTCACGCTGCGACTCCTCATGAACATGGTCGTCGGGCACCTCCTGCTCGTCCTGTTCTTCTCGGCGACCTGGTTCTTCTTCACGGAGTCGCACGGCCTGTTCAAGGTCTTCGGGATCGGGACGCTCGCGTTCGGGATCGCGTTCAGCTTCTTCGAGATCCTGGTGGCGCTCCTCCAGGCCTACGTCTTCATGCTCCTCACCGCTGTGTACATCCAGCTCGCGCTGGCTGACGAGCACTAACGAACCTCACTCCGGTCCCGGCGTCCGCCGGGACCGACCCCCAGGAAGGAAAACACGTGGACGCAACGACCGTTCTCGCGGCAATCAACGGCAACATCGCGACGGTTGGCTACGGCCTCGCGGCGATCGGCCCGGCCATCGGCGTCGGCATCGTGGTGGGCAAGACGATCGAGTCGGTCGCCCGCCAGCCCGAGCTCCAGGGCCGCCTGACGACCCTGATGTACATCGGTATCGCCTTCACCGAGGCGCTCGCCTTCATCGGCATCGCCACGTACTACATCTTCGCGTAAGGCTCCCGATGCAGAACGCACTGATCACCGCGGCCGGGGAGACGCACAACCCGCTCCTCCCCGAGACGTATGACATCCTCTGGTCGCTCGTCGCGTTCATCATCATCTTCATCGTGTTCTGGCGTGTCGTCACGCCGCGCATCACGAAGATGCTCGACGAGCGCACGGAGGCCATCGAGGGCGGCATCAAGAAGGCCGAGGCAGCCCAGCAGCAGGCCGTCGCCGCGCTCGACGAGTACAACAAGCAGCTCGCCGACGCCCGTGCCGAGGCCGCGCGCATCCGTGAGCAGGCCCGTGCCGACGCGACCGCGATCGGCAACGAGGTCCGCGAGCAGGCCGCGGCCGACGCCGCTCGTATCACCGCGAACGCGCAGGCCCAGATCGAGGCCGAGCGTGCGAGCGCCGTGCAGTCGCTGCGCTCCGAGGTCGGATCGCTCGCGATCGACCTCGCGTCCGGTGTCATCGGCGAGTCCCTCAAGGACGACGCGAAGGCCGCCGCGGTGGTCGATCGGTTCCTCGCCGACCTCGAGGCGTCGTCCGCGCGGTCCGAGGCCGGAACGGAGCACTGAGGATGCGCAGCGCCACCAGGACCGCACTCGAGGCCGTCCGCGAGACCCTCGCGGAGCTCGGAGACGCCGCGGACCTGTCCGCCGGTGTCGAGATCCTCTCGGCGGGCCGGACCATCGCCGGCGCTCCCCAGCTCCTCGGTGTGTTCGGCGACGCCACGGCGGACGCCGACGGCAAGCGTGCGCTCGTCCAGCGGGTGTTCGCCTCGCGCTCGGACGCGGTCCGCGCGGTGCTCTCGGCGGTCGTCGCGGAGCGGTGGTCGTCGCACCTGGACCTCCTCGCGGGCATCGAGGACGCGGGCATCCGCGCTCTCGCGCGCAGTGCCGGACCCGAGACGTCGATCGAGCGCGAGCTCTTCACGTTCGAGACCGCCGTCCGTTCCGATGCCGACCTCGAGCTCGCACTCGGCACGAAGCTCGGGAGCCCCGAGCAGAAGGCGGCACTGGTGGAGCGACTGCTCGACGGCAAGGCCTCGGCGCAGACCATCGCGATCCTGTCGGCCCTCGTGCAGCAGCCGCGCGGTCGCCGGATCGGTGAGATCGTGCGGGCCGCGTCCGAGATCGTCGCCGCGGAGGCGGACCAGGTCGTCGCCGTGGTGATCAGCGCCGCACCGCTCGAGCACGAGCAGCGGGATCGCCTCGGCCGGACGCTCGCCAACCGGTACGGGCGCACGATCAACTTGAACGAGGTCGTGGACCCCACCGTCGTCGGCGGCATCCGGGTCCAGGTCGGCGGCGACGTCATCGACGGCACCGTCAACACGCGGCTCCAGCAGTTGCGCCTCGAGTTCGCCGGTTGAGCACGAGGTCGGGGGCAGGACGTACCCTCGACACCACACGGTCAGCAGCAACGCGTCCGAGATGAACCAGGGTGGGGCCGTCGAGGTCCGACTCGAACGGGCACACACACCTCGGGGCCATCGGTCTCGAAAACCAACAAGGAATATCCCCATGGCAGACATCACCATCAGCCCCGATGAGATCCGTGATGCCCTGAAGGACTTCGTCTCGAACTACGAGCCGACGAAGGCCTCCACGGCCGAGGTCGGTCACGTGATCGACGCAGCCGACGGCATCGCCCACGTCGAGGGCCTCCCCGGCGTCATGGCCAACGAGCTGATCCGCTTCGCGGACGGCACGCTCGGCCTCGCGCAGAACCTCGACGAGGACGAGATCGGCGTCATCGTGCTCGGCGAGTTCGCCGGCGTCGAAGAGGGCCAGGAAGTCACCCGCACCGGCGAGGTGCTCTCCGTCCCCGTCGGCGACGGGTACCTCGGGCGCGTCGTGGACCCGCTCGGCACCCCGCTCGACGGCCTCGGCGAGATCGCGTCGGAGGGCCGCCGCGCCCTCGAGCTCCAGGCTCCGGGCGTCATGGCCCGCAAGTCGGTGCACGAGCCGATGCAGACCGGCATCAAGGCCATCGACGCCATGATCCCGATCGGCCGCGGTCAGCGTCAGCTCATCATCGGCGACCGCCAGACCGGCAAGACGGCCATCGCGATCGACACGATCATCAATCAGAAGGCCAACTGGGAGTCCGGCGACGTCGACAAGCAGGTGCGCTGCATCTACGTCGCGATCGGCCAGAAGGGTTCGACGATCGCCTCCGTCAAGGGTGCGCTCGAGGACGCCGGCGCGATGGAGTACACCACCATCGTCGCCGCCCCCGCCTCCGACCCCGCGGGCTTCAAGTACCTCGCCCCGTACACCGGCTCGGCCATCGGTCAGCACTGGATGTACGGCGGCAAGCACGTCCTCATCATCTTCGACGACCTGTCGAAGCAGGCCGAGGCCTACCGCGCGGTGTCCCTCCTCCTCCGTCGTCCGCCGGGGCGCGAGGCCTACCCGGGTGACGTCTTCTACCTGCACTCCCGGCTCCTCGAGCGTTGCGCGAAGCTGTCCGACGAGCTCGGTGCCGGTTCGATGACGGGCCTGCCGATCATCGAGACCCGTGCCAACGACGTCTCGGCCTACATCCCGACGAACGTGATCTCGATCACGGACGGCCAGATCTTCCTGCAGTCGGACCTGTTCAACGCGAACCAGCGTCCGGCGGTCGACGTGGGCATCTCGGTGTCGCGCGTCGGGGGCGACGCCCAGGTCAAGTCGATCAAGAAGGTCTCCGGGACGCTCAAGCTCGAACTCGCCCAGTACCGGGCGCTCGAGGCCTTCGCGATGTTCGCTTCGGACCTCGACCAGGCCTCGCGTCGTCAGCTCGACCGCGGAGCCCGGCTCACCGAGCTCCTCAAGCAGCCGCAGTACTCGCCGTACCCCGTCGAGGACCAGGTCGTCTCGATCTGGGCCGGCACCAACGGCAAGCTCGACGAGGTCCCGGTGTCGGACGTCCTCCGGTTCGAGGCCGAGTTGCTCGACCACCTGAAGCGCAACACGTCGATCCTCGACACGCTGCGCGAGACGAACGTCCTCGACGACGACACGATCTCGGCGCTCGGTGCGGCGATCGACGACTTCAAGAAGGGGTTCCAGACGGGCGAGGGCAAGACGCTCGCCTCGGTCGGGAACGAGCAGTTCGCCGCAGCGGACGCCGACGACGTCGATCAGGAGCAGATCGTCCGCGGACGCCGCTGACCTCCGGGTCCGCGCGTCCTGACGATCTCCACCTCCCGAACAAGAACGGACAGCAATGGGAGCACAACTCCGGGTCTACCGGCAGCGCATCCGCTCGGCGCAGACGACCAAGAAGGTCACGCGCGCCATGGAGCTGATCTCCGCGTCGCGGATCCAGAAGGCGCAGGCCCGCATGGCCGCGTCCGGCCCGTACTCGCGGGCCGTGACGCGTGCCGTGTCCGCCGTGGCCACCTTCTCGAACGTCGAGCACGTGCTGACGACCGAACCGGCCAGCTCGACGCGTGCCGCGATCGTCGTGTTCACGTCGGACCGCGGGCTGAACGGTGCGTTCAGCTCGAACGTGCTGAAGCAGACCGAGGAGCTCGCGTCGCTGCTGCGCAGCGAGGGCAAGGACGTCGTCTACTACCTCGTGGGCCGGAAGTCGGTCGGGTACTTCTCGTTCCGCCAGCGTGACTCGGAGCGGCAGTGGATCGGCGGCACGGACCAGCCGTCCTTCTCGACGGCCAAGGAGATCGGCGACGCGGTCGTCGGCAAGTTCCTGCAGGAGACGTCCGAGGGCGGTGTGGACGAGATCCACATCGTGTTCAACCGGTTCGTGAGCCTCGTGACCCAGGAGCCGCAGGTCGTGCGACTGCTGCCGCTCGAGGTGGTCGAGGGAGTCGACGCTCCGGCGGACGACGCTCCGCTCCCGCTGTACGAGTTCGAGCCGGACGCGGACGCCGTCCTCGACGCCCTGTTGCCCGTCTACATCGAAAGCCGCATCTTCAACGCGATGCTGCAGTCCGCCGCCTCGGAGCACGCTGCTCGCCAGCGCGCGATGAAGTCCGCCAGTGACAACGCGGACTCGCTGATCCGCGACTTCACGCGGCTCGCGAACAACGCGCGTCAGGCCGAGATCACCCAGCAGATCTCCGAGATCGTCGGCGGTGCCGACGCGCTCTCCGGCACCAAGAAGTAACCCCACCAGGGTCAGAAACCACCCCCAGGAAGGCACCAGCCATGACCGACACCGCCACCATCGCGGTCGAGTCGTCGTCGGCACCCGGCGTCGGCCGGATCGCCCGCGTCACGGGCCCCGTCGTCGACATCGAGTTCCCGCACGACGCGATCCCCGACATCTACAACGCGCTCCACACGACGATCACGCTCGGCGAGAACCAGCAGGAGATCACGCTCGAGGTCGCCCAGCACCTCGGCGACGACCTGGTGCGCGCGATCGCCCTCAAGCCGACGGACGGCCTCGTCCGCGGCCAGGAGGTCCGCGACACCGGTGCGCCGATCTCGGTGCCGGTCGGTGACGTCACCAAGGGCAAGGTGTTCGACGTCACGGGGAACATCCTCAACGCCCAGCCCGGTGAGCACATCGAGATCACCGAGCGCTGGCCCATCCACCGCAAGGCCCCGGCGTTCGCCCAGCTCGAGTCGAAGACCACGATGTTCGAGACGGGCATCAAGGTCATCGACCTCCTCACCCCGTACGTGCAGGGTGGCAAGATCGGCCTGTTCGGTGGTGCGGGTGTCGGCAAGACCGTCCTCATCCAGGAGATGATCCAGCGCGTCGCCCAGGACCACGGCGGTGTGTCGGTGTTCGCGGGCGTCGGTGAGCGCACCCGTGAGGGCAACGACCTCATCGGCGAGATGGACGAGGCCGGGGTCTTCGACAAGACCGCCCTGGTGTTCGGCCAGATGGACGAGCCGCCGGGAACGCGCCTCCGCGTGGCGCTGTCGGCCCTGACCATGGCCGAGTACTTCCGCGACGTCCAGCGGCAGGACGTGCTGCTGTTCATCGACAACATCTTCCGCTTCACGCAGGCGGGCTCCGAGGTCTCGACGCTGCTCGGTCGCATGCCGTCCGCGGTGGGCTACCAGCCGAACCTCGCCGACGAGATGGGTGTGCTCCAGGAGCGCATCACCTCGACGCGGGGCCACTCGATCACCTCGCTCCAGGCGATCTACGTGCCGGCCGACGACTACACCGACCCGGCGCCGGCCACGACGTTCGCACACCTCGACGCGACGACGGAGCTCTCGCGTGAGATCGCGTCGCAGGGCCTGTACCCGGCGGTCGACCCGCTCGCGTCGACCTCGCGCATCCTCGACCCGCGCTACCTGGGCCAGGACCACTACGAGACCGCGACCCGCGTCAAGCAGATCCTCCAGAAGAACAAGGAGCTGCAGGAGATCATCGCGATCCTCGGTGTGGACGAGCTCTCCGAAGAGGACAAGATCACCGTCGAGCGTGCTCGTCGGATCCAGCAGTTCCTCTCGCAGAACACCTACATGGCGAAGAAGTTCACGGGCGTCGAGGGCTCCACCGTCCCGCTCAAGGACACGATCGAGTCGTTCCGCGCCATCGCGGACGGCGAGTTCGACCACGTCGCCGTGCAGGCGTTCTTCAACGTCGGTGCGATCTCCGACGTCGAGGAGAAGTGGGCGCAGATCCAGAAGGAGAACCGCTGATCATGGCCGGTCTCACCGTGAGCGTCGTGTCGGCCGACCAAGAGGTCTGGACGGGCGACGCCACCATGGTCGTGGCCCGGACGACCGAGGGGCAGATCGGTGTCCTCGCGGGGCACGAGCCCATGCTCGCCATCCTCGCGCAGGGGCAGGTGCGGATCTCGCGCGCCGACGGGAGCACCGTCCACGCGGACGCCGAAGACGGCTTCCTGTCGGTCGAACACGACACCGTCACGATCGTGGCGCGCCAGGCCGCCCTCGCGTCCACCGGAGGACGGGCCTGAGCGGACTGACGATCCTCCTCCCGCCGTCGGAGACCAAGCGGGAGGGCGGTGACGACACGCGCCCCTTCGACCTCGGTGCGCTGTCGTTCCCAGAACTGACCAGTGAGCGGGTCGCGGTGATCGCCGCGGCCCGCTCCGTCAGTTCTGACGACGAGTCGGCGCGGTACGCGCTGCGACTCGGTCCGCGATCCGTGGGGGAGCGTCTCCGCAACCTCTCCCTGGAGGGTGCGCCGACCCTCCCGGCCGTGGAGCGGTACACGGGTGTCCTGTACGACCCACTCGACGCGTCCTCCGCGCCGCCGGCGGTCCGCGAGTGGTGGCAGCGACACGTGATCGTGCAGTCCGCGATGTTCGGTCCCATCGCGGCTGGTGATCCGATCCCGGCCTACCGCCTGTCCCACGACGCGCGGCTGGGGAACCTCCGCCTGGGGAGCGTGTGGCCGGGGTCGACCGCGCGGGCGCTCGGATCGCGCGGAGTCGACGGCGTCGTGCTCGACCTCCGTTCCGAGGGGTACCGTGCGCTCGGGCCGGTGTCCGGATCGGTCCGGCTCCGCGTCGTGTCGGAGGGAACGGACGGCCGTCGCCGCGCGCTGAACCACTGGAACAAGACCGCGAAGGGCCGGCTCGTCTCCGCACTCGGTCGGGCTCAGATCGAGCCGGGGTCCATGTCGGACCTCGCCGACTGGGCTCGGACGGTCGGGATCGGGCTCGATCGGACGTCCGACGGATGGGACCTCGTGGCGGAGACCCTCGAACCCGCGACAGTGTGACGAGTGCCGCCCTCGCGGGCAGGGGAGCACGGTCGACTACGGTGGAACGACCGATCCGGGGAGGTGGACATGGGCGAGGACGACGACACCATCCTTGGACGTCCGGTGACGCGGCCGTCCCCGCCGCATCCCCACGTGCGGCACGCCCGTGACGACGGCGGTCCGGCGCGGCCCACGGCAGGGTCGACCACGACCGGGTCGCCGCATCCGGGCACCGACGGCGTCGAGTCCGGGCGCGTCCCGGCGATCCGGGTCGGCGAACAGGTCGTCCGGCTCGACCGGCCGGTGGTCATCGGTCGTCGTCCCGCACCACCGCGGGTGCCGCTCACCGCACGGCCGCTGCTCGTCACCGTGCCCTCCCGGCACGGTGAGGTCTCGGGCTCGCACCTCGCCGTCCGCGCTGAGGGAACCGCCGTCGTCGTGGAGGACCTCGCGTCCACGAACGGCACGGTCGTGCGTGCGCCCGGTGCCCGTCCGTTCCGCATGCCCTCCGGTGCCGCGATCGTCGTGCTCACCGGTACGGTGGTGGACATCGGGGACGGCAACACCGTCGAGATCCTGTCCCGTCACCTCCGCATCCCGGAAGCGACCCGCGGCGGTCTGGCCGGTGACCCCCTCGACCTCCCACCGATCCCACGACACCACGACTGAGAGCGACCCACCCGTGACGGAACTCGGCCGACCGACGTCGGCGCACTCCCTGGCCCTGCCCGGTGCGGACGGCGGTGCCCTCACGCTCTCGTGGGGGGCCGCGACCGACGTCGGTCGGCGTCGCGACCACAACGAGGACAGCTACCTCGTCGAGTCGCCGTTCTTCGTCGTGGCGGACGGCATGGGCGGCCACCTCGCGGGGGACCGGGCGAGCGACGCGGTGGTCCGTCGTCTCGGGGCGCTCCGCGACGTCTTCGCCTCGGAGGACGCGATCCAGGCCGCGCTCGTGCGCGCGACGTCGGACATCGAGCGCGCGGCCGGGGGCAACGCGATCGGTGCCGGCACCACCGTGACGGGCGTCGCGATCATCGCGGCAGGGGGCGTCCCCGCGGCGCTCGTGTTCAATGTCGGGGACTCGCGGACCTACCGTGTCGAGAACGGCGCGATGCGACGGGTGACCGTCGACCACTCTGTGGTCCAGGAGATGGTGGATGCCGGGCTGCTCCGCGCCGAGGACGCCGAGTCTCACCCGGACAGCAACGTCATCACGCGCGCGGTCGGGTTCGGCGAGACGCCGGAGCCCGACTTCTGGACGCTGCCGCTGCACGCGGGTGACCGCTACATCATCTGCTCCGACGGTCTCACGAAGGAGATCGGCGACGTGGGGATCTCCCGGATCGCGGCGAAGGTGGACGACCCGCAGCAGCTCGCCGAGCGCCTGGTGGGTGACGCGATCGTCGCCGGTGGCCGCGACAACGTGACGGTCGTGGTCCTGCAGGTCGACGCCGCGCCGCACGCCGACGACGTCGAGGACACGCTGCCCCGCCACCGGTCCGCCTGAGGTCCGTCACCACCCCCGAACTGGGGTGCCGACGCCGTGCAGTTGTCCACAGACCGACCGACGACGCCGGGACCGCTCCGTAGAATCGAGGGGTTGCGGGCCGGATCGCGGTCGCGCTCGGAGCACGTGGTCGTAAGGAGAGGTCATGGCCCGCCGCCTGCCGTCCACGCCACCCGTGCTCCCCGGCTTCACGTACGTGCACGTCCTGGGATCGGGCGGGTTCGCCGACGTGTTCCTGTACGAGCAGAACATGCCGCGTCGCCAGGTCGCGGTCAAGGTCCTCCTCGACGAGGTCGTCGACGACCGGGTGCGGCAGTCGTTCCAGTCCGAGGCGAACCTCATGGCGCGGCTCAGCACCCACCCGTCGATCCTGACGGTGCTCCAGGCCAGCGTGGCGGCCGACGGTCGGCCGTACCTCGTGATGGAGCTCTGCTCGGCGTCGTTGAGCGAGCGCTACCGTCGGGACCCGGTCCCGGTGTCCGAGGTCCTCGCGATCGGTGTCCGCGTCGGGTCCGCCCTCGAGACCGCGCACCGCGAGGGCGTCCTGCACCGGGACGTCAAGCCCTCCAACATCCTCCGCACCGCGTACGGCAGCCCGGTGTTGTCGGACTTCGGTATCGCCGCTTCCATCGGCGAGGCCGACCCGGACGAACCGATCGGGATGTCGATCCCGTGGTCCGCGCCCGAGGTGCTCATGGACGAGTCCCGCGGTTCGGTGCAGTCCGAGGTCTACTCGCTCGCCGCGACGGTGTACTCGTTGCTCGCCGGCCGGAGCCCCTTCGAGGTACCTGGTGGCGCGAACGGTGCGGACGACCTCATGGGCCGCATCGACAAGGGCACGCCGAAGCCGACCGGGCGGCCCGACGTCCCCCCGTCGCTCGAGCGGCTCCTCGCGGCGGCGATGTCCCGACGCCCGGAACAGCGGCCCGCGACGGCGATCGAGTTCGTCCGCGGACTCCAACAGGTGGAGGCAGAACTCGGTCTCCCGCAGACCCCGGCCGAGGTCGAGGTCGAGAACTGGGCGATGGCGTCGGTCGGTGACGCCACGGACCGCACCATGCTCCGCAACGTCGCCGCGCCGGTCGCCGGTGGCCGTCGGCGCCGTGCGCGGCAGTCCCCGCGCGGCGGGCTCACGACCACGGCGTCCCGGAGCGTCGGCACGGTGCACCGCAGCGCGTCGACGGCCCGGGTCGGCCGGCGGTCGCGGTCGACCCTGCTGTGGGCCGCCCTGGCCGCCGTCGTGGTCGCCGTGGTCGCCGTGTCGGCGACGCTGGTGCTGACCCGGACCGGCTCGGGATCGATCCCGACCGTGTCGGACATCCGGGCGACGACCGTCGGCACGACCGTCACGTTCCGCTGGGGTGACCCGGGCACACGCGCCGGTGACACGTACGTCATCAGTTCGAACGGCGGCACGAGCCAGCAGACCGGGCGGAGCTTCGTCGTCTCGGGCAAGCGGGGCGACGAGGAATGCGTCGCCGTCGCGGTCAACCGGGACGGCAAGAACGGCGACCAGAGCGCCCAGAAGTGCGTCACCATCGGGGACGACTAGGTGCTGCGCGTCGTACTGCGACGGCACCGCTCGGTGCTCATCACCACGATCGTCGCGTTCGTGGTGATGGTCGTCGTCGCCACCACCGCGATCGTTTCGAGCGGCTACCACACGCAGCGGGTGGACCTCGGCGACGGGACCGTGTGGGTCCCGAGCGGACAGTACGGAGCGGTCGGCCGCGCGAACACCGGCGTGCTCCAGCTCAACACGGCGGTCGCGGCCGCCTCGGACACCCTCGCGGTGGTGCAGCGAGGCCACCGGGTGTGGAGCGTCGACGAGACGAAGGGCACGCTCACGCGGGTGGACGTCGCCGACGCCACCCTCGGGGATCCGGTCACGTTGCCCTCGGGATCCCCGCAGGTGTTCCTGGCCGGCGGCACGGGGGTGATCGGCAACGGTGACACGGGGCAGTTGTGGGCGACCCCTGCCGACGCGATCGGTGCGTTCGACACCGCCACGAAGGCCGACCTCACCCTCGGTGCCGACGCCGTGTTCGATGCCGATGACTCGGACGTGGCCGTCTACTCGCCCCGCACCGGCACCGCGTCGCTCGTCGCGGTGGGGACGTCCCTGAGCGTCCGGCGGACGTTCGACGTCGCGATGTCCCGGAAGCACGACCTCCAGACCGCGGTGGTCGGCGACCACCTGGCCGTGTTGGACCGCACGAGTTCCGTGCTCGCGATCGACGGCCGGCGCGTCGCCCTCGGCGACCGGGTGAGCGGTCGGGCGACCCTCCAACGGTCCTCGTCGTCCGGAACCGCGGTGACCGTGGCGAGTGCTGCCGGACTCCTGCGGGTCTCACCCTCGGGCGGGGTGACGGCGGTGCGCCTCGGCGTCTCCGGCACGCCCGCGCGCCCCTACGTCGACGGCTCGTGCACGTTCGGCGCGTGGAGCGGGGGCCAGGCCGTGGACACGTGCGACGGTCGAGCCGTGCAACGACTCGACGCGGTGCCGTCGGGGGCGTCACTCACCGTGCAGCACAACGGCGACACGGTCGTGGCCAACGACCCGGAGTCCGGGCGCACCTGGGCGATCGACCGGAGTGGGCAGCTCATCGACAACTGGGGCGACCTGATCCAGAAGCAGGACGACCGGCAGCAACGACAGGCCTCGTCCGACGACGCGACGGCGGACACCGAGCAGAAGCCGCCTGTCGCAACCGACGACGTCCTCGGTGCGCGGCCGGGCCGGACGACGGTCCTGCCGGTGCTCCTCAACGACTACGACCCCAACGGGGACCCGATCGTCATCGAGGACCTCGGCAGCATCGATCGTACGACGGGGACGCTCGCCCGCATCGACGAGCGGCAACAGCTCCAGATCACCCTCTCGCCGCGAGCGACGGGCACGGTCCGCTTCCGCTACGAGATCAGCGACGGCAACGGCGGCACCGCCTCGGCGACCGTGAGCGTCACCGTGAAGACCCCCGCGCAGAACGGCGCTCCCGTGCAGGTCCGCGACACCCACGCCGTCGTCGTCCGTGCCGGCACGGTCTCGACGAACGTGCTGTCGGACTGGGTCGACCCCGACGGCGACCCCGTCTACCTGGCCTCTGCCTCCGCGGCGGACGGCGACACCGTGACCACGACGCCCGACGGGGTCGTGGACGTGACCGACCACTCCGGTCGCACCGGCGAGCGCACCGTGCAGCTGGTCGTGAGCGACGGGCGCCTGCAGGGACGGGGGACCCTCACGGTCGACGTGGACGCACAGGGCAAGGCGCCCCTGTCCGCGGATTCGTTCGCGGTGCAGGCGTACGCGGGTGAACCCCTGACGGTGCACCCGCTCGACCACGTGCGCGGCGGCAACGGCACGGTGACCCTGACCAGCGTCCCGGCGGTGGCCAGGACCACGCTGACGCCGAGCTACGACGCGGGCACCTTCGTCGTATCGAGCGCCGTACCGGGCGACCACCTGCTCGCCTACACCGTGACCGACGGCACCAAGACCGCCACCGGAGTCGTCCGCGTCACCGTCGAGGCGGCGCCGGACGCCTCGACCGCGCCCATCACGACGCCGAAGACGGTCTTCGTGGACACGCTCTCCACGAAGGACACGGACGTCACGGCCACCGACATCGACCCGGCAGGGGGCGTCCTGCTCGTCACGGGACTCAGCGGGGTCGACGGCGGCAGCGGCGTGCAGGCCACCGTGCTCGACCAGCACACCGTCCGGGTGACGCTGATCGCTCCGCTCTCCGGGCCCGTGACCTTCACCTACACCGAGACCAACGGGCTCGCGTCGAGCACCGGCACGGTGACCGTCATCGAGGTCCCCGAACCGGACCACGTCCAACCACCCGTCGCCCAGCCCGACAGCGCGACCGTCCGCGTCGGCGACGTGGCGACGATCGACGTGCTCGCGAACGACACGCAGCCGGACGGAGAGCCGTTGACGCTCGAGCCGGACCTGGTGCAGAACCTGCCGGCCGGTGCCGGTCTGCTGTTCGTGTCGGGAGACACCCTCCGGTACCTCGCCCCCGACACCCCTGGCAACTACACGGCGGTGTACCGCGTGGACGGACCGGACGGCCAACACGCGGACGCCGTCGTCTCGATCGCCGTGCGCGAGCGGGACGCCGCCACGAACGCCGCACCGGTCCCGGACACGATCACGGCGCGGGCGGTGGCGGGGCAGACGGTGCGGGTGACCGTGCCGCTGTCGGGGATCGACCCGGACGGCGACTCCGTCCAGCTCGTCGGAGTCGCGTCGAACCCGGACAAGGGCTCCGTCAGCGACGTCACCGCGTCCACGCTCGACTACGCGGCGGGGGACTACTCCGCAGGGACGGACCAGTTCACCTACACGGTGGTCGACGCCCTGGGCGCCCGTGCGACCGGGACCATCCGCGTCGGCATCGCGCCGCGGGCGGACCAGGCGTCGAACCCGGTCGCCCAGGCGGACCACGTCACCATCCGGCCGGGCGGCAGCGTGACCGTCCGGGTCCTCGAGAACGACTCCGATCCGGACGGCGGTGACCTGCGGGTCACGCGAGCCGAGCCGAACGGTCCCGGTCTCGAGGCCCGTGTGTTGCGGCACCAGGAGGTCAAGGTCACGCCCCCGCCGGCGGCCCGACGCGGCGACTTCGCGGTCCTCTACACCGTCGCGAACGACGACGGCGGTGCGAGCACGGCCTTCCTCACCGTCACCGTCGACCGGGACGCCGCACCGCTCCGGCCGGAGGTCTCGGACTCCACCCTCGACCTCGTCGACATCCTGCATCGCAAGGCGGTCTCCGTCGACGTCCTCGCGAACACGTTCTTCGCCGAGGGCTCGACCGCGGACCTCCGCGTCGGGCTCGTCCGCGGCTACGCGGACGGCGCGCGGGTCACGCGGTCGGGCCGGATCGTGGTCCCGGTGACGGCCCGGTCCCGGATCATCCCGTTCTCCGTCGCGCGTCGCGACCACCCTGACGTCGTCTCGTACGCGTTCGTGCACGTGCCCGGACTCGACGACGCGCTGCCGCAGATCGACCGCACCGCCCCGGCGATCACGGTGCGGAGCGAGTCGACGGTCCAGATCCCGCTGTCGAAGTACGTGGTGACGGCCAACGGCGCCGTCGCGCACGTGACCGACCCGAGCACCGTCAAGGCGACCCATGCGAACGGGGCCGACCTCGTCGTCGACCCGACCACCCTGTCGTTCACCTCCGCCAAGCTCTACTACGGGAACGCCTCGATCTCGTTCGAGGTCACCGACGGTTCCGACGCGAACGGAGGCAAGGGCCGCGTGGCGACGCTCGTCCTGCCGATCAAGGTGACCCCGCGCACCAACCAGCCGCCGTCGTTCACCGGGAGCACGATCGAGCTGCAGCCGGGTGACCGCCGGACGGTGGACCTCACGAGGCTGACGGACTACCCCTACCCGAAGGACCTCGGCGAGCTGCGCTACGACGTCGTGAGCCGCCCCGCCAGCGGCGTCACGGCGACGATCAGCGGGCAGCGGATGACGCTCGCGGTCGACGACGACGCGACCAAGGGCTCGACGGCCTCCGTCGGCGTCGGCGTCGCCGACCGGAGTGCGGCGGGTCGCAGCGGCACGATCGCGGTGGAGGTCGTGGCGTCGACCCGTCCGCTCGTGCAGCCGGCCGCGGACCGCGCCGTCGTCAAGCGTGGACAGACCGCCGACGTCGACGTCCTGGCGAACGACGCCGCGACCAACCCGTTCCCCGGTCGGCCCCTGCGGGTGGTCGCGATCCGCGGACTGTCCGGCGGCGTCCCCGCGGGCGTGTCGATCACCCCGAGCGCCGACCGTGCGCGCCTGACGGTCCGGGTGGCCGCGTCCGCTCGCCCCGTCGACACCCACCTGCAGTACGAGGTCGCGGACGCGACGAACGACCGCGACCGGTACGTCTGGGGCGACGTCACCGTGTCGGTCCAGGACGTCCCGGAGCAGCCCTCCGTGCCCACCAGGACGGGGACGTACCAGGGTGGGTCGTTGTCGCTCACCTGGAACGCACCGGCGGCCAACAACGCCGCCATCTCGGACTACCGCGTGACCAGCCGGACCTCGGGTGGCCGCACCGCGACGCACGACTGCGGTGCGAGCACCGTCTGCACGCTCACCGACCTCGATCCGCAGGAGCGGTACACGTTCACCGTCACCGCGGTGAACGCGGCCGGCAGCTCGAAGCCGTCCGGGGCGAGCGCCGTGATGAGCGACGACTTCATCCCGGCGGCCCCGGCCTCGGTGACGGTCACGCCGGCCAAGGAGACGCCACGTCGGCTCGTCGTGCAGTGGGCGGCCGTCCCACGACCGGGCACGGGGTCCACGGTCTCGAACTACGTCGTCACCCTCGAGGGGCCGTCCGGCACGCAGGCGCAGACGGTCGGCGCGGCGACCACGTCCACCTCGTTCGACGGCCTGCAGCCGGGCGGCCAGTACACCGCCACCGTGTCGGCGCGGAACGCGGCCCTCGTCCTCTCGACCGCGGACTGGAACGAGCGGACGTCCGCCGCCGCGACGGCCGTCGGTCAGCCGGCAACCCCGTCGCTCTCGGCCACGGGCAGCCCCGACGGCCAAGGACGGACCACGGTGCGGCTGTCCTCCGCGGAGGCCGACTGGGCCGGAGGCACGGCCACGCGCCTGACGATCGCCCGGTTCGATCCGGGCGCCGCGATCCCGTCCGGTTGCCCGCCGACGGGAGCCGGTGCGACGTTCGGAGCGACCGACACCGACACGATCAGCGGCGACGGCGACTACCAGTACGTCGCGTACGCCGACAACGGCCGTTTCTGCAGCGCCAGCGCCCCGACGAGCGTCACGAGCTACGCGCCGCCGGCGACGCCGACGGGCAGCGTCGACGTCGAGCAGGTGGACCCGACCTCGCCGAACTGGCAGATCCGGATCAGCGGGGTGTCCTCGGCCAGGGGTCGCGTGGACCACTACGCCTACACCGTGAACGGTGGCTCGGCGGTGCCGCTGACCGGGGACACGTGGTCGACCGGCACCGGGTACGGTGACCAGGCGGCCATCCAATTGGTGGCCTGCGCGACGGCGTCGGACGACTACTGCAGCACGAGCGACCCCGTGTCCGTCCAGCCCTTCACCACGCGTGCGACCATCGCGAGCGCCGTGCAGGGCCAGGCGCCCGTCGTGAACGCCCCGGACAACGACGGTCGGCTCGCGCCCACCGGCTACGACGTCAGCTACTGCATCGGTGGAGCCTCGGGGTTGTGCACCGACACGGACCCGGTGACGGGCGAAGCGTTCACCACCACGGACCCGGTGCCCGTGGGGTACGACACGATCCGCGTGCAGGCGACGGTGAACGGACAGCAGGACCCGACGGGCGCGTCGGCGCCGATCACCACGCCGGCCGTTCCACAATCGACCGACGGCTGAACGGCGCGTGACCGACGTCACCACCACCGCAGAGGAACGACATCCGCATGAGCATGACCCCCGAGCAGGCGACCTGGTTCGCCGACGTCGCCGGCCGCATCGTCACGAACGTCGAGCAGGTGCTGCTCGGCAAGACCTTCGTGATCCGACTCGCGGTGACGGCGATGCTGAGCGAGGGGCACCTGCTGCTCGAGGACGTCCCGGGCACGGGCAAGACGAGCATGGCCCGAGCGCTCGCGCAGAGCGTGCAGGGTTCGACTGCCCGGATCCAGTTCACGCCTGACCTGCTGCCGGGCGACATCACGGGCATCAGCGTGTACGACCAGCGCACGAGCGAGTTCGAGTTCCACCGCGGTCCGGTGTTCGCCAACGTCGTGCTCGCCGACGAGATCAACCGAGCGAGCCCGAAGACGCAGTCCGCGCTCCTCGAGGCGATGGAGGAGTCCGCCGTGACCGTGGACGGCGTGACGCATCGTCTCGCCGCACCGTTCATGGTCATCGCCACGCAGAACCCGATCGAACAGGCGGGAACGTACCGTCTGCCCGAGGCGCAGCTCGACCGCTTCCTCATGAAGACGTCGATCGGGTACCCGGATCACGCGGCGACCGTGCGGATCCTCGAGACCCCGTCCGCACCCTCCGCGTCGGTGCCGCTCGCGAGCGTCGTGCCCGCCGCCACGATCACCGAGATGGCCGCGCTCGCCCGCACCGTCCACGTCGACCCCGTCATCGCGGACTACGTCGCGCGACTCGTCGACGGCACCCGAGCGTCGAGTGAGGTGCGTCTCGGCGTCAGCGTGCGGGGCGCGATGGGGCTCATGCGAGCAGCCCGCGTCTTCGCCGCGCTCAGCGGACGGCACTACGTGACCCCCGACGACGTCAAGGCGCTGGCCGAGCCGGTCCTGGCACACCGGATCGTGCTCGACGCCGAGGCGGAGTTCGACGGCGTCAGCACGACGAGCGTCGTCGCGCAGCTCGTGGTCGAGACACCGCCGCCCGTCGACCGGGTGGCTCCGTGACCGACCGCGCCACCCGCGACCGGGCCCCGACCGGGACGGCGTCCCGTCGGCCGGGAGGGACCCGGTCGCGTCGCCCGGGCGTCGAACGGACCGCGACGCTCGGCGCGACGAACGCGCGCACCCACCTGGTCGGCGGCTCCCGAGGCGGGGCGGCGGATGCCGTGGCGGGCGCAGCCCGTCTCGCGCGAGCGGTCGGGAGGCTCGGCGCGCGGGTCGGGGGGCAGGTCGCGTCGGTCGTCACCGGACTCGGCTGGACCGTGGCGGTGCTCACGGCGGTCGCGCTCGTCCTCGGGTACCGGTACGGGCTGCGTGAGGTCGTCGCCGTCGGCTGGACCGGTGTCGTGCTCGCGGTCGTGGCGCTCGTCGCGTTGGTCGGGCGGTCGCGCCTGGCCGTCCGGATGCACCTGCCCACCCGCAGGGTCGCGGTGGGGGGCACGGCCACGGTCCGGATCACGGCGGAGAACCCGGGCCGCGTGCCCACGGTCGCCACGAGCGTCGAGGTCCCCGTCGGACCCGGACTCGTCGACGTCGCGTTGCCGGGCATCGCCCCGCAGGACACGGTCGAGCGGGAGGTCCCGGTCCCGACCCTCCGCCGCGGCGTCCTCGACGTCGGGCCCGTCCGCGGCGTCCGTGCCGACCCGGTCGGCCTCGTCCGACGCGAGGTCGTCTGGACGCAGCGGGAGCAGGTGATCGTGCACCCGCGCACGATCGCGATCCCGTCCACCAGCACCGGTCTCGTCCGCGACCTCGAAGGGCAGGTCACGCGCGACCTGTCGCCCGCGGACATCGCGTTCCACGCCATCCGCGAGTACCAGCCGGGCGACGACCCGCGCACGGTGCACTGGAAGTCGACGGCCAAGACCGGCGCGCTCATGGTCCGTCAGTTCGAGGAGACACGCCGATCGCACCTCGTGGTCGCGCTCGGGACGGCCCGGAGCGAGTTCGGCGACGACGACGAGTTCGAGCTCGCCGTGAGCGCTGCGGCGTCCCTCGGCGACCGCGCCATCCGTGACGGTCGCGAGGTCACCGTGGTCGTGTCAGCGCGGACACCGGAGTTCGCGCGGCGTCGGGTGTACGCGGTGCACCCGCTGACGACACGATCGCCGTCGCTGCTGCTCGACGACTTCGCGCGCGTCGCGGCCTCCGATGCTTCCCTGCCCACCAGCGAGGTGGCCCGGATCGTCGGTGACGACAGCGTCGGGACGTCCGTCGCCTTCCTCGTCGTGGGCTCCGCCGTCGGACTCGGTGCGCTGCGGCTCGCCGCGACCCGGTTCCCCGTCGGCGTCGAGGTCGTCGCGGTGATCTGCGAGACCGAGTCGCCGCCGCGTGTCGTCCGGGTGCCCGGACTCACCGTCATCACGATCGGGTACCTCGAAGACCTCCGGCACGCCCTGCGACGATCGGCAGCGGCGTGAGCGCCCAGCCGGTCGCGGCCGCCGCCGACGTCTCCTCGCGTCGGGCGGAGCGCGAGCGCCGGCAGCGGCGTCCCGCGGTCCTGCGCGTCGTCGGCGGCACGCTCGTGGTCGTGCTGCTCGTGGGCCTCGCGAGTGTCGCGTGGTGGCCGCTCTACCGGTCGTCCGCCATGGTGGGGGCCGGCGTCGCGGCGGTGGTCGCCGGGGCGCTGATCGCGCTGGCGGGCTCGTGGTGGCGCCTCCCCGGCCCGGTGCTCCTGGCACTGACGGTGGCGGCGTTCACCCTCGTCGGCGTGCCCGCCGCGGTCCCGACCGAGGCAGCCGGGGTCCTGCCGACTCCGGCCGGTCTCGTGGACCTGTTCTCGTCGGTCGCCCTCGGGTGGAAGCGCCTGCTCACCATCGGGCCGCCGGTGGGCGACTACGAGGCGCTCCTCGTGCCCTACTTCGCGTCCGCGCTCGTCGTCGTCGTCGTCGGCGTGACCATCGCCCTCCGGACACCCCGTCCGGAGATCGCGGCGCTTCCACCGCTCGCGTTCTTCGCGGTCGGCGTCCTCGTCGGCCCCACGCGGCTCGCCTACCCCGTGGTGTCCGGCGTCGTGCTCGTGGGGGCGGCCCTGGCGTGGGCGCTCGTGTCCCGGCGGGTGCGTCGCGCGGTCGCGGTCGCGGGGACCGCCGGGAGCCGGGTTCACGTCGGTCGGTCGATCGTGCGCCCGTCGCTCGTGGGACTCGCGACCATCGTCGCCGCCGGGGTCCTCGCGAGTGGGCTCGGGGTGGTCGCGACCCCGCACGCCGACCGCCGCGTCGCACGGAGCAGCGTCGTCGCGCCGTTCGACCCCCGCGACTACGTCAGCCCGTTGAGCGGGTTCCGCGCGTACGAGGAGGCGGGAACCGCGGACGCCCCGCAGCTCACCGTCACCGGGCTCCCGGCCGACGGTTTCGTCCGGATCGCGACGCTCGACACCTACGACGGCGTCGTGTACTCCGTCGGCGGGCCGTCGGGTGCCTCCGCGTCCGGCACGTTCAGTCGGGTCCCGACGTCCGTCGACACGAGCGGTGTCCGAGGCCGCCGGGTGCACGTCGACGTGCACGTACGCGGGTACGGCGGGGTCTGGGTGCCCACGGTCGGTGACCTCGAACAGATCCGATTCACCGGCTCCCACGCCGATGCCGAACGGAACGCGTTCTACTACGACCGGAGCACCGGCACCGCGGCCGTCGTCGGCGGAGTGGGCCGCGGGACCGCCTACTCGCTGACCGCGGTGGTCCCCACCCGACCGTCCGCAGGGGAGCTCGCCGGCGCGCGCCCCGGTGCTGCCCGGGTCCCGACCCCGACACAGGTCCCCGAGGCCGTGTCGGACACCGTCGCCGCGACGACGAAGGGCGTCACCGGCACGGGTCGCAAGCTCGCGGCCGTGATCGCGGCGCTGCGCACGCACGGGTACGTCAGCCACGGTGTGGGCGACGACCGACCGAGCCGTTCGGGCCATGGTGCCGACCGCATCACCGAGCTCCTCACCGCGCCGCTCATGATCGGGGACGGCGAACAGTACGCCGTCGCCGCGTCCCTCATGGCGCAGGACCTCGGGTTCCCGGCACGGGTGGTCCTCGGGTTCGCGTCGGGCGGTTCCGGGGCCGACGGCGTCGACACCGGTCGGACGACCTTCCGTGGTGCGGACGTCACTGCTCGGATCGAGGTCGACACCGCCCAGTACGGCTGGGTCATGATCGACCCGAACCCGCCCGTCCGGGCGATCCCCGAGGACCAGGACCAGACCCCGCAGCCCGTCACACGACCCGAGACGGTCGTCCCGCCACCGCCCGCGGCACAGGAGGACCAGGACACCCAGACCCCGCCACAGAGCGACCGCGGTACCCCGCCGGAGGCGCCGCTGTGGCTCCGGATCCTGCTGGCGGCGCTGCCCTGGGTCATCGGGGCGCTGGCCGTCGCGGCGCTCGTCGCACTGCCGTTCGCCGTGGTCGTCGCCCGCAAACGCCTGCGTCGACGTCGCCGCCGTCGTGCTCCCACGGGCCGCGCACGGGTCGTCGGCGCCTGGGACGAGTACCGCGACGCCCTGACCGACCGAGGCGTCCCGATCGGACGTGCGGCCACGCGGCGGGACGTCGCGGGCATGGCACCGGACCCGGCGGCAGCGGGATTGGCCGCGCTCGCCGACCGGGTCGTGTTCGGCCCCGCCGACGCGGACGGTGCCACGGCGGACCGCATGTGGTCCGCGACCGACACCGCGGTGCGGGCGCTGCAGGACGGCCGGACGCGGTGGCAGCGGTTCCGGGCCGCCACGTCGCTCCGTTCCCTGCGTCGGCCACGGTCGCCGCGCGCGTCCGCTCCGGCTCGGTCGTCCTCGACGCCGGGTTCCGCTGGGTAGCATGGCGGGAGTTCGAACGAGGACAGAGGTCACGAGTGATCAGATGTGAGCACTGCGGATCGCCGCTCCCGGACGGGGCCATCATCTGCGGTGAGTGTGGTCGGTCGGTGTCGGTGGCGACGGCACGTCGCTCCGTCGAACCGGAGCCCGGACGCGCCCCGCAACCACCGCCGCTCCGCCCGCCGGCCCCCTCGGCCGGGCGACCGGACCCCGCGGCCGATGCCTGGCTGCCGGAGACCACGCTCGACCCCGCGACGCGTGCCTGGCTCACCGGCGCGTCCGACCGGCGCGACGAGTCCGGTCGCGGTGGGGACGAGATCCGGCGCCCGCACGACCCGGACGACGACGGCGACCGTCGGTTCGCGCCGCGGAGCGCACCGAGCCATGTGAACGGCTCGGACAGCGGTCTCGCGAGCTGGGCCGGCCGACGCACGGAACCCTCGCTCGACCCGGACCGCATCCGGCCCGTTCCGGTCGACGACCGCCCGGACGACCGAGCCGGTCGGGTCGACGACGGCGCTCCGGTGGACACACCCGGTGCGGCCACCCGGGCGGATCAGCTCGACGAGGACCCCGAGGTGACGCTCGTCGCGCCGCCCACGCCGCAGCGCCGCGTCCCCGATCCGGTCGTTCCCGAACCCGCCGCTCCCACGTGGTGGGTCGGGCGGAACCGGCCCACCGCAGCGGCTGATGCGGGCCACGATGCCGACACCGCAGCCGTTTTCGGCACGGAAGCCGACCCGGTGGACCGAGACGACGACGCGGTGCCGGGAGAGCGCTCGAACGCCGGAGACGCTCCCGCCGCCGTCGACGGCCGCGCGGACGACGCCGGGCGCGGTCATGACGCAGCCGCGAGCGGTCATGACGCAGCCGCGGGTCAGGACGGATCCGAGGGGCAGGACGGATCCGAGGGGCACGGCCATGCCGAGGGTCACGACGGACTCGAGGGCCGCGGGGACGCCCGTGGCCAGGACGATCGCACCCGGGACGACGACTCGCGATCCCGGGCAGCCGGCGTCACCACGGACGTCCCGGGACCGGGCGACACCGCGGTCATCATGCCCTTCCCGGAGCGGCGCGTCGCGCCACGCCCCGTGCCGCTCGTGGCGCCGGGAGCGCAGGGAGCGACGTGCCACGTGTGCGGGCACCCCCTCGAGCCGGACGACATCTTCTGCGAGGAGTGCGGCGCCGTCGTGCCGGCCGTGACCGCGGCGTACACGGGCCCCGTGGTGCCGCTCCCGATGGAGCGACCCGACTGGTCGATCGTGGACGACTCGGACCCCGTGTCCGGGAGCGCGGACGAGGCCAGTACCGACGCCGGGTCCGACGCTGTAGACGCTCCCGACCCCGACCAGGACACCGACGTGTCCCAGGCCGACGCGCCCCAGGACACCGACGTGTCCCAGGCCGACGCGCCCCAGGACACCGACGCGGACCAGGACGCCGAGGCGGACCAGGGCGACCCGGACCAGGACGCCGACGCGGACCACGTCGCTGACGCGCAGCCGCTGCCGCAGGCCGACTCCGGAGACGCAGCACCCCTTGCCGTGCCGGATCCGGCGTCCCGGATGCGTGCCGGACATGCCGCCTCAGCGCCGTCGGACGACCTCCCGCCGATGCCGGGTCGCCTCGACGAGCCGCCCGCGGCCGCACCGCTGCGCCCGACGCTCCCACCCATCCCACCGTCGCCGATCGCCGAGGACACCCTCCGCACGTGGAGTCGACGGCGGCAGGACGATGACGGCGAGGACGTCGAGGCGACACGCATCGTCGCCCGTTCGCCCCAGCGCGCTCCCGTCGTCCTGCACTTCAGCACGGGCGAGCGGGTCGGACTCGTCGGTTCCGGGCTGCTCGGACGCCTCCCGCGCCCCGAGCCGGGTGAGCGGATCGACGAGGTCATCACGATCGTCGACCCCGGCAAGTCGGTGTCGAAGACGCACCTCGAGTTGGGGCGGGAGGGCGACGACCTGTGGGTGTCCGACCGGTTCTCCGGCAACGGCACGGTGATCCGGCACATCGACGGCAGCATCCGCCGGTGTGAGCCCGGACGCCGCTACCGAGTCGAGCGCGGGGCACGGGTCGACATCGGCGAGCAGTTCTTCCTGGTGCAGTAGGCGGAAGGCGCCGCGTCGGGCGGACCGGACGGGGCCTTCGGGGGCCGGGATGACGTGCTGGCGTCGTGGTGTCCCTCGACTCGGCCTTCGTCCCGGCGATCCGCGGTCGGTTCCACGAGCGGTCGATCCGCGCTTCCGCCATCGCGCGCTCGAGGGCTCCCGATCGCCGGGGCGCTCCTCGCGGGCGCATCAGCCGACCCTGTACAAGAGCTCGTCCGTCGAGGGCGTCGAGGCCGCGATGGTCGCACACGAGCACGTCGGCGCGGCCTCGCACGCGATCGTCGAGCCCCGGTACCGGGGACCAGGAGCACGCGGCCTGAACCCTCCCGACGCGGCTCGGCGTCCACGTACGGGTCGCGGTGTCGACCCTGCCGACGGCCGGATCCGAGAACACGCGAGGTCAGGGCGGGCGACGCTCCTCCTCCACAGACGGCGGGGATCCGGAGGTCCCACACCGCGCGCCCCCTCGGTGCCGGGGTCGCGTCCGGTGTGCGTCACGCTCGTGCCATGCAGAACGGTCAGGAGGGCCATGGCCGCGCCGTCCTGGCCCTCGCCACGGCGGTGGTCGCCCTGGGCAGCGCCGTGTCCGCGCTCCCGGGGACGGCTGATGCCGCCGTCTCCCGCATCGTCGGTGTCATCGCAACCACAGCCGCGCTCGTGGCCGTCCGCTGGGCGTCGCGTCGGCCGGGTGGTGGACCGTCTCCGACGGGGCGGGCGGGTCCGGCCCCGTTGACTCCCGATGGCGCACCCGGCCTCGACATCGACCGTGCCCAGCATGCTCAGGACCTCGGTCGGTTGCCCGTGCTCCTCGGTCACCGGCCGGAGCGAAGCGGGGCAGCGTCCCGGATCGGTGCGATGCGGGACCACGTCGACGGCGTGCCTGACGAGGTCATCGGCTGGTCCGCCGTCGTCGCCGACGTGGCCGGCGGCCTCGCGGTCGTCGGCCGGGGCGTCGCCGCACGCGCCGTGTTCCGTGCGGTCGTGACGGCGCTGGCCGACGGCGCCGGAGGCGAGCACGTCGAGATCCGGAGTGTGGGCGACGAGGTGGTGTCGGGCCTGCCGGCCGCCGGGCGGCCGCCCGCCGGCGCGCTCGGCTGGACGTCGGACGGGACCGCGGTGGCCGTCGTGCACCCCAGGCACGGTCCGCCCGGCGCGCTCGGCTGGGTCGTCCTCGCCCCGACGCGCGCCGACGTGCCGCCCGCCGTCCGGACCCGGCTGCTCGTGGACGCCGGAGGTTGCCGTCTGCTGCCCGGCGGGTCCGTCGAGCCGATCGACCTCGTGGCGGACGGTGCCGATGGCATCGTGCCGGTGTTGCCGCCGGTCCCAGGCCGACCGCCGGTCGAGCTCCGTCCGTCGCCCGCGACCTCAGGCCACGAGGCCGCGCCCGGGCCGCACGCCCCCGACGCGCTGCCCACCACCGAGGACCGACGGGACGGACGCCGCGATGACGGCACGCGCGTCGTCGGGGTCGACCATGCCGGAACGGGCGAGCAGCGTCAGCGCCGCGAGCGTGCCGGCGCGCTGTGATCCGTCGAGCACCTTCACGGCGACCGCACCGGAGCCGGGTACCCCCATGACCATGACGCCCTCGGCACCGAGCTTCGCCAACACCCCGAGACGCTCGATGGTGAGGGTGTTGGCGCGACCCGGCCCGTCGATCGCCCACGGCTCCGCGAGCACGGCCGTCGTCAACGCCCGACCGTCCGCGTCCGTCGGGCCGACGACGGTCGCGATGCCGCGGGCCAGGCCGTGCAGGGTCAACGGGACGACAGGCGCACCGCAGCCGTCCACGCCGACGACGTCGACCGACTCACAGGTCAGGTCCTCCACCGTGTCGACCACCACGCGCTGCAGCGGGTGGTCCACGGCGAGGTAGGTCGACCGGTCCCATCCGTTCAGTGCGCAGGAGGCCAGCATCGCCGCGTGCTTGCCGGAGCAGTTCATCGCCAGACGACGGGGTGCGGTCATCCGTCGTGCGGTCGCGCCGTCGAAGGGGAAGTCCGGGGGGCATCCCAACGTGTCCTCGTCGTGACCCCATGCGGCGAGCATCGCCGCGGCGACCTCCTGGTGCGCGGGCGTACCGGCGTGGCTCGCGGTGCTGAGCACGAGCTGCGCTCCCTCGAACCGCGCTCCCGTCCGACGGACCGCGATCGCCTGGAACGGCTTCAGCGTGCTCCGCGTCCAGACGCTCGCGGCTGCGTCGCCCACCACGTCCACCATCCGCCCGTCCGCGTCGACGACCACGCCGGCGCCGACGTGCCGGCTCTCGTCGAAGCCCGAGCGGGACACGACGGCCAGCTCGACCGACCCGTCCGCGGTGAGGGGGTGGCGGTCGGAGCGGACGTCGGCGGTTCCCGGCATGATGGGGAGTGTAACCGCGGTGTCACACCCCCTCGGCAGGAGGCTCCATGCTCGACCACGACCACACCGTCGAGGTCCGGTGGACCGGCGACCGGGGGACCGGCACGTCCGACCACCGTGCCTACGGCCGCGACCACGTGGTGTCCGCGGCGGGCAAACCGGACCTCCCCGGCTCGGCGGCGCAGCCCTTCCGCGGCGACGCGGACCGCTGGAACCCCGAGGACCTCCTCGTGGCGGCGCTCGCCCAGTGCCACATGCTGAGCTATCTCCACGTCGCCGCGCTCGCCGGGATCACCGTCGTCGAGTACGAGGACCGCGCCACCGGGCACCTCGACGTCCACCCCGACGGCTCCGGCGAGCTCACCGACGCGCTGCTCCGACCCGTGGTCACCATCCTCGAGCCGGACCGCGTGGCCGACGCGACCGCCGCGCACGCCCGGGCCTCGTCCCTGTGCTTCATCGCCCGGTCCGTTTCGTTCCCGGTCCGGCACGAGCCCGTGATCCGCGTGCGCTGACGAGCACACGGGAACGGTGCGGCAGACTGGTCCGGTCGAAGCGGCCGTCGTCCGCCCGAACGCACCTCAACCCCAACCGAAGGTCCTCGTGAAGCGTCTCCGTCTCGTCCCGTTCCTGATCGTCCCGGCGGTCGTCCTCGGCCTCGCCGCGTGTTCCTCGTCCGGGTCGGGTGGTGGTGCCTCCAGCTCGGCCAGCGCGAGCTCGTCGTCGGCGGCCTGCCCGTCGCCCGGCTCCGCGTCGCGCAGCATCCGGGTCTCGGGGGACTTCGGCGGGACGACCGCGCCGAAGGTCACGTTCGCCAAGGGTCTGTCGGCGAGCCCCACGCAGGCGTCGCGCGTCGTCAAGGGTGGCGGCAAGGCGCTCGCCGACGGCGACTTCATCAAGGTCTCGTACTCCGTGTACCAGGCGAAGACGGCGAAGAAGCTCGGCTCCGTCGGGTTCGATCAGGGTGACCCACAGGTGCTCTCGGTCGGTGGCACCGGGTTCGGTCAGGTCCTCGGCTGCGCGAACGTGGGGTCGCGCCTGGCCATGGTCGGTTCGAGCAAGGCGCTCGGGTTCGGCACCACCGGCCAGATCGTCGTGGTGGCGGACGTCATCGGCACGACCGCCAAGAAGTCGACCGGGCACCCGCAGACGCAGGACCCCTCCCTCCCCACCGTCAAGGACGCCTCGAGCGGCGAGCCGACCATCACGATCCCGAAGACGGCTGCGCCCGCCAAGACGACGACCGAGGTGATCAAGCTCGGCTCGGGTGACACGGTCGCCAAGGGTGACACCGTGCTCGTGCAGTACAAGGGCGAGGTCTACGCGACCGGCAAGGTCTTCGACTCCACCTGGAAGCGCGGACAGCCGGCGAGCTTCACCGTGCAGGACGGCCAGCTCATCGCGGGGTTCGTGACCGGCCTCGTCGGCCAGAAGGTCGGCTCCCAGGTGATGATCGCCATCCCGGCCGCGGACGCGTACGGTGCGAACCCGCCCGAGGGATCGAACATCCCGAAGAACGCGCCCCTCGTGTTCGTCGTCGACATCCTCGCCAAGGGCTGAGCGTGACGAGCGCCGGATCGAGCGCGCACCCGGACGGCAAGCGTCGGGTCATCGTCCTCGGGAGCACGGGGTCGATCGGCACCCAGGCCCTCGACGTGGTCGCACGCAACCCGGATCGGTTCGAGGTCGTCGGCCTCGTGGCCGGCACCAACCGCGGACTGGCGTCCGAGCAGGCCGAGCGGTTCGGCGTGACCGAGGTCGCGTTCGGCGCGGCCGACGCCCAACGGCTGGTTCGTGCCGTCGAGGCGGACGTCGTGCTCAACGGCATCACCGGGTCGGTCGGGCTCGGCCCGACGCTCGCGGTCCTCGAGACGGGTGCCTTGCTCGCGCTGGCGAACAAGGAGAGCCTCATCGTCGGGGGTCCGCTCGTGCAGGCGGCGGCGGCACCCGGTCAGATCGTGCCGGTCGACAGCGAGCACTCCGCGATCGCGCAGGCACTCCGCGCGGGGTCCGCCACCGAGGTCCGCCGGCTCGTGCTGACGGCTTCGGGAGGCCCGTTCCGCGGACGCTCACGGGCGGAGCTCGCCGACGTGACCCCGGCCGCGGCACTCGCGCACCCGACGTGGGACATGGGTCTCGTCGTCACGACGAACTCGGCGACGCTCGTCAACAAGGGCCTCGAGGTGATCGAGGCGCACCTGCTGTTCGGGGTCCCGTACGACCGCATCGACGTGACGGTCCACGCGCAGTCGATCGTGCACTCGATGGTCGAGTTCGTCGACGGCTCGACGATCGCGCAGGCCTCCCCGCCCGACATGCGGTTGCCGATCGCGCTCGGTCTGGGGTGGCCCGACCGTGTCGCGGGCGTCGGCGTGCCACTCGACTGGACACGGTCGTCCGCCTGGACCTTCGAGCCGCTCGACCAGGACGCCTTCGGCGCCGTCCGGCTGGCGAAGCAGGTGGGGGAGCGCGGCGGGACCTATCCGGCGGTGTTCAACGCCGCGAACGAACAGGCGGTCGCGGCGTTCCACGCGGGCACGATCGGGTTCCTCGACATCGTCGACACCGTGGAGCGGGTCGTCGACGCACACGACGCGGGGGAGTCCTCGCTCGAAGGCGTGCTCGCGGCCGAGCGGTGGGCGCGCGCCGAGGCGGATCGTCTGCTGCGTCGCTGACGCGCGCACCGCGCCTCCCGGCAGGACGCCCGTCTCCCGACCCGTCGTCGATGCCCGACACGGCACGGTGACTCCGCGATGAGCAGTCGCCGCTCAGCGGTCCCTCGGCTGCTGCTTGGCGAGGGTCCCGTACGCTACCCCGGTGACCCCCGGATCCGTGCTCCTGTTCGTCCTCGGCGTCGTCGTGTTCGTCGTCGGCCTGCTGGTCTCGATCGGCCTCCACGAGCTCGGACACCTGTTCTTCGCCAAGCTCTTCGGCGTGAAGGTGACGCAGTACATGCTCGGGTTCGGGCGGACGCTGTGGTCGTTCCGCCGCGGCGACACGGAGTACGGGGTCAAGCCGATCCTCCTGGGCGGCTACATCTCGATGGTCGGGATGCTCGCCCCGCGGGCGTCCGGCAGACCCGCACCGATCACGAACACCGGGTTCTACAGCGCGATGGTGCAGGACGCCCGAGACGCCAGCGCGGAGCAGATCGCCGAACAGGGGGACGAGCGGGCGTTCTACCGACTGACACCGTGGAAGCGGATCATCGTCATGATCGCGGGCCCGGCCATGAACCTCGTGATCGGCATCGTGCTGTTCGCGGTCCTGCTGTGCGGCTTCGGCGCGCCGACGACGAGCATCGCGGGCACGACCGTGTGCGTGCTGCCGACGTCGCAGTCGACCCGGTGCACGAGTGACGATCCGGTGTCCCCGGCGAAGCGGGCAGGACTGCGTGCCGGCGACGCGGTGCTCGCGGTCGACGGCCGGTCGGATGTCTCGACGACCGAGCTGACGACGATCCTGCAGCGGTCGGCCGGCTCGCCCGTGCGACTCACGGTCCTCCGCGACGGGCAGCGGCGCACGATCACCGTGACGCCCCGGCTGGCGACGCGCGACGTCTACCGCGCCGACGGCACGGTGGCGAAGGAGCAGGACGGCAGCACGAAGACGGAACGCGTCGGCGTCGTCGGCGTCTCGATCGGACAGACGCTCGTCCGGCAGTCGCCGGCGGCGGTCCTGCCCGCGGTCTGGGCACAGACCGAGGCGTCGGCGTCGCTCATCCTCGACCTGCCGCAGCGACTCGTCGCGGTGTGGAACGCCGCGTTCGGATCGCAACAGCGCGCGCAGGACAGCCCGGTGAGCGTCGTGGGCGTCGGCCGCGCCATCGGGACCGTGGCGTCGGCGAGCGGCGTCCCGGTCGTCGACAAGATCTACACGATCCTGTCGCTGCTCGGCGCGCTCAACATCGGTCTCTTCGTGCTCAACCTCGTGCCGCTGCTGCCGCTCGACGGCGGGCACGTCGCGGGCGCACTGTGGGAGGCCGTCAAGCGTCGAACGGCCAAGCTCCTCGGCCGCGGGGACCCGGGCCCGATCGACCTGGCCAAGACGATGCCGCTCACGTTCGCCGTCGTCGTCCTGCTCGGGGGCATGAGCCTGCTCCTCATCTACGCGGACATCGTGCGTCCGGTCCGAGTGTTCGGCTGAGGTCGACCGGGAGGCCCCGCCGTCGGCCCCGCCCGTCGCCCCGGCCCGGGAGGCACGCCGACAGCGGACTGTCGGCCGCCGGTCACCGGGCTGTCACCGGGAACGCGTAGGCTGCCGACCGTGCCAGCAGTCAATCTCGGTATGCCCAAGGCCCCCGTCACCCTCGCTCCGCGCCGCAAGTCGCGCCAGATCAAGGTGGGCAAGGTCCTCGTCGGCGGCGACGCACCCGTGAGTGTGCAGTCGATGACCACGACGCCGACCACGAACATCAACGCCACCCTGCAGCAGATCGCGGAACTCACCGCGTCCGGCTGCGACATCGTGCGCGTGGCGGTCCCGAGCCAGGACGACGCCGACGCGCTCCCGATCATCGCGAAGAAGTCCCAGATCCCGGTGATCGCGGACATCCACTTCCAGCCGAAGTACGTGTTCCAGGCGATCGACGCGGGCTGCGCGGCCGTCCGGGTCAACCCGGGCAACATCCGCAAGTTCGACGACCAGGTCGGTGCGATCGCCAAGGCAGCCAAAGACGCCGGCGTCTCGCTGCGCATCGGTGTGAACGCCGGGTCGCTCGAGCCCAGCATCCTGCAGAAGTACGGCAAGGCCACGCCGGAGGCCCTCGTCGAGTCGGCGGTGTGGGAGGCCTCGCTGTTCGAGGAGCACGACTTCCACGACTTCAAGATCTCCGTCAAGCACAACGATCCGGTCGTCATGGTCCAGGCCTACCGACTGCTCGCGCAGCGGGGGGACTGGCCGCTCCACCTCGGCGTCACCGAGGCCGGACCGGAGTTCCAGGGCACGATCAAGAGCGCGACCGCCTTCGGGATCCTCCTCGGTGAAGGCATCGGCGACACCATCCGCGTGTCGCTGTCCGCACCGCCCGCGCAAGAGGTCAAGGTCGGACTGCAGATCCTGCAGTCGCTCAACCTGCGCGAGCGCAAGCTCGAGATCGTCTCGTGCCCGAGTTGCGGCCGGGCGCAGGTCGACGTGTACACGCTGGCGAACGACGTCACCGAGGGCCTGCAGGGCATGACGGTCCCGCTCCGCGTCGCGGTCATGGGCTGCGTCGTCAACGGACCGGGTGAGGCGCGCGAGGCCGATCTCGGCGTGGCGTCGGGCAACGGGAAGGGCCAGATCTTCGTCAAGGGCGAGGTCATCAAGACCGTGCCCGAGGCCGAGATCGTCGAGACCCTGATCGCCGAGGCGAACCGCCTCGCGGCCGAGATGCCCGCCGGAGAGGTCGGCAGCCCCGAGGTCGTCACCGCGTAGATGCGTCGGACCGGACGGCGCGCGGGTGGTCCTGCTGCGGGCCGCTCGGGCGTCCTGCGCGGCCGGTAGGCTTTCCGCGTGGTCACACGGCTCTCGCACCTCTTCCTCCGCACGCTCCGCGACGATCCCTCGGACGCCGAGGTGAGGAGCCACAAGCTGCTCGTCCGCGCGGGCTACATCCGTCGGCAGGCGCCCGGCATCTTCGCCTGGCTGCCGCTCGGGCTGCGGGTCAAGGGCCGGATCGAGGCCATCGTGCGCCAGGAGATGACCGCCGCAGGCGCACAAGAGGTCCACTTCCCGGCACTGCTCCCGCGCGAGCCGTACGAGGCGACGAACCGCTGGACCGAGTACGGGGACGGGATCTTCCGCCTCCAGGACCGCAAGGGTGCGGACTACCTGCTGGCGCCCACGCACGAGGAGATGTTCGCGCTCATCGTCAAGGACCTGTACTCGTCGTACAAGGACCTGCCGGTCACGCTGTTCCAGATCCAGGACAAGTACCGCGACGAGGCCCGGCCTCGTGCCGGTCTGCTCCGCGGGCGCGAGTTCACGATGAAGGACGCCTACTCGTTCGACATCGACGACGCCGGGCTCGACGCCAGCTACCAGGTCATGCGCGACGCCTACGAGCGGATCTTCACGCGCCTCGGCCTGGAGTACGTGATCGTGCAGGCCGACGCCGGCGCGATGGGTGGGAGCCGGAGCGAGGAGTTCCTGCACCCGATCGCCGTCGGCGAGGACACGTTCGTGCGGAGTGCCGGCGGGTACGCGGCGAACATCGAGGCGTACACGACCCCGGTGCCCGAGGCGTCGCCCACGACCGGACTCCCGGCACCCGTCCTCCTGCCCGTGGCCGAGACGCCGACGATCGCGAGCCTCGTGGAGCACGCGAACGCGGTGGCGCGGCGCGACGGAAGCGGCTGGAGCGCATCGGACACGCTGAAGAACGTGGTGCTCGCGCTCACCCACCTCGACGGCACGCGCGAGATCGTCGTCGTCGGGCTCCCCGGCGACCGCGAGGTCGAGTTGAAGCGTGCGGAGGTCGCCTTCGCCCCGGCCGAGGTCGAGCCCGCGACGGACGCGGACTTCGCGAAGCACCGGTCGCTCGTCAAGGGCTACATCGGTCCGACGGCCGCGTCGTTCATCGAGGAGGCCGCTGCCGGGCACGGGACCGAGGGCTCGGTGCGGCAGTTCCTCGGTGCGGACAGCGAGACCGGACTCCGGTACTTCCTCGATCCGCGGGTCGTCGACGGCACCACGTGGATCACGGGCGCGAACACCGCCGGGCGTCACGTCTCGGGGCTCGTCGCCGGGCGCGACTTCGTGGCCGACGGCGTCGTCGAGGTCGCGGACGTGCGACTGGGGGACCCCGCTCCCGACGGCTCGGGTCCGCTCGAGACGGCGCGCGGCATGGAGATCGGGCACGTGTTCCAGCTCGGGCGCAAGTACGCCGAGGCGCTCGGTCTCAAGGTGCAGGACGAGCGGGGCAAGCTCGCCACGGTGACGATGGGCTCCTACGGGATCGGCATCACGCGCATCATGGCGATCCTCGCCGAGGCCCACAACGACGACCGTGGGCTCGTCTGGCCGAAGGACGTCGCGCCCTTCGACGTCCACGTCGTGGCCACCGGCAAGGACCAGGTGGCCTACGACGTCGCGTCGGGCATCATCGCCGAGCTCGAGCGCGCCGGGATGGACGTCCTGTACGACGACCGGCCGAAGGTGTCGCCGGGTGTCAAGTTCGGTGACGCCGAGCTCATCGGTGTCCCGGTGGTCGTCGTCGCGGGCCGGAACGCGGGCGACGGCGTGGTGGAGCTGTGGGACCGTGCGGCGGGGGAGCGTCGCGAGGTCCCGGTCGCCGAGGTGCTCGCCGCCGTGCGCGCGATCTGATCGCGCCGTCCACTCGATCCGGTCCGGATCGACGGGCCTGCGTCGTGCCTCCCGGTCGTCGGACAGGAAGTGCGGCGCCGGCGGTCGGTCGACGTGCGCTATCCTGGACGCCGCCTTCCGCGCGGTGTCCGAGCGCGGGGTTCCCATCATCTGAATACTGGAGGCCCTCGATGCAGATCGATCTCGCGGTGCTGCGGCTCATGGAACGGGAGCGGGAGATCCCGTTCGACGAACTCGTCACCATCATCGAGCAGGCCATCCTCACCGCGTACCAGAAGCACGCAGCCGAGAACGGTGAGCCGGCCGACCCGCAGGCGCGGGTGGAGCTCGACCGCAAGTCGGGCCAGGTGCGTGTCTACGTCCCCGAGCGTGACGACGACGGCACCGTCGTCGGTGAGTCCGTCGACGAGACGAACGACTTCGGTCGCATCGCGGCGTTCGCGGCCAAGCAGGTCATCAACCAGCGGCTCCGGGACATCGGCGACGACAAGGTCCTCGGCGAGTTCCGTGGCAAAGAGGGTGACATCGTCGCCGGCGTCGTGCAGCAGGGGCCGAACCCACGCATGGTGCACGTCGACCTCGGCACGATCGAGGCCATCCTCCCGCCCGAGGAGCAGGTCCCTGGCGAGACCTACCCGCACGGTCAGCGGCTCCGCGTGTACGTGACGAGTGTCGGCAAGGGACACAAGGGCCCCCAGATCACCGTGTCCCGGACGCATCCGGGTCTCGTCCGCAAGCTCTTCGCGCTCGAGGTCCCCGAGATCGCGTCGGGCGTGGTCGAGATCGTGTCCATGGCGCGCGAGGCAGGTCACCGCACGAAGATCGCGGTCAAGGCGAACGAGCCCGGCGTCAACGCCAAGGGTGCCTGCATCGGGGAGCTCGGCCAGCGCGTCCGTGCGGTCACGAACGAGCTCGGGGCCGAGAAGATCGACATCGTCGATTACTCGCCGGACCTCGCGACCTTCGTGGGCAACGCCCTCTCCCCGGCGAAGGTCACGAGTTCGTTCGTGATCGACAAGTCCACCAAGGCGGTCCGCGCCCTCGTCCCGGATTACCAGCTCTCGCTCGCCATCGGGAAAGAGGGGCAGAACGCCCGCCTCGCGGCGAAGCTGACCGGTGCCCGGATCGACATCCAGCCGGACTCCATCCTCGAGGGCGACTGAGCGCCGGATGCGGAGCGCGCGCGGTCGTTCGCTGACCGCACCGCCTCGTTGGCGCGCCGGGATCGCGTCCGTCCGAGGCAGGGAGTAGAGTGGAACCCGTCAGAACGTGCATCGGCAGTCGTCGCCGTGCACCCCGATCCTCCCTCCTCCGAGTCGTCGCCCGTGGCGACCGCGTCGTGGTGGATCCGAAGGCAGTCATGCCAGGCCGGGGCGCGTGGATCACCCCGACGGTCGATGCGTACGAGCTGGCCGTCTCGCGTCGGGCCTTCCGACGCGCGCTGCGGCTGGATCGTGAACCGGACACGTCGGCGGTCCGCGAGTACCTGGAACGACTCCGGTCGGGCCAGGACCCGGCACGGGACCTCGACACGACAGGACAGGCTGAACGGCTTATGGACAACTGATGAGCGGCTCGAAATGAGACCCATCACTCAGTGAGTCCCACCCTTCTCGGGTGGGACCCGAGAAGGAGAACAGTGGCAAAACCACGCGTACACGAGATCGCCAGCGAGCTCGGTGTCGACAGCAAGACCGCGCTCGAGAAGCTCAAGGAGCTCGGCGAGTTCGTCAAGGGCCCGAGCTCGAGCATCGAGCCGCCCGTCGCCCGCAAGCTCCGCGCGGCGCTCGAGGCATCCGGCGCGACGTCGTCGTCGGCGACCAAGCCGGCGGCACCGAAGGCCGCGCCGCGCCCGCAGGCACCGCGCCCCGCTGCACCGGCACCCGCGCCCGCCGCGCCCGTCGCAGCGGAGCAGCCCTCGGTGAACGACGCGCCGCGTCCGGCCGCCCCCATGTCGGTGGCCGAGCGGCAGGCGCAGGCCGAGGCCGCTCAGAAGGCCCAGGCGCAGAAGAACCAGGCCGACAAGGTCGACGGTGCCGCATCGTCGACGGCGCCGAAGCCGGGCGCCGCACGCCCCGGCCCGAAGCCGGGCGGCGCGCGCCCGGGCAACAACCCCTACTCGTCGAGTCAGGGCATGGGCTCGCGCCCGCCCCGCCCCGGCAACAACCCGTTCTCGCAGAACCAGGGCATGCCGCGTCCGGGTGGCGGTACGGGTGGCATCCCGCGTCCGCAGCCGCCGCGTCCGGGTGCTCCCCGCCCCGGTGCTCCGCGTCCGGGTGGGCCTGGTCAGGGTGCGCGTCCGAACGGCTTCGGCCAGCGTCCGGGTGGGCCCGGCCGTGGCGGCCAGGGCGGTGGCTTCCAGCGTCCCGGTGGTGCCGGAGCCGGTGCCGGTGGCGGATTCCAGCGCCCCGGTTTCGGACCCGCGCGTCCGGCCGGCGGTGGCGGTCGTGGCCGTGGTCCGGGTGGTGGCACCGCTGGTGCGTTCGGTCGTGGTGGCGGCAAGAGCCGCGCTCGCAAGTCGAAGCGGACGAAGCGCGCCGAGTACGAGATGCGGCAGGCGCCGTCGATCGGCGGCGTGCAGGTCCCGCGCGGCGACGGCAACACGGTCGTCCGGCTGCGTCGTGGTGCGAGCATCTCGGACTTCGCGGACAAGATCGACGCGAGCCCCGGCAACCTCGTGACGGTGCTGTTCCACCTCGGTGAGATGGCGACCGCGACCGAGTCGCTGGACGAGGCGACCTTCGAGGTCCTCGGCGAGGAGCTCGGTTACAAGATCCAGATCGTCTCCCCGGAGGACGAGGACAAGGAGCTCCTGGAGGGCTTCGACATCGACCTCGACGCCGAGCTCGACGACGAGGACGACTCGGTCCTCGTCGCTCGTCCGCCGGTCGTCACGGTCATGGGTCACGTCGACCACGGCAAGACCCGCCTGCTCGACGCGATCCGGAACGCGAACGTCGTCGCGGGTGAGGCTGGCGGCATCACGCAGCACATCGGTGCGTACCAGGTCATCACCGAGCACGAGGGCATCGAGCGCCCGATCACGTTCATCGACACCCCGGGTCACGAGGCGTTCACCGCCATGCGTGCCCGTGGTGCCCAGGTGACGGACATCGCGATCCTCGTGGTCGCGGCCGACGACGGCATCATGCCGCAGACGGTCGAGGCCCTGAACCACGCCCAGGCGGCGAACGTGCCGATCGTGGTCGCGGTGAACAAGATCGACAAGGAAGGCGCGAACCCCGCCAAGGTCCGCCAGCAGCTCACCGAGTACGGGCTCGTGGCCGAGGAGTACGGCGGCGACGTCATGTTCGTCGACGTGTCCGCGCGGAACAACACGAACATCGACGCCCTGCTCGAGGCCGTGCTGCTCACGGCCGACGCGGGACTCGATCTCCGTGCCAACCCCGACAAGGACGCCCGCGGTGTCGCCATCGAGGCGCGTCTCGACAAGGGACGCGGTGCGGTCGCGACCGTGCTCATCCAGTCCGGGACGCTGCACGTCGGCGACGCGATCGTCGCGGGTACCGCCTACGGCCGCGTCCGCGCGATGATGGACGAGAACGGCAACGCGGTCGAGGCCGCGACGCCGAGTCGTCCCGTGCAGGTGCAGGGTCTGTCGAGCGTGCCGCGTGCCGGTGACACCTTCCTGGTGACGGAGGAGGACCGCACGGCCCGCCAGATCGCCGAGAAGCGCGAGGCCGTCGAGCGCAACGCCCAGCTGGCCAAGGCCCGCAAGCGCATCTCGCTCGAGGACTTCACCCGTGCACTCGAAGAGGGCAAGGTCGACGCGCTCAACCTCATCATCAAGGGTGACGTCTCCGGTGCCGTCGAGGCGCTCGAGGAGTCGCTGCTCAAGATCGAGGTCGACGAGAGCGTCCAGCTCCGGATCATCCACCGCGGTGTCGGTGCGGTCACGGAGTCGGACGTCAACCTCGCGACGGTCGACAACGCGATCATCATCGGGTTCAACGTCCGCCCCGACACGAAGGCACGGGAACGTGCCGCTCGCGAGGGTGTGGACATCCGCTTCTACTCGGTCATCTACTCGGCACTCGAGGACATCGAGCAGTCCCTGCGGGGCATGCTCAAGCCCGAGTTCGAAGAAGTCCAGTCGGGTGTGGCGGAGATCCGCGAGGTGTTCCGTTCGTCGAAGTTCGGCAACATCGCCGGTGTGGTGGTCCGGTCCGGCACGATCACGCGCAACGCCAAGGCGCGCGTCATCCGTGACGGCGTCGTGCTCGCCGACGGGCTCGCCATCGAGTCGCTGCGCCGGTTCAAGGACGACGTCACCGAGGTCCGGACGGACTTCGAGGCGGGCGTCGGTCTCGGCAAGTACAACGACATCCAGATCGGCGACGAGATCGAGACCATCGAGATGGTCGAGAAGCCGCGCGGCTGAGTCCGCTGGTCCGGCGGGGCCGCGCCGGGACGCACACCGCGTCCCGGCGGGGCCCCGCCCTCGTTCCCACACCACCAGGAGGACCCCATGGCCGACCCACAGCGCGCCCGCAAGATGGCGGACCGCATCCAGGAGATCGTCGCCAGGCGGCTGGACAAGGGCATCCGTGACCCGCGTCTCGGATTCGTCACGATCACGGACGTCCAGGTGACCGGCGACCTGCAGCACGCGTCCGTCTTCTACACCGTGTACGGCTCGGACGAGGAGCGGCAGGACACCGCAGCGGCGCTGAAGTCCGCGACCGGCATGCTCCGCAGCGAGGTCGGCAAGAACATCACGGCTCGGCTGACCCCGACCCTCGAGTTCATCGCCGACGCCGTGCCGGAGAACGCTGCGCACATCGACGCGTTGCTCGCCGAAGCGCGTGACCGCGACGCCGCGGCGCGGGCACAGGCGTCGGCCGCGTCCTACGCGGGCGACGCCGACCCGTACCGACACGACGACGACGAGGACGACGACGAGGACTCGGCCGACGTCGTCACCCGTCAGGCGGACCCGGGCAGCGAGTAGCCGACGGCGTCGGACCCGACGGCGAGCCCGTCCCGCACCAGCGATCGGAGCGCGCGGTCGCGCTGCTCGGCGTCGGGCCACACCATCGCGATCTCGTCCAGGGTCACCGGGACGTCGCTGGCCCGGAGTTCGGCCATGATCAGCCCGCGGACCTGTCGGTCGCTCCCGGCGAACCGCGACTGCCGGGGCGCCCGCGGGCCGTCGTGCGCGGGGTGCCCCTGCGCGCGCCAACGGCATCGATCGGAGATCGGGCACACGTCGCATGCGGGCCGCTTCGCGACGCACACGAGCGCGCCGAGCTCCATGACCGCCGCGTTCGTCGCAGCCGCGTCCTCGAGGTCGGGAGGCAGCACCGCAGCCATCAGCGGCAGGTCACGTCGAGCGTTCGCCGGCCCCGGCTCGGCCTGCCCGAGCAACGCCCGGGCGAGGACCCGGCGGACGTTGACGTCGACGACCGGGTGGCGCAGCCCGAAGGCGAACACCGCGATCGCCCGTGCCGTGTAGTCGCCGATGCCGGGGAGCGCGAGGAGGGCGTCGACGTCCGATGGGACGACGCCCCCGTGTCGGTCGACGATGGCGGTCGCCGCGGCGTGCAGCGCGAGCGCGCGTCGCGGGTAGCCCAGCCGGTCCCAGGCACGGACCGCCTCGGACGGCGGGTCGGCGGCGAGGGCGGCCGGCGTCGGCCAGCGCGCGAGCCACGCCTCGAGCCGTGGGACGACCCGTGCGACCTGTGTCTGCTGGAGCATGATCTCGCTCACCATCGTGCCCCAGGCGGGGAACCCGGGTCGTCGCCACGGGAGGTCGCGGCCGTGCTGGCGGAACCACGCGATGAGCGGGGTCGCGATGTCGGGGCCGGGTCGGGCCTCCCGGGCGACGACGTCTGGGGAGACGTCCGAGGGCTGCTCGGGGCGCGGAACGGGGACCACCAGGAGAGCCTACGGTGGAGCGATGGCACGATGGGCACCGCAGGAGACCGACACCATGCAGGCGATCGCGACGGAGGTCGCGCACAATGCGGGCGCCGCTCGGACGGTGATCGCCGTCGACGGCGGGCCGGACGTCGACCTGGAGCGCGTCGCAGCGGGCCTCGTCGCGGCACTCGAGCAGCAGGGGGTCAAGGCCATGCACGCCGCGGCGTCCTCGACGGATGCCGATGGCCTCCGAGCCGAGGTCGTCGATCCGTTCCGGACGATCGGCACCGACCCCGGGATCCTCGTCGTCACGGGCAAGCGTCTGCTGTCGCGCTCCGTGCGGTCCCTCTGGCGCTGGTCCCTGTGGGTCGAGCGCGACGATCGGTCCGAGCCGCGCGCCGACGACCCGTTCGCCACGTACGTCCGTCAGGACGACCCGAAGGGTGCTGCGTCGGCCGTCCTCGACGTGACGGACCCCGAGCACCCGCGGCGGAACTGGGCGGACGCGTGCTAGCCGGAGGCGACCTGTGCGACGCCGGCTGAGCGCCGGCGCTGCTACCCTTTCCCGGTGCTCGAACCGGCCCCCAACGGGATCCTCCTCGTCGACAAGCCGGGCGGCATCTCCAGCCACCGGTCGGTCTCGATCGCGCGCCGACGCTTCGGCATCCGCAAGATCGGGCACGCCGGGACCCTCGACCCGATGGCGACGGGTCTGCTCGTCCTCGGTGTCGGGCCGTCGACACGTCTGCTGACGCACCTGGTCGGCCTCGACAAGCGGTACACCGCGACGATCCGCCTCGGTGTCGCGACCGACTCCGACGACGCCGACGGTGCCGTGGTCGCGTCCCCCGGACTGCTCCCGGACGCGCTCGACGACGTCCGGCTCGAGGAGGCCGTGGGCGCGCAGCGGGGGACCATCGCGCAGGTGCCGAGCACGGTCAGCGCCATCAAGGTCGACGGCCGACGGGCGTACGCCCGGGTGCGCGCGGGCGAGACCGTCGAGCTGGAACCGCGACGTGTGACGGTGGCGCGCTTCGACGTCCTGGCCCGGCGTGACCTGGTCGTGGTCGTGGAGGGCGTGGAGACCCCGGTCGTCGACCTCGACGTCGACGTCGAGTGTTCCTCCGGCACCTACGTCCGCGCCCTCGCCCGTGACGTCGCGGTGGCCCTCGGGACCGGTGGCCACCTCACCGCACTGCGCAGGACCCGGATCGGAGCGTTCGCCGTCGCCGACGCCGTCGTGCTCGAGGACGACGACCTCGACGTCCGGGCCCGGCTGCGCCGTCCGGCGGACGTCGCCCGCGTCCTGTTCCGGGAGGTCGTGCTCGACTCCGCAGCGGCACGGGACCTCAGCGACGGCAAACGGGTGCCGACCGACCTGGCCGACACCGACGGTCCGGTCGCGGCCGTCGCCGCGGCGGACGACCGCCTCGTCGGACTCGTGTCCGTCCGACGTGGCGCGCTGCGGGTCATCACGAACTTCCCGACAGGAGCGGACGCATGATCGACTGGTTCACCTGGGTCCAGGTCGGCTTCGCGGCCCTCACCGGCCTGTTCTGCGTCGTGGTCGGCCTGATCGGTTGGAAGCCGAACGACCCGACCGTCGGCGCGCTCGTGCTCATCGAGCTCCTGCTCATCGCCCAGGGTGTCGTCGCGATCGTGCAACCCGTGGTGGGCAACCCGCCGAGGGGCAACGCGCTCGAGTTCGGGGTGTACGCGGTGTCGGTGCTGCTCGTCCCACCTGCGGCGATCGTCTGGGCCCTCATCGACCGCACCCGGTGGAGCACCGTGGTGCTCGGAGCGGGAGCCTTCACCGTCGCGGTCATGGTCTACCGGATGTCCCAGATCTGGTTCGCCCAGGCGTGACCGGCCGGCGCCAGACCGAGCCGCGCCTCCCGGCCGCTAGAATCGGGGCGATGCCGACCAAGTCCTCTCGCGCGACCGGCATCGGTCGCGTCCTCATCGCCGTCTACGGCATCCTCGCCCTCGCGGCGACCGGACGCAGCGTCGTGCAGATCATCGAGAAGTTCCACCACGCGCCGTTCGCCTACACGTTGAGTGCCCTGTCCGCCGTGGTCTACATCGTCGCGATGGTCGCGCTCATCGCCCCGGGCCGCACCTGGTACCGCGTCGCTTGGGTGACGATCGGGTTCGAGATGGTCGGAGTCGTCGTCATCGGGTTCCTGTCGCTGTTCGACCACGCCCTGTTCCCCGACGACACCGTGTGGTCGGGCTTCGGAGCCGGGTACTACTGGGTGCCCCTCGTCCTGCCGGTCGCCGGGCTGTGGTGGTTGCGGACCCACCACCGCGCCGCTGTGCAGGCCATCGCGACGGACCCGTCGTCGTCGCGCGTCGCGCCCGAGCCGGACGCGGAACGGGCCGCGGCCGGTCGTGCCGACGCCGCGACCTCGGGGGAGTGACGATGCAGTACTTCGCCGACCTCGCCGAGGTCCCGGCGGGCTTCGGTCCGAGCGCGGTCACGATCGGCAAGTTCGACGGCGTCCACGTCGGGCACCGCGCCGTCATCGCGCAGCTCGAGGACGCCGCGCGTGAACACGACCTCGTGTCCACCGTCGTGACCTTCGACCGTCACCCGCTGTCGGTGCTCGATCCCGGGCACGTGCCACCGGCGCTCACGAGCATCCGGCAGCGGCGCGAGCTGCTCGAGGCGGCCGGGGTGGACGCGACCCTCTTGCTGCCGTTCGACCAGTCCCTGCAGTCGCTGCCCGCCGCCGAGTTCGTCGCGCGCGTCCTCGTGGGTGCCCTCCACGCACGGGTCGTGCTCGTCGGGAGCGACTTCCGGTTCGGCGCCCGCGGTGCCGGCGACGTCGACCTGCTCCGGCGCCTCGGCGAGCAGCACGGGTTCTCCGTCCGGTTGATCGATGACGTGGACCTCGTCGACGACGGCCGGCCCGCGGGGGAACGGCGCGTCTCGTCGACCTGGATCCGCGAGCTGCTGTCCGTCGGTCGCGTCGCGGAGGCCGCGCGGCTGCTCGGCCGCGACCACGCCGTGCGGAGCACGGTGGTGCACGGCAACGAGCGCGGGCGCGAGATGGGCTACCCGACCGCCAACCTCGATCCCGACTGCGAGGGGTTCGTGCCCGCGGACGGCGTGTACGCCGCGCGGGTGCTGCATCGGGGCCGGACCTACCCGGCCGCGGTCTCCGTCGGGAACAACCCGACGTTCGAGGGCGTCCCCGAGAAGCAGATCGAAGCGCACCTGCTCGACGTCGACATCGACCTGTACGACGACGTCATCACGGTGATGTTCGTCGCCTACGTGCGCGGCATGGTCGCGTTCGACGGCATGGACGCGCTCGCGGCGCAGATGCGGCAGGACGACCGCGAGATCCGGCTGATCCTGGGCGTCGACTAGCTGCTGGGTCGACCAGCGGCCGGCGGCGCGACCCGGGCATGTCCGACGAGCGGGTCGCCGACGACGTCACGATCCCAGTGCGTCCAGCCAGATCCTCCTGGCGTCCAGGGCCTCCTGCGCGGCCTTGATCCGAGCGGTGTCGCCCGAGGCCTCGGCGTCGTTCAGCTCGGCCTGGAGCTTGCCGATGGCGTCCTCGAGCTGGCTCGCGAGCCCGGCGGACCGGGCCTTGCGCTCGGGGTCCGACTCGCGCCAGTGCTCGTCCTCGAGCCCGCGGACGTGCGACTCGATCGCACGCATGCGGTCCTCGACACTGCGGACGCGGTCGCGCGGCACGCGACCGATCTCGTCCCACCGGCGCTGGATGTCGGTCAGGCGTCGGCGTGCCGCGACCCGGTCGGTCTCCTGCAGCAGGGGCTCGGCCTCGGTCAGCAGCGCGAGCTTCGCGTCGAGGTTCGCCGTGTACTCCTCGGACTCGCGGGCGACCTCGTCGTGCTTCTGCGCGAAGAGGACGTCACCCGCGGCCTTGAACCGGCTCCACAGTGCGTCGTCGTACCGCTTGCCCGCGCGGCCGGCGTGCTTCCAGTCCTCGAGCAGTTGGCGGTACGCGGGGATGCCGTCCGAGCCGCGGGTCGCGAGCGCCTCGGCCTGGTCGACGAGCTCCTGCTTGCGGGACCGTGCCTCGCGGTGCTGCGCGTCGAGGTCGGCGTAGAAGGCACGGCGGTGCTGGTCGACGGTGGAACGGGCGGTGCGGAACCGCTTCCACAGCTCGTTGCCCTCGTTCTTCGGGATCCGTGGACCATCGTGCTGGTGCCGCTGCCACCGGGCGAAGACGTCGTCGAGCTGCGTGGTGATCTGCTTCCACTGCGCCCGTGCCGGATCCACCGCCGCCAGTGCCTCGGCTTCCTCGACGAGGCCCCGTCGGTACGCCAGCGCGTCGGTCAGGGCCTGCTCGGCCTGTTCGGCCTGCTCGCGACCGAGGGAGCCGACCTGCTCGCCGAGGACGTCCACGCGCCGCTCGAGGGCCTGGATGTCGCCGACCACCCGAGCGTCGGCGAGCGCCGTGCGGAGGTGCTCGACCGTCCGGCCGATGTCCGACGCCGAAGCGCCGCGCTGCGCGCGCTGCTCGGCGATCCGCACCTGACCCTCGAGGTCGGCGTACTTCCGGGCGTAGTAGGCGAGGGCTTCCTCCGGGGCGGCGTCGGGGTACTCACCGACCGCACGCTCGCCGTCGCCGTACCGGACGTACACCGTCCCGGTCTCGTCGACTCGCCCCCAGCTCGTTGCTTCGTCAGGTCCCACAGGTCTCGCCTCGATCGTGGTCGTGCTCGCCGACGTCACCGTCGGCCGGTCAGGACGCCAGCCTATTGCACGGGCTGTGATGGCGACGGGTCACTTGCCAGGGGCGTGGGCGGCCGGTGGCGGCGGCACCTCCGACACAGGACCAACCATTCCGCCGGGGAGGCCGTGGGTCACCGCTCGATGGCGATGGTCGCGCCCGTGATGGTCGTGGGGACCTTCGGTGCACCGGTACCGTCGCTGCCAGCGGTGCCGATCCCCTTCGACGTGATCGTCTTCCGGAGCCGGGGGAGCCCCGCGGTCACCTTGCCGACGACCGTGTAGCCGCCGGTCGAGCCGTCGAGGTGCGTGTCACCGTAGGTGATGAAGAACTGCGTGTTCTGGGAGTACTGCGAGCTGCTCCTGGCCATGGCGATCGTGCCGGTCGGGTAGTCGCCGTCCGCGGGGACGTTCTCGAGCGGTCCGTACTCGAACCCGGCGTCCCCGGTGCCGTCGCCGTTGGCGGAGCCGCACTGGATGAACTGTGCCCCCTTCGTGACGCTGAGCCGGTGGCAGGACGTGCCGTCGTAGAACTGCTTGCGGATGAGGTCGACCAGGACGCTCGTCGACTGGGGTGCGGCCTTCCCGTCGAGTTCGATGTCCAACGTGACCGTCTTGTTGAGCGTGAGCCTGCCGGTCCAGGTCGAGGCCTTCGCGATGGACGCGCTCGGCACGTTCCCGGTGTCCGCCGCGGTGGCGCTGGCGGACGGGGTCGGCGTGCTCGTGGCGGACGCCGACGCCGATGCCGATGCCGATGCCGATGCCGATGCCGATGCGGAGGCCGTCGCCCGCTCGTCGTGCACGAGCTGTGAGCCCGTGGCGAGTGCCGCGACGACGACGAGTGCGACGAGTGCGACGAGGTCGTCCCGCCGCCGCCTCCGGCGTCGCCGGTCGTGGAGGCCCTGGCGCGCCTGGTACAGACGGAGGCGGTCGCGCGCCTCCCTGGCATCCCTGCCCTGGTTCCTCGGTGCCACGTGTCCTCCGCCCTGGTCCCGCGTCCCGGCCGCCCCGGTGCCAGGGAGGATCGTAGTGGACGACCCGATGACCGATCGCCGCGGCCTGCGGTGGTGGCGTCCTCCCGGTCCCGCGCATCGTGTCGGTGCCGCCGCTTACCATGGGGGACATGGCAGCGGACCGGTCGGTGACGGGCGTGCAGAGCGCGCCGGGCGTCGGTCAGGGCGCGGCGCCGCTCGCCGTGCGCATGCGGCCGACGAGCCTCGACGAGGTCGCCGGGCAGGGGCACCTGCTCGGGCGCGGATCACCACTCGTGTCCCTGGCGTCCGGAGCGGACGACCGTCCCGGTGGCGTCTCGGTCATCCTCTGGGGTCCACCGGGCACCGGCAAGACCACCATCGCGCAGGCCATCGCCCGTTCTTCCGGTCGGGCCTTCGTCGAACTGAGCGCCGTCACCGCAGGCGTCAAGGACGTGCGTGAGGTGATGGAGCGCGCCCTCGCCCACCGCGATCTCTACGGCTCGACCACCGTCCTGTTCCTCGACGAGATCCACCGGTTCAGCAAGGCCCAGCAGGACGCCCTGCTGCCGGGGGTCGAGAACGGCTGGGTCGTCCTCATCGCCGCGACGACCGAGAACCCCTCGTTCTCGGTCATCGCGCCCCTGCTCTCCCGGTCGTTGCTCCTGACACTGCGCCCGCTGTCCGACGTGGACCTCGGGACCCTGGTCGACCGCGCCGTGGAGGATCCTCGTGGACTGGCCGGGACCGTCGTCCTCGGTGACGAGGCCCGTGCGGCGCTCGTCCGACTCGCCTCGGGTGACGCCCGCCGTGCCCTGACCGCCCTCGAGGCGGCCGCGCAGTCGGCGATCGCGGCGTCGGACGACCACGAGACCGTGCCCGTCGTCACGGCCGAGACGATCGCGGCCGCGGTGGACCGCGCGCTCCTGCGGTACGACCGGCAGGGGGACGAGCACTACGACGTCATCAGCGCGTTCATCAAGTCGATCCGTGGCAGCGACGTCGATGCCGCGCTGCACTACCTGGCCCGCATGATCGAGGCGGGCGAGGACCCGCGGTTCATCGCGCGCCGGGTGATCATCTCGGCGTCCGAGGACATCGGGATGGCCGATCCCCAGGCGCTCCCGATCGCGGTCGCCGCAGCCCAGGCCGTGCAGCTGATCGGGATGCCCGAGGGCCGCATCCCCCTCGCCGAGGCGGTGGTCTACCTCGCCACCGCACCCAAGTCGAACGCCGCGTACACCGGCATCGACGCGGCGATCGCCGATGTCCGGGCGGGCCGGATGGGAGTCGTCCCCACCCACCTGCGCGACGCGCACTACCCCGGTGCGAAGCGGCTCGGCCACGGCAAGGGGTACGTCTACGCGCACGACGCCGAGCACGGGGTTGCGCGACAGCAGTACCTCCCCGACGTCCTCGAGGGCACCGAGTACTACAGCCCCACGACGAACGGGAACGAGCGCGAGGTCGGACCGCGACTCGACCGACTGCGGCGCATCATCCGCGGATCCTGACACGGACGGCCTCGCTGCTTCCGACGGCCGCGGCCGCCCTGCTATGCTGTTCGCGCCCACGTCCGGGTCCTCGCGTGCGGCTGCGTCGAGGACCGCAGTGACCGCGGTTCGGACTGTAGCCGTCCGATCCCACAGGCTCATCCCTCTGGATCCCGTCACGGGCGGTCCGATCCGCGTCAGCGGAGCTCCGCAGGTGATCGTCGTGTGCGCACGGCGGGGCCACCGTGATCCGTTCGTTCAGTACAGAAAAGGACCCTGTGTCTACCAAGTCACGTTCCCGCAGCAAGACCCGCCTGTCGCGCGCGCTCGGCATCCCGCTGACGCCGAAGGCGGCCCGTTACCTCGAGAAGCGCCCCTACGGGCCGGGTGAGCACGGTCGCACCCGCCGCAAGGCCGACAGCGACTACGCCGTCCGCCTCCGTGAGAAGCAGCGTCTGCGTGCCCAGTACGGCATCCGCGAGAAGCAGCTCCGCATCGTCTTCGAAGAGGCCCGCAAGTCGAAGGGCCTGACGGGTGAGAGCCTCGTCGAGCTCCTCGAGGAGCGTCTCGACGCGCTCGTCCTCCGCGCCGGCTTCGCCCGGACCACCGCGCAGGCACGCCAGCTCGTCGTGCACCGCCACATCCTGGTCGACGGCAAGCTCGTCGACCGTCCCTCGTTCCGCGTCAAGCCGGGGCAGCTGATCCACGTCAAGCAGCGCTCCGAGTCGCTCGAGCCGTTCCAGGTCGCCGCCGCCGGTGGTCACCTGGACGTCCTCCCGAAGGTGCCCGGGTACCTCGAGGTCGAGATCGACAAGCTCCAGGCCCGCCTCGTGCGTCGCCCGAAGCGCGCCGAGGTCCCCGTGACCTGCGAGGTCCAGCTGGTCGTCGAGTACTACGCCGCCCGCTGATCCACAGCACCACCGCCGAGGGCGGGTCGTCCACAGCGGACGGCCCGCCCTCCGGCGTTCCGGCGGACCGCACTAAGCTGGGCAGGGCACGCCTGCGGGTGTGGGAGGGAGCCGGACGTGAAGCAGCTGTTCTTCGTCGCCGTCGGTCTCGTGGTGGGGTTCGTCCTCGCGCGGCGGGTCGACCGGTCGCAGGCTGCCCAGCGCCCCGTGGTCCGGGCCGGATCGGCGGCGAAGGCCTTCGCATCCGCCGTCGCCGATGGCTACCGCTCGCGCGAGGCCGAGTTGCGGGCGCGCCCCGGCGACCACGCCTGACCCCATCGGTGCGGCCGGCCCCGGTCTCCGCCCGGGGGCGCCTTCCGTCACCCCGCCAGTCCACCGTCACGACCAGGAAGCACCATGCAGACCGCTGACATCCGCCGCCGCTGGCTCGAGTACTTCGGGGACCGTGGCCACACCGTCGTCCCCTCCGCCTCGCTCGTGTCGGACGACCCCTCGCTGCTGTTCACCGTCGCGGGGATGGTCCCGTTCATCCCGTACCTGTCCGGTCTGGTGCCGGCGCCGTTCCCCAGGGCCACGAGCGTGCAGAAGTGCATCCGCACGAACGACATCGAAGAGGTCGGGCGGACGCCGCGGCACGGCACGTTCTTCCAGATGAACGGGAACTTCTCGTTCGGCGACTACTTCAAGGAGCAGGCGATCACGTACGCGTGGGAGCTGCTCACGTCGAACGAGTCGGACGGGGGTCTCGGGTTCGACCCGAAGGACCTCTGGGTCACCGTGTACAAGGACGACGACGAGGCCATCCGGTACTGGAAGCAGATCGCCGGGCTGCCGGACGAGCGCATCCAGCGGCTCGACAAGGACACGAACTACTGGTCGACCGGTCAACCCGGCCCGGCGGGCCCCTGCTCCGAGATCTTCTTCGACCGCGGTCCTGCCTACGGCGCCGACGGCGGCCCCGCGACCGACGACGACCGCTACGTCGAGATCTGGAACCTCGTGTTCATGCAGTACCAGATCCAGGACGTCCGCTCGAAGTACGACTTCGAGATCGTCGGGGAGCTCCCGAGCAAGAACATCGACACGGGCATGGGTCTCGAGCGCGTCGCCTTCCTCAAGCAGGGCGTCGACAACATGTACGAGATCGACCAGGTCCGCCCGGTGCTCGACCGCGCCGCGGAGCTCTCCGGTCGTCGGTACGGCGCCGACCACGGTGACGACGTCCGCATGCGCGTCATCGCGGACCACGTCCGGTCGTCGCTGATGCTCATGTCGGACGGTGTCCAGCCGTCGAACGAGGGCCGCGGGTACATCCTCCGGCGGCTGCTCCGGCGTTCGGTCCGCGCGATGCGACTCCTCGGGGTCCAGGACGCCACCTTCCCGGAGCTCTTCCCGGCGTCCCGCGACGCCATGAAGGCCGCGTACCCCGAGGTCCACGATGACTTCGACCGCATCGCGCGGCTCGCCTTCGCCGAGGAGGACGCGTTCCTCCGCACGCTCGAGCAGGGCACGACCATCCTCGACGTCGCCGTCGACCGCGCCAAGCAGGACGGGGGTGCCCCGATCGGCGGCGACACCGCGTTCCTCCTGCACGACACGTTCGGGTTCCCGATCGACCTCACGCTCGAGATGGCCGAGGAGGCCGGCCTGCGTGTCGACCGCGCGGCGTTCGACACCCTCATGGCGGACCAGCGTGCTCGTGCCAAGGCCGACGCCAAGAGCAAGAAGCGCGCGCTGGCGGACCTCAGCGTCTACAGCGCCTTCCGTGCCCAGGGCGAGACCGTGTTCACGGGGTACGACACCCTCGAGACCGAGACCCGTGTGCTCGGGATCATCGTCGACGGCCGGGGCGTGGACCGCGCGGTGGCGGGCGACATCGCCGAGATCGTCCTCGCCGAGACCTCGCTGTACGCGGAGTCGGGCGGACAGGACGCCGACCAGGGATCGATCGTCGGCAACGGTTTCGACCTCGAGGTGCTCGATGTGCAGAAGCCGGTCGCGGGCCTGTACAGCCACACGGTGCAGGTGCGGTCGGGCGAGGTCGGGGTCGGTGACGCCGCGACCACGGTGGTCGACGCCGAGTACCGGCGCGGTGCGACCCAGGCCCACTCCGCGACGCACCTGGTGAACGCGGCACTGCGCGAGATCCTCGGGCCCGACGCGCTGCAGGCCGGCTCGTACAACAAGGCCGGGTACATGCGGCTCGACTTCTCGTGGAGCCAGCCCGTGTCCCTCGCGACGCGGACCGAGATCGAGGACGTCGTGAACGGCGCCATCCGGTCCGACCTCGACGTCACGACCCGTGTCCTGCCGCTCGACGAGGCGAAGGCGCTCGGGGCGCAGGCACTCTTCGGCGAGAAGTACGGGTCCGAGGTCCGGATGGTCGACATCGGCGGACCCTGGTCGCGCGAGCTGTGTGGTGGCACGCACGTGGCGTCGAGCGCCCAGGTCGGGCTCGTCAACCTCGTGGGCGAGAGCAGCGTCGGGTCGACGAACCGCCGTGTCGAGGCGCTCGTCGGGCTCGAGGGTTTCCGCGACCTCGCCGTCGAGCGGACCATCGTGTCGCAGTTGTCGAGCGCGTTGAAGGCGCCGCGCGAGGACCTCCCCGCCCGCGTCGCCGGACTGATGGCCGACCTCAAGAGCGCCGAGAAGCGGATCGCCGAGTTCGAGTCGGCGAACCTGCAGCAGCGCGTCCCGGGCATCGCTCGGACCGCTGGCAAGGTCGGTGACACCACCGTCGTCGCGCAGACGGTCGATGGCCTGAACTCGTCGGACGACCTCCGGTCCCTCGCGACCGCCGTGCGCGGGCAGCTCGGCACGGACGCGGCCGTCGTCGTGCTCGGTGCGGTCGTGAACGGCAAACCGGCCGTCATCGTCGCCACCAACGACGCCGCTCGACAGCACGGCGTCCAGGCGGGCCCCCTCGCGAAGGAGGCCGCCGGCGTCCTCGGCGGGGGCGGCGGCGGCAAGCCGGACCTCGCCCAGGGCGGCGGCACCGACGTGGCGGCGCTCCCCGCAGCGCTCCGCGCGGTCACCGATCGTCTCGGCGCCTGACCGGCGTGCGCACCGGGAGACGCCTCGGCGTCGACGTCGGACGGGCGCGCATCGGGGTGGCGGTGTCGGACCGCGACGGCCTGCTCGCCACCCCGGTCGAGACCGTCCGTCGCGATGACCGGCGAGACGTGCCCCGGATCCTCGAGCTCGCGGCGGAGTACGACGCGATCGAGGTGATCGTCGGGCTCCCGTTGTCGCTGTCCGGGGACGACACCCCGTCGACCACGGACGCGCGGGCCTTCGCCGCACGGATCGCGACGCGGGTCCCGGTGCGCCTCGTGGACGAACGGCTGTCGACCGTGAGTGCCCAGCGGGGCATGCGCGAGGCGGGCCGGGACAGCCGGAGATCGCGAGCCGTCATCGATCAAGCCGCCGCTGTTATCATTCTGCAACATGCGCTCGACCGAGAGCGCTCGGGAGGCACTCCGCCGGGGTCACTGATCCCGTGACTCGTGCGAGAGCGACCCGATCCGAGCAACACCGACCCGAGGAACATCGAGCAGCGTGGCAGACGACCTTGATTGGCGTGCGATCATCGCGCCCGGCGACGATGCCGACCAGCAGCGTGACGACCGCGCCGTCGGGGCCGCCGACGACCGGGCACCTTCCGCTCCGGACCGCGCCGGAGCTCCGCTCGGACCCAGCGCCGCCGATGCTCGTCCTCCCCACCTGACCCGCCGCGCAGCTCGAGAGGCCGCGGCCCGGGCCGACCGCAGCAGCGGGGGCGACGACGTCGTCACCGACCCACAGGACCACCACCACAGCGACGTCCGTGCGCTGTTCGGCCACCACGACGACGAGACCGCCGACCGAGACGCGCCCGGCCGGGCCGAGCAGGATGCCGCCGCGGTCGCCGTCGGAGCAGCGGCGGGCCGCGACGGGGGAGTCGGCGACGGGCGTCGCTCCGGGCGTCGCGGTGGGGCCTCCCGGCGTTCGCAGCCGCCGCGCCGCCGTCGCTCGCGGGGCGCGGTCGTCGCGGGCATCGTGATCGTCGCCATCGTGCTCGCGGGGGGTGCCGGCGCCACCCTGTTCGTGGTGCCGAAGGTCCAGTCGGTCGTCGCGAGCCTGACGAAGAAGCAGGAACCCACCGACTACACGGGGAGCGGCACGGGCAAGGTGACGGTCACCATCAAGGAGGGCGACATCGGCAGCGACGTCGCGAAGACCCTGCACCGGAGCGGTGTCGTCAAGACCTCGACCGCGTTCTACCAGCTCCTCCTCACCAAGCAGGACGTCCAGTTCCAGCCGGGTTCATACCAGCTCAAGCACCACATGAGCGCGAAGGCGGCCCTCGCGGCGCTGCAGGACAGCGCGAACAAGGTGACCGCGACCGTCCTGATCCCCGAGGGCACGGTGCTCAAGGACGTCGAGGCGTCACTCGTGAGCAAGGCCGGCCTCACCCAGGCGTCGGTGACCGCCGCCGCCGCGGACGTCTCGGGTTACGGCCTCCCTGCGGGCGTGACGAGCCTCGAGGGCTACCTGTTCCCCGCCACGTACCCGATCAACCCGTCGTGGACGGCAACGCAGTACTTCCAGTCGATGGTCGACACCATGAACCAGCACCTCGACGACGCGGGGGTGCCGGTGGCCGAACGCGCGCGCGTCGTGACGTTCGCCTCGGTCGTGCAGAAGGAAGCCGGACTCGCCGCCGACTACCCGAAGGTGGCCCGGGTGTTCCAGAACCGCATCGACCAGGGCATGCCGCTCCAGTCGGACGCGACGGTCGCGTACGGCACCGGGCACACGGACCGGGTGACCACGACCGACGCCGAGCGCGCGGACGCGGGCAACCCGTACAACACGTACCAGCACAAGGGGCTCCCGCCCGGTCCGATCTCGAACCCGGGCGACATCGCCATCAACGCGGTCATGCATCCCGCGGCCGGCAGCTGGCTGTACTTCGTGACGGTCGACCTGCAGACCGGAGCGACCGTGTTCTCGACGACCTACGCGGAACACGAGGCCGCGGTCGCCCAGTGGCAGGCGTGGATGAAGGCCCACCCCGACTACAAGTGATCCCGGGCGGCGGCCGGCCGTTCGGGCTGTGGGAGGATGGACACCATGCTTCGCTGGTTGACCGCAGGTGAGTCCCACGGACCCGAACTCATCGCCGTGCTCGAGGGGCTGCCGGCCGGCGTCCCGGTGTCGTACGAGCAGATCCGCGCCGACCTCGCGCGCCGCAAGCTCGGGTACGGTCGTGGTTCCCGCATGAAGTTCGAGCAGGACGAGCTGCACATCTCGAGCGGTGTCCGCCACGGGTCCTCCCTCGGCAGCCCGATCGCGATCCGCGTCGGGAACACCGAGTGGCCCAAGTGGGTCGAGGTGATGAACGCCGAGCCGGTCGAGACGACGGACGCCTCTCGCGGTCGCAACGCGCCGCTCACCCGACCCCGACCGGGCCACGCCGACCTCGTGGGCATGCAGAAGTACGCGTTCGACGAGGCGCGTCCGATCCTCGAGCGCGCGTCGGCGCGCGAGACCGCGGCGCGAGTCGCACTCGGCGCCGTCGCCAAGTCGTTCCTGGCGGAACTCGGCATCACGTCGGTGAGCCACACGCTGCAGGTCGGCACGGTGCGGGTACCGGACGACGCGCCGCTGCCCGTGCCCACGGACATCGACCGGCTCGACGACGACCAGCTGCGGTGCTTCGACGCCGCCACGAGCGCGCGCATGGTCACCGAGGTCGAGGCCGCCAAGAAGGACGGCGACACGCTCGGCGGCGTCGTGGAGGTGCTGTTCTACGGTCTCCCGCCGGGGCTCGGGTCCCACGTGCAGTGGGACCGGCGTCTCGACGCCCGGCTCGCCGCCGCGATCATGGGCATCCAGGCGATCAAGGGCGTCGAGGTCGGTGACGGCTTCGCGACGGCGGCGCGGCGGGGTTCCGCGGCCCACGACGAGCTGTTCCAGGCCGACGGCGAGATCTACCGCACGTCCGACCGCGCCGGCGGCACCGAGGGCGGCATGTCCACGGGCACGGTCCTCCGCGTCCGCGCCGGGATGAAGCCGATCGCGACGGTGCCCCACGCACTGCACACGGTCGACGTCGCGACCGGCGAGGACGCCTCGGCGCACCACCAGCGCTCGGACGTCTGTGCCGTACCGGCCGCGGGCGTCGTCGCCGAGGCGATGGTGGCGCTCGTCCTGGCCGACGCCGTGCTCGAGAAGTTCGGCGGCGACTCCGTCGGCGAGACCAAGCGGAACCTCGACGCGTACCTCGCGGCGATCCCGGCGTCGTTGCGGACGCGTGGCGTGACGTCGTCCGCCGACGTTCAGCAGCCCACACCGTCCCTGTGAGCGCGACGCCGCCGGGCTCCGGACCGTCGGGCGTCGCTCGCCACGACGACACGTGGACCCGGCTGCATCGGCTGGCGGTGCCCGTGGTGCTCATCGGTCCGATGGGCGCAGGCAAGTCGACCGTGGGCAAGCGCGCGGCGAAGGCGCTCGGCGTGCCCTTCACCGACACCGACCGTGAGATCGTGCGGGAACACGGATCCATCGACCGCATCTTCGCCGAACGCGGCGAGGCGGCGTTCCGCGACCTCGAGCGGGCCGCGGTCGACGCCGCGCTCGACACGGGCGGCCTCGTGGCGGTGGGTGGTGGCGCCGTCACGCACGACGCCACCCGTGCGGCCATCGCGACGTGCCGGGTGGTGCTGCTCACCGTCTCGGCCGACGCCGTCGCCGAGCGCATCGTCGGGACCGACCGCCCGCTCCTGGCCGTCGGCGGCATCGACGCGTGGACCGCGATCGCGGATGTGCGCGCAGCGACGTACGCGTCCCTCGCGCACGTGGTCGTGGACACCTCACGGCGTCCGATGAGCCGCGTGGTCGACGACGTCGTCGCCTGGGTCCGCGCCGCCGAGACACCAGGACCAGCATCGGCACCAGTGGCGGCCGCCGGCGCGCCGGCACCAGAGGAGGAACCATGACGACGAGCACGGCGCTGCCGGACGGCACGACGCAGATCCGGGTGGGCGGGGACGACGGGTACGTCGTGGCCGTCGGGCACGGTCTCCTCGAGGCGGTGCCGACGGTCCTGCCGCGCGGCGTCGCGAAGGTGCTCATCGTGCACGCTGCGCCGCTCGCGGAGCAGGCCGAGGTGCTCCGCGCGCGTCTCGTCGACGCCGGTCTGGAGGCCCTCATCGCCGAGGTGCCCGACGCCGAGTCCGCCAAGCGGGTCGAGGTCGCGGCCTTCTGCTGGCAGATCCTCGGGCAGGCCGACTTCACGCGGACGGACGCCGTGGTGGGGCTCGGGGGTGGTGCGGTCACCGACCTCGCCGGGTTCGTGGCCGCGACGTGGCTCCGCGGGGTCGCGCTCGTGCAGGTGCCGACGAGCGTGCTCGGCATGGTCGACGCGAGCGTCGGCGGCAAGACGGGGATCAACACGAACGAGGGCAAGAACCTCGTCGGTGCCTTCTACGCGCCCCGCGCCGTCGTCGTCGACCTCGACCTGGCCACGACGCTGCCGAGGAACGAGATCCTCACGGGCTTCGCCGAGATCGTGAAGGCCGGGTTCATCGCCGTGCCCGAGATCCTCGACACGATCGAGCGCGACGTCGACCGCGTCACCGATCCGACCACCCCGGAGTTCCGTCGCGTGGTCGAGCTCGCGATCGACCTCAAGGCGCGGGTCGTCTCGTCGGACTTCACCGAGCAGGGCAAGCGCGAGATCCTGAACTACGGGCACACGCTCGGGCACGCCATCGAGCACGCGGAGCGCTACCAGTGGCGGCACGGAGCTGCGGTCGCCGTGGGCATGGTGTTCGCGGCCGAACTCGCGCGGCTGACCGGTCACCTGGACGACGCGACGGTGGACCGCCACCGGACCGTGCTCGAGTCGCTCTCGTTGCCGACGACCTACCCCCTCGGCCGATGGGAGGGCCTACTCGCGACGATGCGCCGCGACAAGAAGGCACGGGCCGGCATGCTGCGGTTCATCGTGCTGGACGGCCTCGCGAAGCCGATCGTGCTCGAGGGGCCGGAACCGGCCCTCCTGTTCACCGCCTACCAGGAGGTCGGGGTCTAGCCCCTCCTCCCCGGGCGGCCCGGAGGGGCACCGGGTCGGCTCCGCTACACTTGTCCGAGGCCTCCGGCCACCCGACGAACACCACCATCTCCACATCGAACGGAACACACGCGCATGGCGAGCACCACGGACATCAAGAACGGCGCCGTTCTCAACATGGACGGCCAGCTCTGGTCCGTCATCGAGTTCCAGCACGTCAAGCCGGGCAAGGGCGGCGCGTTCGTCCGCACCAAGATGAAGAACGTCACGTCCGGCAAGGTCGTCGACCGCACGTTCAATGCGGGGGCGAAGCTCGAGTTCGCGACGGTGGACCGACGCGACTTCCAGTACCTGTACACGGATGGCGACGGCTACGTGTTCATGGACACCGACACCTACGACCAGGTCACGATCCCGAGCGAGATCGTCGGTGACGCCAAGAACTTCCTGCTCGAGTCGTCGATGGCCACCATCGCGATGAACGAGGGCAACCCGCTGTACGTCGAGCTCCCCGCCAGCGTGGTGCTCGAGGTCACGTACACCGAGCCGGGCCTCCAAGGCGACCGCTCGACGGGCGGCACGAAGCCCGCCACCGTCGAGACCGGCTACCAGATCCAGGTGCCGCTCTTCCTCGAGACCGGCACGAAGGTCAAGGTCGACACCCGCACGGGTGACTACCTCGGCCGCGTCAACGACTGAGGCGGGGGTTCGATGAGCGCCCGTTCGAAGGCGCGGAAACGCGCACTCGACATGCTCTACGTCGCCGAGGTCCGCGGCCTGCCCATCGCCGAGGTCCTCGCGACCGAGACCGTCCGCCACCTCGACCAGCCCGAGCGGGCCTCGAGCTGGGACTACGCACGCCAGATCGTCACGGGAGTGGACGACGACCGCGCGGAGATCGACCGGATCATCGTGGACCACGCCCAGGGCTGGACGATCGCGCGGATGCCCGTGCTCGACCGCTGCATCCTCCGCATGGGGGTGTGGGAGATCCGCTGGAACGACGAGGTCCCCGACGCGGTCGCGATCGCCGAGGCCGTCGAACTCGCCCAGTCGCTGTCCACCGACGACTCCGCCGGCTTCGTCAACGGGGTCCTCGGGGCGGTCGCCGGCCGCGGGCGGGCACGGACGGCCACGACGGCCGACGACGCCGGTGCGGTGGCGGAGCCCGATCCGGGTCGGTAGGGTTGCTGGCGATCGAGTCCTTTAATGCCGTCCTGTGAGGCGGGGAAGGAGGTCGGCATGGGCGCCCGCACGGTGCTGCAGTCCGCTGACATCACGCGCGCGATGACGCGCATCGCCCACGAGGTCCTCGAGGCGAACCACGGCGGCTCGGACCTCGTCCTGCTCGGCATCCCGACGCGCGGCGCCGTCCTCGCCGAGCGCCTCGCACGGGTGCTCGAGTCGATCGAGACGGGCGCCGGCACGGTCGGCACCCTGGACGTCACCATGCACCGTGACGACCTCGGCCGGGGCATCGGTCGCGCGCCGCACCGGACCGTCATCCCGGCGAGCGGCATCGACGGCAAGGTCGTCGTGCTCGTCGACGACGTGCTCTACAGCGGCCGGACCGTGCGCGCCGCGCTCGACGCGCTGCAGACGATCGGGAGGCCCAGGGCCGTCCGCCTCGCCGTCCTGGTGGACCGGGGGCACCGGGAACTCCCGATCCGGGCCGACCACGTGGGCAAGAACCTGCCGACCGCGGCGGACGAGCGCATCTCGCTCCACCTCGCCGAGACCGACGGTGTCGACGAGGTCGTCATCGAGGGTGCCCGGACCGCGCCCGAGGTCACCGTCCGATGAGGCACCTGCTGTCCACCCGGGACCTCCCGCGTGCCGAGGCCATCGAGGTGCTCGACGTCGCCGAGGAGATGGCCGACACCGGCACCCGCGAGGTCCGCAAGCTCCCGGCGCTCCGCGGCAAGACCGTCGTGAACCTGTTCTTCGAGGACTCCACCCGGACGCGCATCTCGTTCGAGGCGGCCGCCAAGCGACTGTCCGCCGACGTCATCAACTTCGCGGCGAAGGGATCGAGCGTCTCGAAGGGGGAGTCGCTCAAGGACACCGTGCAGACGCTCGGAGCGATGGGGGTCGACGGCATCGTCATCCGCCACGGAGCGTCGGGCGCCCCGCGCGTGCTCGCCGACAGCGCCTGGGTCGACGCGGCCGTCGTGAACGCCGGGGACGGCACCCACGAGCACCCGACACAGGCCCTCCTCGACGCGTTCACCATGCGCCGTCGGATCCACGGCGCCGACTCGCGGGGCCGGGACCTCGACGGGGTGCGGGTCCTCATCGTCGGCGACGTGCTGCACTCCCGGGTCGCCCGCTCGAACGCGTGGCTGCTCCGCACGCTCGGTGCGCACGTGACCTTCGCGGCACCGCCCACGCTCCTGCCGGTCACGCCACGGCCGTTCGGTGCCGCGGTGCACCACGACCTCGACGCCGCGCTGGCGGAGGCCCCGGACGTCGTCATGATGCTCCGGGTGCAGCAGGAGCGCATGCACGACGCGTTCTTCCCGAACCCCCGCGAGTACACGCGGCACTACGGCCTCACCGCGGGACGCTTCGCGGCGCTGCCGGATCGGACCATCGTCATGCACCCCGGGCCGATGAACCGCGGTCTCGAGATCGCGGGCATCGCGGCCGACGACCCCCGGTCGACCGTCGTCGAGCAGGTCGCGAACGGTGTGTCGGTCCGGATGGCCGTGCTCTACCTCTGCCTCACCGGAGGGGACCGCACGGGTGCCCCGACGACGAGCACCCCGACCGCCGAGGAGGCGACGGCATGACGACCACCCACCTGATCCGCGGCGGCACCCTCGCCGACGGAACCCGAGCCGACGTCCTCCTGCGCGCTGGCCGCATCGCGGAGGTCGGCGCGCGGGTCGACGCAGGGTCGGCGCAGGTCGTGGACGCCGACGGCCTGCTCGTCCTGCCCGGGCTCGTCGACCTGCACACGCACCTCCGCGAGCCGGGCTTCGAGGAGTCCGAGACGGTCCTGACCGGGTCGCGCGCGGCGGCCGTCGGTGGGTTCACCGCGGTCAACGCCATGGCGAACTCCTCGCCCGTCGCCGACACCGCCGGTGTGGTGGAGCAGGTGCAGGCGCTCGGCGACGCCGCCGGCTACGTGACCGTCCGCCCGATCGGGGCCGTGTCCCAGGGGCTCCAGGGCGCGCAGCTGTCCGAGATCGGCGCGATGGCGACCTCCCGAGCGCGGGTGCGGGTGTTCTCCGACGACGGCTCGTGCGTCTCGGACCCGCTCCTCATGCGTCGGGCGCTCGAGTACATCACGGGCTTCGGCGGCGTCCTGGCGCAGCACGCCCAGGAACCGCGTCTGACGATCGGCGCGCAGATGAACGAGGGCGCGCTCTCGTCCGAGCTCGGGCTCGCCGGGTGGCCCGCGGTCGCCGAGGAGGCGATCATCGCCCGCGACGTCCTCCTCGCGGACCACGTCGGCGCGCGGCTGCACGTCTGCCACGTGTCGACCGCCGGCAGCGTCGAGGTCATCCGGTGGGCGAAGTCCCGCGGGATCGCCGTGACGGCCGAGGTCACACCGCACCACCTCCTCCTCACCGAGGACCTCATCGCCGGGGGCCCGGACGGCGTCGACGGCTACGACGCCCGGTACAAGGTGAACCCGCCGCTGCGCCGTCGCGAGGACGTCGAGGCGCTGCGATCCGCGCTGGCCGACGGCACGATCGACATCGTGGCCACCGACCACGCTCCGCACACCGACGAGGCGAAGTGCTGCGAGTGGCCGGCCGCGGCGAACGGCATGGTCGGGCTCGAGTCGGCGCTCAGCGTCGTGCACGAGTCCGTGGTCGCCACGGGTGGTCTCGACTGGGCGGACGTGACGCGCGTGTTGTCCTCGGCGCCCGCGCGGATCGGGCAGGTGGCCGGCCAGGGGCAGGCGATCACGGCGGGCGCACCGGCCGAGGTACTGCTCTACGACCCCGCAGCGTCGCGGACGTTCCAGCGGCAGGACCTGGCGGGCCAGTCGACGAACTCCCCGTACCTCGGCATGCGCCTGCCCGGACGGGTGGTGGCGACGTTCCACCACGGCTCCGCGACGGTCCTCGACGGCCGTGCGGTCGACGCCGAGCGCGTCGCGGCAGCGGCGCGCGCCGCGACGGCGGTGTCGGCATGACCTGGTCCACGGAGGCCGTGATCCTCCTCGTGATCGTCGCGCTGCTCGTCGTGATGGCGCGGACGTGGCGGCGGCGAGGACGCGGGCAGGACGCGGTCGTGCCTCCCGTCCCGGTGCCCCCGGGACTGCACACGGCGCTCGGCTCCTGGGACGGCCTGTACGTGGCGACGACCCGCGCCGACCAGCCGCTCGAGCGGATCGTCGGCGGAGGCCTCGGGTTCCGTGGGCGCGCCGCGCTCAGGGTCCACGACGAGGGCGTCGTGCTCTCGATCGCCGGCGAACCCGAGCGGTTCGTGGATCGTCGTGCAGTCCGCGGGGCGGACCGCGCCACCTGGACGATCGACCGCGTCGTCGAGCGCGGCGGACTCGTCCGACTGCGATGGCGGGCGACCGGCGCCGCAGGTGCGACGGACCTCGACAGCTACTTCCGGTTCCCCTCGGGTGATGCGGCTCCGCTCGCGGCCCTGCGGGAACTGACCCAGACGACCAGCCCGGTGACGGGCGAGCGAGGCCCGGACACGGGCGACGGAGGAGAACCGACACGATGACAACACGCGAACGGGCACTGCTCGTCCTCGAGGACGGCACCCGCTACGAGGGCTGGGCCTACGGCGCCCGCGGCCGCACGCTCGGCGAGGTCGTGTTCGCCACCGGCATGACGGGGTACCAGGAGACCCTGACGGACCCGTCGTACGCCGGCCAGATCGTCGTGCAGACGGCACCGCACATCGGCAACACGGGTGTGAACGACGAGGACCCCGAGTCCGGTCGGATCTGGGTGGCGGGCTACGTGGTGCGGGACCCGAGCCGCATCGTGTCGAACCACCGCGCGAACGCGAGCCTCGACGACCACCTCGAGCGTGACGGCATCGTCGGGATCTCCGGCATCGACACGCGGGCGGTCACCCGCCGGATCCGCGACGCCGGGGCCATGAAGGGCGGCGTGTTCAGCGGCGCGGACGCGGACCTCGGACCCGACGAGCAGCTCCGTGTCGTGCGCGAGCAGACCGACATGACGGGCCAGAACCTCTCCGCGGCCGTCTCGACCCGCGAGGAGTACGTGCTCGAGCCGGAGGGCGACCGCATCGGGACCCTCGCGGTGCTCGACCTCGGGGTGAAGACCTCGACTCTGCGGTACCTGGCGGCGCGCGGATTCGAGGTCCACGTGCTGCCGCAGGACGTCTCGATCGACCGGCTGCGCGAACTCGACCCCGACGCCCTGTTCTACTCGAACGGCCCCGGCGACCCGGCGGCCTCGGACGCCCAGGTCGCGCTCCTCCGTGAGACCCTGCGTGACGGCCGGCCGTTCTTCGGCATCTGCTTCGGCAACCAGCTGCTCGGTCGGGCGCTCGGGTTCGGGACGTACAAGCTCCCGTTCGGGCACCGCGGCATCAACCAGCCCGTCCTCGACACGACGACCGGGCGGGTCGAGATCACGAGCCAGAACCACGGCTTCGCGGTGGACGCACCCGTCGGCGAGGTGCTCGAGTCGCCGATCGGCTTCGGACGGGTCGAGGTGAGCCACTTCAGCCTCAACGACAACGTCGTCGAGGGCCTGCGCGCGCTCGACATCCCCGCGTTCAGCGTGCAGTACCACCCCGAGGCCGCGGCGGGCCCGCACGACAGCATGTACCTGTTCGACCGGTTCCGGGACATGGTGATCGCCCGGCGCGAGGGGCGTCCGCTCGACGCCGCCACGGCCGCCGCCACCACGCCCGCCGCCGACCCGACGCACGACCGGCCGAGCGACAGCTCGGCCACCACGACCGGAAGCAGCAACGACTGATGCCCAAGCGCCCCGACATCACATCCGTCCTCGTCATCGGCTCCGGGCCGATCGTCATCGGGCAGGCCGCCGAGTTCGACTACTCCGGCACCCAGGCGTGCCGCGTCCTGCGCGCCGAGGGCGTCCGGGTCGTCCTCGTCAACCCCAACCCGGCGACGATCATGACCGACCCGGACTTCGCCGACGCCACGTACATCGAGCCGATCACGAACGACTCGCTCGAGGAGATCATCAAGATCGAGCGCCCGGACGCCGTGCTCCCGACGCTCGGCGGACAGACGGCCCTCAACGCGGCGATCGCGCTCGACGAGGCCGGCATCCTCGAGCGCTACGGCGTCGAGCTCATCGGCGCCAAGGTCGACGCGATCCAGCGCGGTGAGGACCGGCAGCTCTTCAAGCAGCTCGTGCTCGAGTCCGGTGCCGACGTGGCCCGGAGCCACATCGCCCACACCGTCGACGAGGCCAAGGCGTTCGCGCTCGATCTCGGCTACCCGCTCGTCATCCGCCCGTCCTTCACGATGGGTGGTCTCGGTTCCGGGTTCGCCTACACCGAGGACGAGCTCGTCCGCATGGTGGGGGACGGCCTCCACGCGAGCCCCACGACCGAGGTCCTGCTCGAGGAGTCGATCCTGGGCTGGAAGGAGTACGAGCTCGAGCTCATGCGCGACCACGCCGACAACACGGTGGTCGTCTGCTCGATCGAGAACGTCGACCCCGTCGGCGTGCACACCGGCGACTCCATCACCGTCGCGCCCGCCCTGACGCTGACCGACCGCGAGTTCCAGAACCTGCGGAACATCGGCATCGACATCATCCGTCGGGTCGGGGTCGACACCGGCGGCTGCAACATCCAGTTCGCGGTCGACCCGGCGACCGGCCGGGTCATCGTGATCGAGATGAACCCGCGGGTGTCCCGCTCGAGCGCGCTCGCGTCGAAGGCGACCGGGTTCCCGATCGCGAAGATCGCGGCGAAGCTCGCCATCGGGTACCGCCTCGACGAGATCCCGAACGACATCACCCAGAAGACGCCGGCGAGCTTCGAGCCGACGCTCGACTACGTCGTGGTCAAGGTGCCGCGGTTCGCGTTCGAGAAGTTCCCCGCGGCCGACGCGACGCTCACGACGACGATGAAGAGCGTCGGCGAGGCCATGGCGATCGGACGCAACTACGCGCAGGCACTGCAGAAGGCGCTGCGCAGCCTCGAGAAGCGCGGATCGAGCTTCCACTGGCCTGCGGAGCCGGGCGACAAGGACGTCCTGCTCGCGGCCTCCCGGGTGCCGACCGACGGTCGCATCGTGACGGTGCAGCAGGCGCTCCTCGCGGGTGCAACGGCGGGGGAGGTCTTCGCGGCGACGGGGATCGACCCGTGGTTCGTCGACCAGATCGTGCTCATCAACGAGGTCGCTGCCGAGGTCCGCGGGGCGTCGACGCTCGACGCGGGCACGGTCCGGTGGGCCAAGCAGCACGGCTTCAGCGACGCCCAGATCGCGGAGCTCCGCGGGACCGACGAGCAGTCCGTGCGGGCGACCCGCCACGAGCTCGGGATCCGCCCCGTGTTCAAGACGGTCGACACCTGCGCCGGGGAGTTCCCGGCCCTGACGCCGTACCACTACTCGAGCTACGACGCCGAGACCGAGGTCGCGCCGAGCGACCGCAAGAAGGTCGTCATCCTCGGTTCTGGTCCGAACCGGATCGGGCAGGGCGTCGAGTTCGACTACTCGTGCGTGCACGCGTCCTTCGCACTCGCGGCCGCCGGCTTCGAGACGATCATGGTGAACTGCAACCCCGAGACCGTGTCGACCGACTACGACACCTCGGACCGCCTCTACTTCGAGCCGTTGACCGCCGAGGACGTCCTCGAGGTCATCGAGGCCGAGGCGGCGTCGGGCGAGCTGGTCGGCGTCGTCGTGCAGCTCGGCGGGCAGACCGCGCTCGGGCTCGCGAAGCCGCTCGAGGCCGCCGGCATCCCGATCCTCGGCACGAGCCCGCGGTCGATCGACCTGGCCGAGGAGCGGGGGCTGTTCTCCGGCATCCTCGACGAGGCCGGGCTGGTGGCCCCGCGGAACGGCACGGCGCACGACCTCGAGAGCGCGACCGCCGTGGCCGAGGAGATCGGCTACCCCGTGCTCGTCCGTCCGTCGTTCGTCCTCGGTGGTCGCGGCATGGAGATCGTGTACGACAGCCCCTCGCTCGTCGACTACTTCGACCGCGTCGCCGACCAGGCGATCATCGGCCCGGATCTGCCGTTGCTCGTGGACCGGTTCCTGGACGACGCCGTGGAGATCGATGTCGACGCGTTGTTCGACGGCCAGCGGCTCTACATCGGCGGGGTGATGGAGCACATCGAGGAGGCCGGGATCCACTCCGGCGACTCGAGCTGCACCCTGCCGCCGGTGGGCCTCGGTCGTGCCGAGATCGACGCGGTCCGCGCGGCGACCGAGCGGATCGCCCGCGGGGTCGGCGTGGCGGGTCTCCTCAACGTGCAGTTCGCGATCGCGGCCGGTGTGCTCCACGTCATCGAGGCGAACCCCCGTGCGAGCCGGACCGTCCCCTTCGTGTCGAAGGCGCTCGGCATCCCGCTGGCCAAGGCGGCGGCGCGCGTCATGACCGGCAGCTCGATCGACGACCTCGTCGCCGAGGGTCTCCTCCCCGAGCGTGACGGCTCGGTCGTCCCGATGGAGGCCCCGATCGCGGTCAAGGAGGCCGTGCTGCCCTTCCGGCGGTTCCGGACCCGCGACGGTCAGGTCGTGGACAGCGTGCTCAGCCCCGAGATGCGGTCCACCGGCGAGGTCATGGGCATCGACCGCGACTTCCCGCGGGCGTTCCTCAAGAGCCAGATCGCCGCGTACGGCGGTCTGCCCACCTCGGGCACGGTGTTCGTCAGCGTCGCGGACACGGACAAGCGGGCCATCGTCCTGCCGGTGCACCGCCTCCAGCAGCTCGGGTTCACGATCATCGCGACCGAGGGCACCGCCGAGATCCTGCGCCGCAACGGGATCGACGTCCGCGTGGTCGGCAAGTACAGCCAGGGTGGCGAGAACGTCGTCGACCTCCTGGCCCGCGACGAGGTCGACATCGTCATCAACACGCCGAGCGGGGCGGCCGGTCGCGCGGACGGGTACGAGATCCGCGCCGCGACCGTGGCGGCGGACAAGCCGCTCTTCACGACCATCGCGCAGCTCGGTGCGGCGGTCGCGGCGATCGAGACGATCGGCACCCCGCACAGCGTGCGCAGCCTCCAGGACTACGCCCTCGAGCGGGCGACCTGGTGACCGACGAGGCGACCGCTCCGTCGGCTCGGACGGGAGGCGCGACACGGTTCGGTGCGCGCCTCCGGTCCGCCATGGGGGAGCGGTCGCCGCTGTGCGTCGGGATCGACCCGCATGCCGCGACGCTCCGCGCCTGGGGACTCCCGCGGAACGAGGCCGGTCTGACCGCGTTCGGCGCGGTGCTCGTCGACGCCGCCGTGGGCCGCGCCGCCGCGGTGAAGCCCCAGGTCGCGTTCTTCGAGATCGCCGGCGCCGCCGGCTACCGGGCGCTCGAGGCCACGGTCCGGCGCGCACGGGACGCCGGCCTCCTCGTCATCGCGGACGCGAAACGCGGGGACATCGGGTCGACGGGGGACGACTACGCCGCCGCGTGGCTCGACCCCTCCTCGCCGCTCGCGTCCGACGCCCTGACGGTGTCCCCGTACCTCGGGTTCGGCGCCCTCGCCGGCACGCTCGACGTCGCGGCGGCGGCGGGGGCGGGCGTGTTCGTCCTGGCCGCCACGAGCAACCCCGAGGGCCGGGTCCTGCAGACCGCCGTGGTGCAGGAGGGGCCCCGTTCCGGGTCGTCCGTCGCCGCCGGTATCGTTCTGGACGTGGCAGACGAGAACCGACGCAGGGCAGGGGAGCACACGGGCGGGCCGGGGGAGCTCGGCTCGGTCGGACTGGTCATCGGCGCGACGCTCGACCTCGCCGACTTCGGTCTCCGCAGGGACGCCGTGGGGTCGGCACCGGTGCTCGCGCCGGGGTTCGGCGCGCAGGGGGCCCGGATCGAGGACCTCCGGGAGCGCTTCGGCGCCGTCGCCGACCAGGTCCTCGTGAACGAGTCGCGTGGCCTGCTGGCGTCCGGTCCCGACGGGGTCCAGGACGAGGTCGCCGCGCGGGTCGACCGCATCGCGGCGGCGCTCGCGTGAACGTGGACGGCACGGGCAACGAGGACGTCCCCCCGGGCGGGGCGTCCGGCCCTCGCGGGTCCCGGCCGCCCGAGGTCGACCGCGCCGCGGCCGCCCGGGCCGCGGTCGCCGCACGCCGGGCGCGGGCAGCCGTGAAGGCCGACGTGGCCTCCGGTGCCCGGTCCGGGCTCGACGTCGCGCGGGCTGCCTGGGGGAGCGACGCGGCCACCGCGGAGCAGTCGCTCCGCGTCCGCGACCTCCTGACGAGCCTCCCGGGCATCGGTCCGGCGCGTGCCGAGAGCGTCATGGCCACGCTCCGCATCGCACCGACGAAGCGGCTGGGCGGCCTCGGCACGCGGCAGCGCGGGGAACTCGCGGACTGGCTGGCGTCGCGGTCCGGTCGTCGCCGACGCGCCTCGCGGCTCGTCGTGCTCGCCGGGCCCACCGCGGTCGGCAAGGGCACGGTCTCGGCGTACATCCGGGAACACCACCCGGAGGTGCTCCTCAGCGTCTCCGCGACGACCCGGGCACCGCGCCCGGGCGAGGTCGACGGCGTCCACTACTACTTCGTCGACGACGCCGAGTTCGACCGGATGGTCCGCGAGCGCGAACTCCTGGAGTGGGCGACGGTCCACAACTCCTACCGGTACGGCACGCCCCGACCGCCCATCGACCGCGCGCTCGACCAGGGGCGCAACGTGCTGCTCGAGATCGACCTGCAGGGTGCGCGGCAGGTCCGCGCCGCGATGCCCGAGGCGCTCCTGGTGTTCCTGCTCCCGCCGACGTGGGAGGAACTCGTCCGGCGGCTCATCGGGCGGGGGACCGAGAGCCCCGCGGAGCAGCAACGGCGGCTCGACACGGCGAAGGTGGAGCTCGCCGCCCAGGACGAGTTCGACGTCCGGATCGTGAACTCCGATGTCCGTACCGCTGCGCAGGAGGTCGTAGACTTGTTCTCCGCGCCGTGACCCGGCGCTCGTCAACCTACCGAGGAGCTCCCATGGCCGACCGTTCCCAGGGCATCATCGATCCGCCCATCGACGACCTGCTCGCCAAGGTCGAGTCGAAGTACGCGCTCGTCATCTTCGCGTCGAAGCGTGCGCGGCAGATCAACGACTACTACGCCGACCTGCACGAGGGCAGCCTGTTCGACAACGTCGGCCCGCTCGTCGACTCGACCATCGACGACAAGCCGCTGTCGGTCGCGCTCCACGAGATCAACGAGAACAAGCTGACTGCCACGCCGCAGACGCCCGACGCCTGATCCGTGACGTCCGCACTCCGCCTCTTCACCTCCGAGTCGGTCACCGAGGGGCACCCGGACAAGATCTGTGACCAGATCTCGGACCGCATCCTCGACGCGCTCCTGACCGTCGACCCCCACGCCCGAGTCGCGGTGGAGACCCTCGTGACGACCGGTCTCGTGCACGTCGCGGGCGAGGTCACGACCGCCGGCTACGTCGACATCCCCACGATCGTGCGCGACGTCATCACCGGCATCGGGTACGACTCGTCCGAGGTCAGCTTCGACGGCCACACCTGCGGGGTCGAGGTCTCGATCGGCTCGCAGTCGCCCGACATCGCGCAGGGCGTCGACGACGCGCTCGAGGCCCGGACGGGCGCGACGGATCCGCTCGATCGCCAGGGTGCCGGTGACCAGGGCATCATGTTCGGCTACGCGACGAACGAGACGCCCGAGTACATGCCGGTCGCCATCTGGATCGCACACCGGCTCGCCGAGCGCCTCGCCGCGGTCCGCAAGTCGGGCGAGTTGCCGTACCTCCGACCCGACGGCAAGACGCAGGTGACGATCGGGTACGACGGCGTGACCCCGCGGACCGTCGAGACCGTCGTGCTGTCGACCCAGCACGCGCCGACCGTGTCGCTCGAGCAACTCACCGTCGACATCACGGCCCGGGTGATCCGCCCCGTGCTCGACACGGTCGCGCTGGACTCGAGCGCCGTGGACGTCATCGTGAACCCGACCGGCCGCTTCGAGATCGGCGGTCCCCAGGGCGACGCGGGGCTGACGGGCCGGAAGGTCATCGTGGACACCTACGGCGGCGCCTCGCGGCACGGTGGTGGTGCCTTCAGCGGCAAGGACCCGTCGAAGGTGGACCGTTCGGCCGCGTACGCCCTGCGGTGGGTCGCGAAGAACGCGGTGGCCGCCGGTCTCGCCGACCGGCTCGAGGTCCAGGTCGCCTACGCGATCGGCCGCGCCGCCCCGGTCGGGCTGTACGTCGAGTCCTTCGGGACCGGCCACGTGGACGACGCCGTGATCGTCGACGCCATCCGGGCGGTCTTCGACCTGCGGCCCGCGGCGATCATCCGCGACCTCGACCTGCTCCGCCCCACGTACGCCGCGACGGCGACCTACGGACACTTCGGTCGGGAGCTCCCCGGGTTCACCTGGGAGGCCCTCGACCGTGTCGAGGCGCTGCGGGTCGCCGCCGGGCTCGTGACGGCCGGGGTCTGACGGTCCGTCGTGCCGGAGGACGCGCCAGCGCCCGCTGAAGCGGCGCGGTCCCCGCGCGCGGCCGCGCGGCCGCCCCTGCCCGGCGCCCCAACGGTGCCGACGGTCGAGGCCGCGGCGTCGCCCGTGCCCGCGGGCACGGCGTCGCCCGCGTCCGCGACCCCGCGGATCGCACGCGTCGTCCTCGACTCACCGCTCCCGCAGCTCGACCGGTTGTTCGACTACCGCATCCCGGACGCGATGCGCGAGGCGTGCCTCCCGGGTGTCCGGGTGCGCGTCCCGCTCCGCACGGGTGCCCGGATCGCGGACGCCTTCGTCGTCGAGGTCGCCACCGAGGGCTCGTTCCCCGGCGACCTCAGTCCGCTCGAGGAGGTCGTGTCGCCCGTCCCGGTCCTGGCGCCGGAGGTCTGGCGGCTGGCGCGCGCCGTCGCGGACCGCGCGGCGGGGGTGGCGAGCGACGTCCTCCGGTTGGCGGTGCCACCGCGTCAGGTGCGCGCCGAGAAGGCGTTCCTCGCACGGGACACCACCACGGTGCCGCCGGTCGTCACCGCGCCGGTGGTGACGGCGTACCCGGAGGGCCGCGTGGAGGCCCTGCTCGAGGACGGCGGCCGCGCCGCGATGACCGCGATCGCGCATCCGGTGCGGCTGCCGGGCGACTCCTGGGTGGACGGGTGGGCGCGCACCTTCGCCGAGGCGGCGGCCCGGGTGCTCGCGTCGGAGCGGACCGCGATCCTCGTGGTGCCGGACTTCCGGGATCTCGCCGAGGTCGAGCGCGCCGTCGCCGCCTTCGTCCCCGCGGAGCGCGTGGTGCGGTTCGACGCGCGGCAGACGAACGGGCAGCGCGCCCGCGCACTCCTGACGGCCCGGTCGGGTCCGGTCGTCGTCGTCGGCAACCGCGCGGCGGTGTACGCACCGGCCGAGCGCCTCGGGTTGCTCGCCGTCTGGGACGACGGCGACCCCTCGTTCGTCGAGCAACGCGCTCCCTACGTGCACACCCGTGACGCCGTGCTGCTCCGGACCGCGCAGTCGGGGGCGGCCCTGCTGCTCGCAGCGCACGCGCGGAGCACCGACGTCCAACGTCTGGTCGAACTCGGGTGGCTCGACGACGTCCGGCCCGTCCGCGCGGTCGTCCCGCGCGTGGTGCCGACCGCGCAGCAGACGTCCGCGGAGGGCTGGGCCGCGCACGCCCGGATCCCGTCCGCGGCCTGGCGTGCGGCACGCGAGGCCAGCCGTACCGGTCCTGTGCTCGTGCAGGTGGCGAGTCCGGGGTTCGCGACGGGGCTCGTGTGTGCCGACTGCGGCGACCGGGCCCGCTGTCCGCGGTGCGGGGGACCCCTCGGCCGGGCGACGTCGTCCGGCGTGCCGCAGTGCCGCTGGTGCGGGGCCCTGGCGGTCGGGTACCGGTGTCCCACCTGCCAGGGGTCCACGCTCCGTCCGGTCGGCCACGGCGCGCAGCGCACCGCGGACGAGCTGGGACGGGCGTTCCCCGGGACGCGGATCGTCGTCGCCGACGGCGCCCGTCCGGTGGACGAGGTCGACGACCGACCCGCCGTCGTGGTCGCGACCCGCGGCGCCGAACCGTCGACGCCCGGCGGGTACGCGTGCGTCCTCCTGCTCGACGGCGAGCGCATGCTCGCCCGCGAGGGCCTGCGCGTCGCCGAGGACGTCCTCCGGGTCTGGGCGAACGCGGCGGCCCGGACGGCGCGCGGCGGCACGACGTTCCTCGTCGGCGTCGGCGGACGGCTGGCGACGGCGATGGCCACGTGGCGGCTCGAGGTCCCGGCGCACGACGAGCTCGCCGACCGCCGGGTCCTGCACTTCCCGCCCGCCGTCCGCGTGGCGACGCTGACCGGGACGGACGAGGCGGTGGCCGCCGCGGTCGAGGCGCTCGGCGACGCCCTCGTCGGGCCCGTGCTCGGTCCGGTGGCCGTCGACGACCCCGTACCCGGGACGGTCCGGACGATCGTGCGGTTCCCGTACGCGCACGGCACCGAGGTCGCGGCGACGCTCAAGGCCGAGGTGATCCGGCGGTCGTCGACCCGTCGGGTGCTGCCCGGGGGCAACCGTCGCCGCGCCGCACCTACACTCAGGGTGCGGCTCGACGACGTCGAACCGTTCTCCGAGGGCCCCTGAGCCCCCTCCACCGACCACCACCCGGAGTCCATGCGTCTCGTCGTCGCGGGCAGCCCCGCAGCCGCCGTCCCCACCCTCCGTCGCCTCGCCGCGACGGACCACGAGATCGTCGCCGTCCTGACCCGGCCTCCGACGCCGCAGGGCCGTAAGCGCGTGCTCACCCCGACCCCGGTCGCGGTCGCCGCCGAGGAACTCGGGCTCCCCGTGATCACGGCGTCCCGCGTGGACGCCGACGTCACGGAGCGACTCCGTCTCCTCGGACCGGACCTCGGCGTCATCGTCGCGTACGGTGCGTTGCTGCGTCGTGCCGCCCTCGACGTCCCGCGACACGGCTGGCTCAACCTGCACTTCTCGTCGCTCCCGGCCTTCCGGGGCGCTGCGCCCGTCCAGCGCGCCGTCATGGCGGGCGAGCGGTCGACCGCGGCGACCGTGTTCCGCCTCGTCGAGGAGCTCGACGCCGGACCGGTGTACGCCTCCGAGCCGTTCCCGATCGGGCCCGACGCGACGGCCGGCGAGGTCCTCGCCGCCATGGCCGAGACGGGCGCCGAGCTCGTCGCGCGCGTCGTCGACGACGTCGCGGCGGGCCGCGCGGTCGGCGTCGCGCAGGTGGGCGAACCCACCACGGCTCCGAAGACGACCTCCGCCGATGGCCACGTCGCCTTCGACCGTCCGGCTGCGGTCGTGCACGCCCACGTGCGCGGGGTGACGCCGGAACCGGGCGCGTACGCCTACCTCGGTGCCACGAGGGTCAAGCTGCTCCGGACCGCCCGCACGACACCGACGACACGGCCGGCAGGCCTGGTGACGACGACCGAGGAGCTCGCACCCGGTGCGCTCGGGCTGGTCGGCGGCGCGCTCCGTGTGGGCACCGCGACCGAGCCGCTCGAGCTCCTCGAGGTGCAGCCGGCCGGTGGGCGTCCGATGCCCGGCGCGTCGTGGGCCCGCGGTCTCGGGGACCTCACGTCGGCGGTGCTCGCGTGACACCCACGACGCCCGAGGGCAGCGGCTGGGGGAACCGCGGTGCGGGGACGAGCGCCCGGCGCGTGGCGCTCGACGTGCTCCGTGCGGTCCAGGCGGACGACGCGTACGCGAACCTGTTGCTCCCGGTCCGCATCCGACGCGCGGGGCTCTCCGCCCGGGACGCCGGCTTCGCGACGGAGCTGACGTACGGCACCATCCGGATGATCGGCACGTACGACGCGATCATCGAGGCGGCGTCCGGGCGCCAGGTCGCGAACATCGAGGCCGACGTGCTCGACGTCCTCCGCCTCGGCGTCCACCAGCTCGTCGGGATGCGCGTGCCGTCCCACGCGGCCGTGTCGCAGACGGTCGACCTCACCCGGGCGATCGGAGCGCGTCGGGCGAGCGGGTTCGTCAACGCCGTGCTCCGGAAGGTCGGTGGGCGCGACGCGGACGGCTGGGACGCCGAGATCACCCGCGGCCTGACGGGCGACGACCTGCTCGCGAGGCGCTGGTCACACCCGCGCTGGGTCGTCGGTGCCCTCCGCGACGCCCTCGCCGCCGAGCGCGCCCGCGACGAGCTCGTCGCCCTGCTCGCGGCCGACAACGTGCCGGCCGGTGTGACCCTGGCGGCGCTGCCCGGGCTCGTCGTACCCGGCGACGTGTTGCCGGATGCCGAGGCGGAGCCTCCCGTCTCGCCGGTCGGGGTCCGCGGAGTCGCCGGGGACCCGTCGCGGGTCCCCGCGGTCGCCGACGGCCGAGCGCGGGTGCAGGACGAGGGGTCGCAGCTCGCTGCGCTCGCGTTGACCCGCTCGTCGGCCATCGCTCCGGGGGAGCGTTGGCTCGACCTCTGCGCCGGCCCGGGCGGCAAGGCCGCGCTGCTCGCCGCGGAGGCCCGGGTCGCCGGCGCCACGCTCGTCGCCAACGAGCTCGTCCCGGCGCGTGCGGGACTCGTCCGATCGGCGCTCGAACGCTTCACCGACACCGTGACGGTCACCGAGGGCGACGGCCGCCGGTTCGGACGCCCTGGAGAGGCCGGACCCACTGCCCCCGGCGGCTACGACCGCGTCCTGCTCGACGCGCCGTGCACGGGCCTCGGCGCCCTCCGTCGTCGACCGGAGGCGCGATGGCGGAAGGACCCGGAGGACGTCTCGGAGCTCGCGGTGGTGCAGGCGGAACTGCTGGACGCCGCCGTCGCGTCGCTCGCACCGGGCGGCACGCTGGCGTACGTGACGTGCTCGCCACACCTCGCCGAGACCCGTGGGCAGGTGGACGCGCTCCTCGCCCGGCACGGCGACGTCCTCGAGCAGCTCGACACGGCGTCCGTGGTGCGGAGCATCGCCGCGCGGGACCCGCAGGTCGCCGACGGCGCCACCGTCCAGCTCTGGCCGCACCGCATCGGCACGGACGCGATGTTCATCGCCCTCCTGCGTCGGCGCTGACGGGGCGGGAGCGGCTCCGCCCCGTCGTCGCGCTCCGGGCGCTCCCGGTACGCTCGTCGCGTGACGATCCGCATCGCGCCCAGCATCCTGTCCGCCGACTTCGCCAACCTCGAGCGGGAGCTCGGGCGGATCGCGACGGCGGACATGGTGCACGTGGACGTCATGGATAACCACTTCGTGCCGAACCTGACGATCGGTCTGCCCGTCGTGACGCGGCTGCAGCAGGTCTCGCCCGTCCCGCTCGACGTGCACCTCATGGTCTCCGACGCCGACACCAACGCACCGAAGTACGCCGAGACGGGGGCGGCCAGCGTGACGTTCCACATCGAGGCCGCGACGGATCCCGTGGCCACCGCGGCGGCGATCCGGAGCAATGGCGCTCGCGCGGCCGTGGCGGTCAAGCCCGGGACGGACATCGCGCCCGTGCTCGACCACCTCGACGCGTACGACATGGTGTTGCTCATGACCGTCGAGCCGGGATTCGGCGGTCAGGCGTTCATGCCGCAGGTCATGCCGAAGCTCGCCGCCGCCCGCGCGGCGGTCGCGGCGTCCGGTCTCGACGTGTGGCTCGAGGTCGACGGCGGCATCGCGCTGGACACGGTCGATGAGGCCGTGTCGAACGGCGCCGACACCCTCGTCGCCGGCTCGGCCGTCTACGGCGGGGACCCGGCTGAGCGGATCGCGGCCCTGCGGGCGGCTGCGAGCCGGGTAGCCTGATCGCCGTGAAGACGTTCGATGACCTGTTCGCCGAGCTGTCCGAGAAGGCACGGACGCGTCCCGCGGGGTCGGGGACGGTCGCCGAGCTCGACGCCGGCGTCCACCAGATCGGCAAGAAGATCGTCGAGGAGGCCGCCGAGGTGTGGATGGCCGCCGAGTACGAGGGCGACGTGCGGACCGCCGAGGAGATCTCCCAGCTCCTGTACCACCTGCAGGTCCTGCTCGTCGCGAAGGGCCTGACCCCCGAGGACGTCTACGAGCATCTGTGAGCCGCGCCGGTGACCACCGGCGGCCTCCCCGATCACCCGAGCCGCTCCTCCAGAAAGCGAGACCCGATGCTCCGCGTCGCCGTGCCCAACAAGGGATCCCTGTCCGAGACCGCGACCGACATGCTGCGCGAGGCGGGCTACGCCGGCCGGCGTGACCCGAAGGCGCTCCACCTCGTCGACGAGCGCAACGGGGTCGAGTTCTTCTTCCTCCGCCCACGTGACATCGCGACCTACGTCGGCTCCGGCGCGCTCGACGTCGGGATCACAGGACGCGATCTGCTGCTCGACAGCGGTTCGACGGCCTCGGAGATCGAGGAGCTCGACTTCGCGGATTCCACCTTCCGGTTCGCCGGGCCGCCCGGACGCTTCACGGAGTTGACGGACCTCGAGGGCGTGCGTCTGGCGACGAGCTACCCGGGGCTCGTCGGCGACTTCCTCGCTCGGCACGGGGTGACCGCGGTCCTCGTGAAGCTGGACGGCGCGGTCGAGAGCGCCGTGCGGCTCGGTGTCGCCGACGCGGTGGCCGACGTCGTCTCGACGGGGAGCACGCTGCGCGCCGCGGGACTCGAGATCTTCGGGCCGGTGATCCTCGAGTCCACCGCCGTGCTCGTGACGACGGACGAGTCGATCGAGGGCATCTCCGTGCTGCGACGACGGCTCCACGGTGTGCTGGTGGCCCGGAGCTACGTGATGCTCGACTACGACATCCCGTCCGTGCTCCTGCCCCAGGCCACGGCGATCGCGACCGGGATCGAGTCACCGACCGTGTCGCCCCTGCACGACCCCACGTGGTCGGCCGTGCGCGTCATGATCCCGCGGGCCGACACGAACCCGATCATGGACGCCCTCTACGAACTCGGTGCGCGCGCGATCCTCGTCAGCGCGATCCACGCCGCGCGACTGTGAGCGGGAGCACGGGCATGTCGGTCGCGGTCCGGGTGATCCCGTGCCTCGACGTCTCGGCGGGCCGGGTCGTCAAGGGCGTCAACTTCCTCGACCTGCAGGACGCCGGGGATCCGGTCGAGCTGGCGGCGCGGTACTACGAGCAGGGCGCGGACGAGCTCACGTTCCTCGACGTGTCGGCGACCGTCGAGGGCCGCGCGACCATGTACGAGACCGTCACCCGGACGGCCGAGCAGGTGTTCATCCCGCTCACCGTGGGTGGTGGCGTCCGCAGCGTCGACGACGTCGCCCGTCTCCAGCAGTGCGGCGCGGACAAGATCGGCGTCAACAGCGCGGCGATCGCCCGACCGGCACTCGTCGGCGAGATCGCGGACCGCTTCGGAGCCCAGGCCGTCGTGCTGTCGCTCGACGTCAAGCGCGCCGATCGCATGCCCTCGGGGTTCGTCGTGACCACGCACGGCGGTCGGCGCGAGACCGACATCGACGCCCTCGCCTGGGCACGGGAGGCCGTGGAGCGTGGCGCGGGCGAGCTGCTCGTCAACTCGATCGACGCCGACGGCACGAAGGCGGGCTTCGACCTCGAGCTCGTCGCCGCCATGCGTGCCGTCGCCTCGGTGCCGGTGATCGCGTCGGGAGGCGCGGGCGCGCTCGAGCACTTCGCGCCCGCGATCGACGCCGGGGCCGACGCGGTCCTCGCGGCCAGCGTGTTCCACCGAGCCGAGATGACCATCGGCGACGTCAAGGACGCCCTGCGCGCGGCCGGACACGCCGTACGCTGATGGACGACATGGCCGACAGCACCAGCACCGCAGTACCGTCCCCCTCGTCCACCGAGGCGGTCCTCGACCGCGCCCGCTTCGGGGCCGACGGCCTCCTGCCCGCCGTCATCCAGGAAGCCGCCACCAAGGACGTCCTCATGCTCGGGTACATGGACCGGGAGGCCCTCCGCCGGACCCTGACGGAGGGTCGCGTCACCTTCTGGTCGCGGTCCCGGCAGGAGTACTGGCGCAAGGGCGACACCTCGGGGCACGCGCAGTTCGTCCGAGCGGCGGCGTTCGACTGCGACGCCGACACGATCCTCGTCACCGTCGACCAGATCGGCGCCGCGTGCCACACCGGTGCGCACCGGTGCTTCGACGTCGACCCGCTCGCACCGGTCGTGGGCAGCGCCGAGGGCACGGCCGGCACCGCCGTGGCCGGCACCGCCGCAGCCGGTGGCGACGCGGCCGACGTCGACGCGAGGGAGGCGACCGGTGCCTGAGGCGACCATCCCGGGCACCGAGGCGGCACCCGTGGACCACCCGCACACGACCGCGCGCGCGGAGTTCGACGCCATGCTCGACGGCCACCGCGTCGTCCCGGTCGTACGAGCGCTCTTCGCGGACAGCGAGACGCCCGTGGGCGTCTACCGGAAACTGGCAGCGGGGCGTCCGGGGAGCTTCCTGCTCGAGTCCGCGGGCCAGGGCGGACTCTGGTCGCGCTGGTCGTTCGTCGGGGTCCGCAGCTTCGGCGTCCTGACGCAGGACGGTACCGAGGCGCGGTGGATCGACACGGGCATCGACGCGGAGCGTGCGGTCGGATCGCTCGAGGGCGCGCCGCTCGACGTGCTCGCACGACTGCACGAGCGGTGGGCGACCCCGCGGCTCGCGGGCATGCCGCCGCTCGTCGGGGGCACCGTCGGGTTCATCGGATGGGAGGCCGTCCGTCAGCTCGAGCACCTCCCGGACGCGCCACCGGCCGAGTTCACGGTGCCGGGCCAAGCGATGGCGTTCGTCTCCGAGCTCGCGGCGATCGACCACCGGACCGGACTCGTGCTCCTCGTGGCGAGCGCCCTCAACGACGGCGCGGACGACCCCGACGCCATGTGGGCGGATGCGCAGGCGCGGCTCGACCGTCTCCAGCGCGACCTCGTGCAGCCGTCGACGGCCACGGTGGCCGAGGCCTTCGACGTGGCGGCGCCGTCCCCGTCCGCTCGCTCGACCCCCGAGGAGTACGCGGCGGCGATCGAGCGTTCGAAGCGCTTCATCCGGGACGGCGACGTGTTCCAGGTCGTCATCTCGCAGCGGTTCGACCAGCCCGTCACGGCCGACCCGCTCGACGTCTACCGCGTGCTCCGGACGCTCAACCCGAGCCCGTACATGTACTTCCTCAGTCTCGCGGACACGAGCGACGAGCCGTACTGGATCGTCGGTGCCTCGCCGGAGGCCCTGGTGCGGGTCGAGGACGGTCGCGCCATGACCCACCCCATCGCCGGCTCCCGGCCTCGCGGTCGCACCACCGAGGAGGACGTGCGTCTCGCCGACGAACTGCTCCTCGACCCGAAGGAACGGGCCGAGCACCTCATGCTCGTCGACCTCGCGCGGAACGACCTCCAGAAGGTGTGTCTGCCCGGCACCGTCGCCGTCACCGAGTTCATGCAGGTCGAGCGGTTCAGCCACATCATGCACCTCGTGTCGAGTGTCGAGGGGACGATCCGCCCCGGGGCGAGCGCGATCGACGTGTTCCGCGCGACGTTCCCGGCAGGCACGTTGTCGGGTGCGCCGAAGCCGCGTGCGCTCGCGATCATCGACGAGCTCGAACCCGCCCAGCGGGGCGTGTACGGCGGCGTCGTCGGCTACTTCGACTTCGCGGGCTCGGCGGACGTGGCGATCGCCATCCGCACGGCGCTGATCCAGGGCGGGGTCGCCCGCGTGCAGGCGGGTGCGGGGCTCGTCGCCGACTCCGACCCGGCCACGGAGCACGTGGAGGCCCAGAACAAGGCCGCGGCGCCGCTGCGCGCCGTCGCGACCGCCAACGCCATGCGGGCGGTCCGGTCGTGAGGCGCTCACGCCCGCTCGTCGTCCTCGCCGGTCTCGCGGTCGCGGGCATCGTGCTCCTGTCCTGGACGCAGACCTGGTTCACGGCGCACCTCGACGCCACGAGCGCGACGGCGAGCACGGTGACGGCGGACGGCTCCGTCGTGCCCTACTCAGCCCTCGCGATCGCCATGTTGGCCCTGTCGATCGCCCTGACCATCGCGGGGCGCGTGCTCCGCGTCGTGCTCGCGGTCGTCGAGGTGCTGCTCGGGATCGCGGTCGTCGTGACGGGGATCGGCCGTCTGAGCGATCCCGTGGTCGCCGCGCAGTCCGCGATCAGTGGTGTCACCGGCGTGCAGGACGTCCCCGCGATCCGCTCGATCGTACGGAGCATCGACGTCACCCCGTGGCCGTACGTCGGCATCGCGGGTGGCGTGCTCGCCGTGGCGCTCGGCCTGCTCGTGCTCGTCGTCCAGCGGTCCTGGCCCGGCCCGAGTCGCCGGTACGGGGGCACTGGACGGGTGCCGGCGGCCGACGCGCCGCGGGATGCCATCGTCGACTGGGACGACCTCAGCGCGGGCGTCGACCCCACGGCTGCCGGGACCTCCACCGCCGGGGTCGACGGGGTGGCCGCCGCTGACGGGACGGCGGAGGACCGCACGGTAGGATCGGGGGAGCGTCGCACCGAGGACGACGCACCGGACCACGAGGAGCACCGTGAGCAACACTGAGCCCGCAGAACTCGGCGAGGGACACTCGCCCGCCGCCTGGACGGCCGTGATCATCATGCTGGTCGCCTTCGCCATCGGCGTCATCTGCTTCTGGTTCAGCATCGCGTGGGCGGTCTGGGCGTCCGCCGGACTCCTCGTCGTCGGGCTGATCCTCGGCGGCGTGCTCGCGAAGCTCGGGTACGGCGTCAACGGCCCGAAGTACGTCACGCGCACCCACGAGTGACCCGATGACGGCCGAGCCGACCACGGATCTGCTCGCGGGGCTCGTGGCGGGAGCGCTGGAGGACGCTGCGGCGCGACGGCTCGACCGTCCCGCGGCGGACGTCGAGCGCGACCTCGACCGCGTGTCGTCGCCGCGCGACGCGCTCGCGTTCCTCGCTCCCGGCGACCGCGTGCACGTCATCGCGGAGGTCAAGCGGGCCAGCCCCTCGCGTGGGCCGCTCGCCGAGATCGCCGATCCAGCCGAGCTGGCGAGCCGGTACGAGGCCGGCGGCGCCAGCGCGATCAGCGTCCTGACCGAGGGGCGCCGGTTCCGGGGGAGCCTCGCCGACCTCGAGGCCGTCCGGGCCCGGGTGGCCGTCCCGGTGCTGCGCAAGGACTTCATCGCCGATCCCTACCAGGTGCTCGAGGCGCGGGCGTCGGGCGCCGACATCGTGTTGCTCATCGTCGCCGCGCTGGACCAGCCCCGGCTCGTCGAACTCCACACGCTCGTCGAGCAGCTCGGGATGCGGGCACTGGTCGAGGCCCACTCAGCGGACGAGGTCAGCCGCGGGCTCGACGCCGGGGCGCGCATCCTCGGTGTCAACGCCCGCGACCTGACCGACTTCTCGCTCGACCGCGACCTCTTCGGGCGCCTCGTCGGTGCGGTGCCGGATGGTGTGGTCCGCGTGGCCGAGTCCGCCGTGTCGTCGCCCGCCGACGTCGCCCACTACCGCGCCGCGGGCGCCGATGCCGTGCTCGTCGGCGAGGCCCTCGTGACCGGTGACGACCCGGCGGCGACGCTCGCTGCGTTCCGCGTCGTCTAGAACCCATCCGCCGGGCCCGCCCGGACCCTCCTCACCGGAGCACCACGTGACCCACCTCCGCGACCTCCATGGTCCGTACTTCGGCGACTTCGGCGGACGGTTCGTCCCCGAGTCGCTCGTGTTGGCGCTCGACGAACTCGAGCAGGCCTTCCGCGCCGCCTGGGCGGATCCGGCGTTCCACGCCGAACTCGACGCCCTGCAGCGCGACTACACCGGCCGCCCGTCGATCATCACCGAGGTCCCGCGGTTCGCCGAACACGCCGGTGGTGCCCGAGTGGTCCTCAAGCGCGAGGACCTCAACCACACCGGGTCGCACAAGATCAACAACGTGCTCGGGCAGGCGCTCGTGGCCAAGCGGCTCGGCAAGACCCGGCTCATCGCCGAGACCGGGGCGGGCCAGCACGGGGTCGCCACCGCCACCGCCGCGGCGCTGTTCGGCATGGAGTGCGTGGTCTACATGGGTGCCGTGGACACGGAGCGCCAGGCGCTCAACGTCGCGCGCATGCGGTTGCTCGGGGCCCAGGTCGTCGCCGTCGAGACCGGTTCGCGCACGCTCAAGGACGCCATCAACGAGGCTCTGCGGGACTGGGTGGCGAACGTCGACACCACGCATTACCTGCTCGGCACGGTCGCCGGCCCGCACCCGTTCCCCGAGATGGTCCGTGAGTTCCACAAGGTGATCGGCGAGGAGGCCCGTGCCCAGGTCCTCGAGCTCACCGGGCGCCTGCCCGACGCGGTCGCGGCGTGCGTCGGTGGCGGGTCGAACGCGATGGGCATCTTCGAGGCGTTCCTCGACGACGAGTCCGTGGCGCTGTACGGCTTCGAGGCCGGTGGCGAGGGCGTGCAGAGCGGACGGCACGCGGCGAGCATCACCCTCGGCCGGTCGGGCGTCCTCCACGGGGCGAAGTCCTACCTCATGCAGGACGACGACGGGCAGACGATCGAGAGCCACTCGGTGTCCGCCGGCCTCGACTACCCGAGTGTCGGCCCGGAGCACGCTCACCTCGCTGCGATCGGGCGCGCCACCTACGAGCCGATCACCGACGTCGAGGCCATGGACGCCTTCCGGCTGCTGACGCGCACGGAGGGGATCATCCCGGCGATCGAGTCGGCCCACGCGCTCGCGGGCGCGGTGAAGCTGGGGGCGCGGCTCGGCCCCGACGCCATCGTCCTGGTGTCGCTGTCCGGGCGCGGGGACAAGGACGTCGCGACCGCCAGCCGCTGGTTCGGGCTCATCGACGAGGGAGCGGAGCAGCTGTGAGCACCACGACGTCGCGGTCCGTGCGCGCCGCCATCGACACCGCGAACGCCGAGCGTGCCGGGGCGGTCGTCGGCTACCTCCCCGCGGGGTTCCCGGACCTGCCCACGAGTGTGGCGGCCGCGGTGGCCCTCGCCGAGAACGGGGTCGACGCGATCGAGCTCGGCCTGCCGTACTCGGACCCGGTCATGGACGGCCCGGTCATCCAGCGCGCGACCGAGACGAGTCTCGCGAACGGCTTCCGCGTGGCGCACGTCTTCGACGCCGTGCACGCGATCACCGAGCGGGCCGACGTCCCGGTCCTCGTCATGACGTACTGGAACCCGGTGCTGCGCTACGGCGTCGACCGGTTCGCGGACGACCTCGCCGCCGCGGGCGGGTCCGGGCTCATCACGCCCGACCTCATCCCGGACGAAGCAGGCGAGTGGATCGCCGCGTCCGAGCGCACCGGCGCCGACCGCGTGTTCCTCGCCGCGCCGTCCTCGTCCGACGACCGCATGCGCCAGGCCGTCGAGGCGAGCCGGGGCTTCGTGTACGCCGTGTCCACCATGGGCGTGACGGGTGCTCGTTCGGGCGTCGACGCCGCTGCGCGCTCGGTCGTGTCGCGCCTGCGCTCCGCGGGGGTCGAGCGCACCTGCGTCGGTCTCGGGATCTCGACCGCGGAGCAGGTGTCGGAGATCCTCGCCTACGCGGACGGCGCGATCATCGGTTCGGCGTTCGTCCGGGCCCTGCAGGACGAGGGCGTCCGCGGCGTCGGCCGCCGCGCTGCCGACCTGACCCGTGGCGCTACAGTGATCTCCGACGACGGCCCGGCCTCGCCGGTCGTCTGACGGAACAGCGACGAAAGGCGTACGCCCCTCCATGCTTCCCCTGAGCATCCCGAGCCCGAGCACGGCCTGGCAGTACTTCGACCTGACGAACTGGCTGGACCGGGTCTTCGGGTGGTCCTTCCCACTCGACTTCCGGATCCACGCCTACGCCATCTGCATCCTGCTCGGGATCGTCGCCTGCGTCGTCATCACCGACCGTCGGCTGGTGCGTCGCGGCGTCGAGAAGTGGGTCATCGTCGACATCGCGATCGGCGCGGTCCCGCTCGGCATCATCGGCGGGCGCGCCTACCACGTGTTCACCCACGTCGGGGACTACTTCGGGCCGGGCATCGCATGGTGGGAACCGTTCGCCATCTGGGAGGGCGGGCTCGCCATCTTCGGCGCCCTGATCGCCGGCGCCCTCGGTGCCTGGTGGGCCTGCCGGTACGTCGGGCTCCGGTTCACCACCTTCGTCGACGCCGTCGCGCCCGGGCTGCTCGTCGCTCAGGCGTTCGGCCGGCTCGGCAACTACTTCAACCACGAGCTCTTCGGCATGCCGACGAACCTGCCCTGGGGGCTCCAGATCGAGCAGTCGAACCCCGCGTACCCGGTCGGTCTGCCGGCCGGGACGCTGTTCCACCCGACGTTCCTCTACGAGATCATCTGGAACCTCGTCGGGTTCGCGGTCATCATGCTCATCGACCGGCGCTTCCACCTGCAGTGGGGCCGCGTGCTCGCGCTCTACCTGATCTGGTACGGCGCGGGGCGGTCGGTGCTCGAGTCGATCCGGGTCGACACGAGCGAGACCTTCTTCGGAGTCCGCACGAACGTCTGGGCCGCACTCGCGGCGATCGTGCTCGGCATCGTCATCTTCGTCGTGCAGACCCGGCGACACCCGGGTACCGAGCCCAGTGGGTACCTGGCCGGTCGCGGTCCGCGCGCGGCCAGCAGTGTAGGATCTGACGACACCTACTCGGAGTCCGACGACGAACCGCTCGTCGTCACCGATCCGGAACCGGTCGCCACCGCCGCCGACCGCAGCTAGGGCACACCCGAGCTGAACTCCGACCGACCGCGGCAGAGCCGTGGTCCGACGACATCACGTCCACAGCAACTCGTGATGTCGTCCGGGTCCCGCGCGGGACCCGACCGTCGTAGGGTCACCACAAGTGGCCCGACACCTCGCACGCCGCCCGGAGCACCGTCACGGGCGGCTGTGCCCGGGCACACGCCTCGCCGCTCGGCGACGTACCACCGGGTCCAGTCGACCGCTCGACGTCCCAGTTCCCCATCTCCTCGTGAGGACGGTTCCCATGGCGCTCCTGCCACCCCACCAGCGTTTCAGCGCGGTCCCGGCCGCCGTCGGCGCGTACGACCCGGCGAACGAGAAGGACGCCTGCGGTCTGGCCATGGTCGCCACGCTCCGCGGAACGCCCGGTCACGACATCGTCGACGCGGCGCTCGGTGCCCTCCGTCACCTCGAACACCGCGGTGCCATCGGCAGCGACGCCGGCACGGGTGACGGCGCGGGGATCCTCTGCCAGGTCCCGGACGCCTTCCTCCGCGAGGTCGTGCCGTTCGCGCTGCCCGATGCGGGCGGGTACGCGGTGGGTACGGCGTACCTCCCGACCAACCTGGACGCGCGCGCCGCCGTCAAGGCGGCGATCGAGGCCGTCGCGGCGGACGAGGGGCTCCGGGTCCTCGGTTGGCGTGAGGTGCCCGTGCGCCCGGACGAGCTCGGCACGCTCGCGCGAGCTGCCATGCCGGCGTTCGAGCAGTGCTTCGTCGCGAGCGAGCGCCACGACGAGGACGGCACGCCGCGGTCGGGCATCGCGCTCGACCGACAGACCTTCCGCCTCCGCAAGCGGATCGAGCGCGACCAGGACGTGTACTTCATGTCGCTGTCGAGTCGGACCATCGTCTACAAGGGCATGGTCACGACCCTCCAGCTCGAGCCGTTCTACCCCGACCTGAGCGACGAACGGTTCGCCTCGAAGCTCGCGATCGTGCACTCGCGCTACTCGACGAACACCTTCCCGTCCTGGCCACTGGCGCAGCCGTTCCGGATGATCGCGCACAACGGCGAGATCAACACGGTGCGCGGCAACCGCAACTGGATGCGCGCACGGCAGTCGCAGCTCGAGAACGAGCTCCTCGGCGACATGGCGCCGTTGCTGCCGATCGTCAGTCCGGCCGCGAGCGACTCGGCGTCGTTCGACGAGGTCGTCGAACTCCTCAGCTTGTCGGGCCGATCGCTGCCGCACGCCGTGTCGATGATGGTGCCCGAGGCGTGGGAGAACCGCGCGGACATGGACCCCGACCTCCGGGCGTTCTACGAGTACCACTCGATGCTCATGGAGCCGTGGGACGGCCCCGCCGCCATCACGTTCACCGACGGCTCGCTGGTCGGTGCGACGCTGGACCGCAACGGCCTCCGGCCGGGTCGCTTCCTCGTGACCGACGAGGGCCTCGTCGTGCTCGCGAGCGAGACGGGTGTCATCGACGTCCCGGCCGAGCGGGTCGTCCGGAAGGGGCGCCTGCGGCCGGGCCGGATGTTCCTCGTCGACACCGAGGCCGGGCGCATCATCGAGGACGACGAGGTCAAGCGTGAGCTGGCCGCCTCCGGGCCGTGGGCCGCGTGGCTGGCCGCGGGCCGGATCAACCTCGAGGACCTGCCGGACCGCGAGCACGTCGTGCACACCCCGGCGTCCGTGACCCGACGGCAGCGTGCCTTCGGGTACACGGAGGAGGAAGTCCGGATCCTGCTGCGTCCGATGGCGCAGACGGGAGCCGAACCCCTCGGCGCCATGGGGTCGGACACGCCCATCGCGGTGCTGTCGGAGCGACCCCGGTTGCTGTTCGACTACTTCACCCAGCAGTTCGCGCAGGTGACGAACCCGCCGCTCGACTCGATCCGCGAGTCCGTCGTGACGAGCATGGGACTCGGGCTGGGCCCGGAGCGCAACCTCCTCGACGCGACGCCGGAGCACGCGAAGCAGATCGTCCTGGACTTCCCGGTGATCGACAACGACCAGCTCGCCAAGATCGAGCACTTCGAGACCGAGTCCGGCCGGCAGCTCACCGTCACGGTCAAGGGGCTCTACCGCGTCGACGCGGGCGAGCAGGCGATGCAGACGCGCATCCGCGGGATGCTCGACGAGGTCGACGCCGCGATCGAGGCCGGCAAGCAGTTCATCGTGCTCTCCGACCGTGACGGCACCGTGGACCTCGCGCCCGTTCCGAGCCTGCTCATGCTCGCGGCCGTGCACCACCACCTCATCCGGACCGAGCAGCGGATGAAGGTCGGTCTGATCGTCGAGGCCGGCGACGTCCGCGAAGTCCACCACGTCGCGACCCTCATCGGGTACGGCGCGTCCGCGATCAACCCGTACCTCGCGATGGAGACCTGCGAGAACCTCGTCCGGTCGGGGATGCTCCCCGGCATGACGCCAGAACAGGCCGTCAAGAACGTCATCAAGGCGCTCGGCAAGGGCGTGCTCAAGATCATGTCGAAGATGGGCATCTCGACGGTGTCGAGCTACGCTGCGGCGCAGGCGTTCGAGGCCGTCGGACTGAGCCAGGAGTTCGTCGACGAGTACTTCACCGGCACGTCGTCGATCCTGGGCGGGGTCGGCATCGAGGTCATCGCCCGTGAGAACGCCGAACGGCACGCGAGCGCCTACCCGCAGGACGGTGCGGTCAGCGCACACGAGCGCCTGGCCACCGGTGGTGAGTACCAGTGGCGCCGCGAGGGACCGCCGCACCTGTTCAACCCCGAGACGGTGTTCCGGCTGCAGCACGCCACCCGCGCCCGCCGGTACGACATCTTCCGCGAGTACTCGTCCGCGGTCGACGACCAGGCCGAGCAGCTCATGACCCTGCGCGGACTCTTCTCGTTCCACAAGGGACTCCGCCCGCCGGTGCCCCTCGACGAGGTCGAGCCCATCGAGTCGATCGTCAAGCGGTTCAACACGGGTGCGATGAGCTACGGCTCCATCTCCCGGGAGGCCCACGAGACACTCGCGATCGCCATGAACCGGCTCGGCGGACGCTCGAACACGGGTGAGGGCGGGGAGGACGTCGAACGACTGCTCGACCCCGAGCGCCGGAGCGCGATCAAGCAGGTCGCCTCGGGGCGCTTCGGCGTGACGAGCATGTACCTGACGCACGCGACGGACATCCAGCTCAAGATGGCGCAGGGTGCGAAGCCGGGCGAGGGTGGCCAGCTCCCGCCGGCCAAGGTCTACCCCTGGGTGGCGCGCACCCGCCACGCCACCGCCGGTGTCGGCCTCATCTCACCGCCGCCGCACCACGACATCTACTCGATCGAGGACCTCAAGCAGCTCATCTTCGACGTCAAGCGAGCGAACCCGTCCGCGCGCGTGCACGTCAAGCTCGTGAGCCAGTCGGGCATCGGTGCGGTCGCGGCGGGGGTCACGAAGGCACTCGCCGACGTCGTGCTCGTCTCGGGCCATGACGGCGGCACCGGCGCGAGCCCGCTCAACTCGCTCAAGCACGCGGGGACGCCCTGGGAGATCGGCCTGGCCGAGACCCAGCAGACGCTCATGCTCAACAAGATGCGCGACCGCGTCGTGGTCCAGGTCGACGGTCAGATGAAGACCGGGCGTGACGTGGTGGTGGCCGCACTGCTCGGGGGCGAGGAGTACGGGTTCGCGACGGCACCGCTCGTCGTCGAGGGCTGCATCCTCATGCGGGTGTGCCACCTCGACACGTGCCCGGTCGGCGTCGCGACGCAGAACCCGGAGCTCCGCAAGCGCTTCACGGGCAAGCCGGAGTTCGTCGTGAACTTCTTCGAGTTCCTGGCACAGGAGGTCCGCGAGTACCTCGCCGAGCTCGGGTTCCGCAGCCTCGAGGAGGCGATCGGGCACACCGAGGTCCTCGACGTCGACCGCGCCGTCGAGCACTGGAAGGCCTCCGGGCTCGACCTCGCCCCGGTCCTGCGCGGGCCGGAGTTCGCCGACGACGAGCCGCGCCGGAACCTGCGCGAGCAGGACCACGAGCTGGACGCTCACTTCGACAACGGGCTCATCCGCGCCGCGACCGACGTCCTCGAGCACGGCGGCAACGTCGCGCTCGACCTGCCGGTCCGGAACACCGAGCGCGCGGTCGGGACCATGCTCGGGCACGAGGTGACGGTGCGACACGGTGAGAACGGCCTCCCGGCCGGCGCGATCGAGGTGACGCTCCGCGGATCCGCTGGGCAGTCGCTCGGCGCGTTCCTGCCCTCGGGCGTCCGCATCCGGCTCTTCGGCGACAGCAACGACTACGTCGGCAAGGGGCTCTCCGGCGGCGAGATCGTCGTCCGCCCCACCGAGGGTGCCGGGTTCGCGGCCGAGGAGAACGTCATCGCCGGCAACGTCATCGGATACGGCGCCACGCAGGGGTCGATGTTCATCCGCGGGATCGTCGGCGAGCGGTTCCTCGTCCGGAACTCGGGCGCCACGGCCGTGGTCGAGGGCGTGGGCGACCACGCGCTCGAGTACATGACCGGCGGTCTCGCACTGATCCTCGGCGCGACCGGCCGCAACCTCGGCGCCGGCATGTCGGGCGGCACGGCGTACGTCCGCGGGCTCCGACCGGAGGACGTCAACCAGGACGCCCTCGCGTCCGGCGAGCTCGTCCTGTCGTCGCTCGACAGCGCGGACGCCGAGATCGTCACCGATCTGCTCGAGCGTCACGTGGCCGAGACCGATTCCGGGCTGGCCCGGTCGATCCTGGCCGAGGACCCGGACCTCACCGCGTTCGTCAAGGTGCTCCCGCGCGACTACGCTGCCGTCCTCAAGACCCGCCAGACCGCGGTCGACGAGGGGCTCGACCCCGACGGCGACGTCGTCTGGAACCGCATCCTGGAGGTCACCGGTGGTTGAGCGCACCCGGATCCGATCCGTCCCACCCACGGGGTCAGTCCGACCCCGATCGACCCGCACGTCACCGGAGGTGATGACCCGTGGCTGACCCGAAGGGCTTCCTCAAGGTCCAGGAACGCGAACTGCCGCCCCGTCGGCCCGTGCCGGTGCGGCTCATGGACTGGAAAGAGGTCTACGAGCAGCAGGAACCGGGTGCGCTCCGGCGCCAGGCCGGCCGCTGCATGGACTGCGGCGTGCCGTTCTGCCACCAGGGCTGCCCCCTCGGGAACCTCATCCCCGAGTGGAACGACCTCATGTGGCGCGGCGAGGGCCGACAGGCGATCGAGCGCCTGCACGCGACGAACAACTTCCCGGAGTTCACCGGGCGGCTGTGCCCGGCGCCGTGCGAGGCCGCGTGCGTGCTCGGCATCAACCAGCCACCGGTGACGATCAAGCAGGTCGAGGTCTCGATCATCGACCAGGCGTTCCAGAACGGCTGGGTGACGCCGCACCCGCCCGAGCGACTCACGGGCAAGACGGTCGCGGTCGTCGGGTCGGGTCCCGCGGGACTCGCCGCCGCGCAGCAGCTCACCCGCGCCGGGCACACCGTCGCGGTGTACGAGCGCGACGACCGGATCGGCGGCCTCCTGCGCTACGGCATCCCCGACTTCAAGATGGAGAAGCGGCAGATCGACCTCCGTCTGCAGCAGATGCAGGCCGAGGGCACCCGGTTCCGCGCGGGCGTGGAGATCGGCGTGGACATCAGCTGGTCCGACCTGAAGAGCCGGTACGACGCCGTCGTGGTCGCCACGGGCGCGACGGTCCCGCGCGACCTGCCGATCCCGGGCCGGGACCTGTCCGGCGTCCACTTCGCCATGGAGTACCTCGTGCAGCAGAACCGCACCGGTGCCGGCACGGTGGTCGACAACCAGATCACGGCGGAGGGCAAGCACGTCGTCGTGATCGGTGGCGGTGACACGGGCGCGGACTGCATCGGCACCGCGCACCGGCAGGGCGCCATCAGTGTGACGAACCTGGCGATCGGCAAGCAGCCGCCGCTCGAGCGTCCGTCGGACCAGCCCTGGCCGATGTTCCCGACGGTGTTCGAGGTCTCGAGCGCGCACGAAGAGGGCGGCGAGCGTCGGTACCTCGCCTCGACCGTCGAGTTCCTGGCGAACGAGGCCGGCGAGGTGCGGGCCCTCCGGGTCGCGGAGACCGAGTACCTCGACGGCCGCCGTGTGCCGAAGTCGGGGACCGAGCGTGAGATCCCCGCGGACCTCGTGCTCATCGCGATGGGCTTCACCGGACCGGAACGCGACACGCTCGAGCCGCAGCTGGGCCTCCCGTTCGCGCCGTCCGGCGCCCTCGAGCGGGGCGCCGACTACACGACCAACGAGCCCGGGGTGTTCGTCGCCGGTGACGCCGGTCGCGGGCAGTCCCTCATCGTCTGGGCGATCGCGGAGGGCCGCGCGGCGGCCGCCGAGGTGGACCGCTACCTCGAGGGATCCACTCGCCTCCCGGCCCCGGTCCGTGCGACCGACCGCGCGATCAGCGTCTGACGGAGCGGCACCGGCCGGTAGGCTGCCGGTGGCCGGTCGTCCGGCCGGGACCGCCCGTGCGGGCGCCACCGCAGCACGACATCCACCACACGAAGGACACCATTGAGACGCGCAAAGATCGTTTCGACGCTCGGACCGGCGACCTCGGACTACGAGACCGTCAAGGACATCATCCAGGCGGGCGTCGACGTGGCCCGGCTGAACCTCAGCCACGGTGACTACAGCGTGCACGAGGCGAACTACGAGAACGTCCGACGTGCGGCGGACGACCTCGGCAAGCCCGTCGCGGTCCTCGTCGACCTGCAGGGCCCGAAGATCCGCCTCGCGCGGTTCGCGGACGGCCCCCACGAGCTCGCGGCCGGCGACGTCTTCACGATCACCACCGAGGACGTCCCCGGCTCGAAGGACGTGTGCGGGACGACCTTCAAGGGGCTCCCACAGGACGTCAAGCCCGGCGACCCGCTCCTCATCGACGACGGCCGTGTCCGCCTCCGGGTGCTCGACTCGGACGGCGTCCGCGTGCGCACCGAGGTCGTCGTGCCCGGGACGGTGTCGAACAACAAGGGCATCAACCTCCCCGGCGTCGCCGTGAACGTCCCCGCGTTGAGCGAGAAGGACGAGGCCGACCTCCGCTGGGCGATCCGGCAGGGCGCCGACCTCATCGCGCTCTCGTTCGTCCGCAACGCCGCCGACGTCGAGCGCGCCCACGAGATCATGGACGAGGAGGGCAAGCGGCTCCCGGTCATCGCGAAGGTCGAGAAGCCGCAGGCCGTGGACGCGCTCGAGGAGATCATCGACGCCTTCGACGCGATCATGGTCGCGCGCGGGGACCTCGGTGTCGAGCTGCCGCTCGAGGCCGTGCCGATCGTGCAGAAGCGCGCCGTCGAGCTGTCCCGCCGCATGGCGAAGCCCGTCATCGTCGCCACGCAGATGCTCGAGTCGATGATCTCGAGCCCCATCCCGACGCGCGCCGAGACCTCGGACGTCGCGAACGCGGTCCTCGACGGCGCGGACGCGGTCATGCTCTCGGGCGAGACGAGCGTCGGCGAGTACCCGGTGGAGACGGTCCGCACCATGGCCCGCATCGTCGAGTCGACCGAGGACCACGGCCTCGAGCGGATCGCGCCGCTCGGCACGAAGCCCCGCACCCTCGGCGGTGCGATCACCCTCGCCGCCGTCGAGATCGCGGAGTTCACCGAGGCGTCGTACCTCTGCGTCTTCACGGAGTCCGGCGACTCGGCTCGCCGCATGTCCCGGCTCCGCCACGGTCTGCCGATCATCGCCTTCACCCCGAACGAGGCGACGCGACGCCGCATGGCGCTGACGTGGGGCGTCCGCTCGTTCCTGGTCGAGCGCATGACGCACACCGACGAGCTCTTCCCGCAGGTCGACGACCTCCTCATCGGGCACGGCCTCGCCAAGCCCGGCGACCGCGTCGTCGTCACGGCCGGTTCGCCTCCCGGGCTGCCGGGGTCGACGAACGACCTCCGCGTGCACCGCGTCGGCGACGCCCACGCGGAGGCTGCTCCGGCCTACGTCCGCAACTGACCGCCGGATCCGAACAGGAGGCACGGGGCGTGGTCTCGACGTCGACCGACGGTCGCGCGCGACGTCCGCCGACCGAGCTCCGGCGCTGGCGCCGGTACCTCGCCGACGAACGCGCCGAGGCGTCGGTCTACCGGAACCTGGCCGCGCGGCGGTCCGGTGAGGAGCGGGACATCCTGCTCGCCCTCGCCGAGGCCGAGGGGCGCCACGAGCAGCACTGGCTCGAGCTGCTCGGCGACGACGTGGGGCGTCCCCTCCGTGGCGATCTGCGGACCCGGATCCTCGCGGGCCTCGCGAAGCGCTTCGGTTCGGTGTTCGTGCTCGCGCTGATGCAGCGCACCGAGGACCGGTCTCCGTACGGGGCGGACGTCGACGCCTCGGCGGCGATGGCGGCGGACGAGCGCATCCACGGCGAGGTCGTGCGCGGTCTGGCGAACCGGGGGCGACTCCGTCTGTCCGGCACCTTCCGGGCCGCGGTGTTCGGCGCGAACGACGGCCTGGTGTCGAACCTGGCGCTCATCATCGGCATCGGCGCGTCCGGCGCCGATCAGCACGTCGTGTTGTTGAGCGGCGTGGCGGGGCTGCTCGCCGGTGCACTCTCCATGGGGGCGGGGGAGTACGTGTCCGTGCGGTCGCAGCGCGAGCTGCTCGACGCCTCCGCTCCGCATCCCGAGGCCGGCCAGGCCGTGGTCGACCTCGACGTCGACCAGAACGAACTCGCGCTCGTCTACCGAGCGCGCGGGATGGACGAGGCCGCGGCGGCGCAGCACGCCCACGAGGTGCTCACCGGACTCCGGCAGACGTCGGAGACGGGGGCCGTCGGCACGGTGGAGCACGAGGCGGTCGGGAGCGGGCTGAGCGCCGCGATCTCGAGTTTCCTGTTCTTCGCGTCGGGGGCCGTGGTCCCCGTCCTCCCGTACCTGTTCGGACTCGGGGAGTGGTCCGCCGTCGCGGTCGCCGCGGTGCTGGTCGGCATCGCGCTGCTCGTGTCCGGGGCGGTCGTCGGTGTGCTCTCGGGTGCGTCCCCCGCACGGCGGGCACTGCGGCAGCTCGCGATCGGGTACGGTGCGGCGGCGGTGACCTACCTGCTCGGGTTGCTGTTCGGGACCGCCGGCATCTGACCGTCCGGGTGGTCCGGTCCCCGGCCGTCCTCCCGCCGGCACGTTCCGGCGCGGGACGCACGGTGCCGTGGCGTCATCCGCGGATGGCGGCGCGTGGCGGGACGAGCAGCAGCGCCGCGATGCCGACGACGACGAGGACGATGCCGGCGAGGACGACGAACGCCGCCAACGCGAGTCCGGGTGCGACCAGGACCGCCACACCGGCGAGGATCGACAGCGCACCGCTCACCGCACTCGGTCCGCGCGACGAGCCCGGGTGACCGACGACCGCGCCGACGAGTGCCGCGACACCCTCGACGACGAACCCGATCCCGCCGAGCGTCGCCAGGACGACGAGCGGGGCCGCCGGGTCGAGCAGGCAGACGAGCCCCGCGGCTGCCACGAACACGCCACCGACGATCGACACCCAGCGCCAGACCCGGTGCGTGCCCCGGCCGATCGCCGCCGAGGCCACCCGCAGGACCCCGGCGACGACGAGATCGACGCCGAACAGGAGTGCGAGCACGACGAGCGTCGGGCGTGGCCACAGGATGCCGACACCGCCGAGCACGATCGCGACGACCGCGGTGGTCACCACGAACACGCGGAAGGTCCGGACCGCACGTGTGTCCACGTTGGCTGTCCCTCTCCGTCGGGTCCCGGGCTCGGGGTCGGATCCGGGTTCCGGGCAGACGGTACCGATCGGGCGGGCGCCGCGCTCAGCGGGTGTTCAGCGAGCCGACGGAGGACCTCGCGATCATCCGCCGACGTGCGCGCCGAGGAGCAGTCCGGCGGCGTAGGTCGCCGCGAGCGCGAGGGCCCCGCCGACCACCACCCGCACCGTCGCGCGACCGCGGGCCGCGCCGCCGAGGGTCGCCCCGGTCGCGCCGGTCACGGCGAGGGCGAGGAGCACGGCGACGATCGTCGCGGGCACACGAGCACCGGCTGGCGGGATCAGGATGGCGAACAGGGGCAACAGGGCGCCGACCGTGAACGTCGCCGCCGAGACCCACGCGGCGCGCCACGGGCTGACCATGTCGGCTTCCTCGTCCGCGAGGGCGATGGCGGCGCGTCGGCGTCGCACCTCGGGACGCACGAGCTCGGCCGCGATCGACGCTGCGGTGTCGGGGTCGACGCCGAGGGCGGCGTAGTGACCGGCGATCGCGCCGGCGTCCTCGGCCTCTGCCGCGCGCTCCGCTTGGCGTGCGGCCAGTCCGGTGCGCTGTGCGTCCCGCTGGCCGCTGACCGAGACGTACTCGCCGAGGGCCATCGAGATGGCGCCTCCGACGAGTCCGGCCGTGCCGGCGGCGGCGATCGCTCCGGTCGACGCGCCGGCACCCGCCACGCCGACGACGATCGCCGCGACGGACACGATCCCGTCGTTCGCACCGAGGAGGCCCGCCCGGAGCCAGTTGAGTCGACCGGCGCTCGTCGCGTCGTCGACGGCGCTCGTCTCCGGGAGGGCGAGATCCGTTGCGTGCGACATGCAGGAATGGAACCACCACCGGACCTGCGCCGCCAGCATGGACAGGCTTGCCTCACCTGGTGCGGTCCGGCCCTCCTGCTAGCCTGAGCAGGACGCGAGTGTGGTGGAATCGGCAGACACGGGGCACTCAAAATGCTCTGCCTCACGGCGTGCGGGTTCGAGTCCCGCCACTCGTACCGACGGCGCCCGGCAGGATCACCGGTCGCCGGAACGACGTCGCCTGCTGACCGTCCCGGGACTCCGGGAGGGCCGGGATGGGCATAGTAGGATTGCCGCGTGAGTGACACAGAAGCAACCCCCACCGCACCCCGTCGCGTCGTCGTCGCGGAGGACGAGTCGCTCATCCGCCTCGACATCGTCGAGATCCTCCGGGACAACGGCTTCGACGTGGTCGGCGAGGCCGGCGACGGCGAGACCGCTGTCGCGCTCGCCACGGATCTGCGGCCCGACCTCGTGATCATGGACGTCAAGATGCCGCAGCTCGACGGGATCTCCGCGGCCGAGCGGCTGTCGAAGAACCACATCGCGCCGGTCGTGCTGCTGACGGCCTTCAGTCAGAAGGAGCTCGTCGAGCGTGCGACCGAGGCCGGTGCCCTCGCATACGTCGTGAAGCCGTTCACGCCGAACGACCTGCTGCCCGCGATCGAGATCGCGCTCTCTCGGCACCAGCAGATCATCACACTCGAGGCCGAGGTCGCCGACCTCGTCGAGCGGTTCGAGACCCGCAAGCTCGTCGACCGCGCGAAGGGGCTCCTCAACGAGAAGATGGGCCTGACGGAGCCCGAGGCCTTCCGGTGGATCCAGAAGGCCTCGATGGACCGGCGGCTCACCATGCACGACGTCGCCAAGGCGATCATCGAGCAGCTCAGCGTCAAGAAGTAGCGCGACCGGCCAGCGGCGCGGCGTCGTTCAGGCGTCGCGGAGCAGGTTGGTGATGCGGACCGTCGAGCAGCGTCGCCCCTCGTCGTCGGTGAGCACGATCTCGTGCGTGCACAGGGTGCGGCCGAGGTGGATCGCGGTGCACGTACCCGTGACGACGCCCGTCGTGGCGCTCCGGCTGTGTGACGCGTTCAGCTCGATGCCGACCGCGATGCGCCCGGGGCCGGCGTGGACGGTCGCCGCCATCGAGCCCAGGCTCTCGGCGAGGACCACGAACGCCCCGCCGTGCAGCAGCCCGACCGGCTGACGGTTGCCCTCGACCGGGATCGTGCCGACGGCGCGCTCGGCGCTCAGCTCGAGGATCTGCATGCCCATCTTCTCGGCGAGTTCACCGATCCCGCGCTGGTCGTACCGCTCGACGCCCTCGGGGGAGCCGGTGATGGTCGGGCTGTCGGTCACTCGTGGCCTCCGGGGTTGTCACCGGCCGTGGATAGGCTGTCCGGGTGTCGGACGCGGAAAAGCCTACCCTCCTGGTCATCGACGGACACTCGCTGGCGTTCCGGGCGTTCTACGCGTTGCCGGTCGACAGCTTCGTGAACCGCGAAGGCCAGCACACGAACGCGATCCACGGCTTCATCTCGATGCTGCTCATGCTCTTGCAGCGCGAACGACCGACCCACATCGCCGTGGCGTTCGACATCTCGCGGTTCTCGTTCCGCACCCGTGAGTACGAGGACTACAAGGGCACCCGCTCCGAGACCCCCGAGGAGTTCAAGGGGCAGATCCCGCTCCTGCAAGAGGCCCTGCACGCCATGGGCATCACCACGGTCACGAAAGAGGACTACGAGGCCGACGACATCCTCGCCACGCTGTCGCTGCAGGGCGCGCAGCAGGGGTACCGCGTGTACGTCGTCTCGGGTGACCGCGACGCCATCCAGCTCGTCGACGACGACGTGACGCTGCTCTACCCGTCGGTGCGGGGCGTGTCCGAACTGACCCGCTACGACCGCGACAAGGTGTACGAGCGGTACGGCATCGAACCGCACCAGTACCCGGACGTCGCGGCGCTCGTGGGTGAGACCAGCGACAACCTCGTCGGGATCGACAAGGTGGGCGAGAAGACCGCCGTCAAGTGGATCACCCAGTACGGCTCGCTCGACGGTGTCCTCGAGCACGCCGACGAGATCAAGGGCGTCGTGGGCGCCAACCTCCGCGAACAGAAGGACCGCGCGGTGCGGAACCGCCGCCTGAACCGTCTCGTGCGCGACGTCGAGCTGCCGGTGGGGCCGGCCGACGTCGTCATCCGTCCGGTCGACGAGGCCGCGGTGCGTGAGCTGTTCGACCGCCTGCAGTTCCGCACGCTCCTCGACCGCGTGTTCAAGGTCGCCGGGACCGGTGACGGCGGCGACGCCGCGACCGAGGGCGGGGTGGACGACGGTGCTCCGACGCCGCCGGCCGCGCGGACCCTGATCGACGAGGAGCTGGGACACTGGCTCCGCACCAAGACCGAGCACGACGCGGACAACGGCTTCGGGGTGTCGGTCGAGACCGTCGACGGGCGTCTCAGCGCGATCGGCATCGCGACGCATGACGACGCCGTGCTCGTGCCCGGGGGCAGTGGAGCGCGTGACTACGAGCAGTTGCAGACCTGGCTCGCCGGCGACGCGCCCAAGCACCTGCACGACGCGAAGGCGGCGGTCCAGGCGCTCGCGACGGCGGGGTTCACGCTCGGCGGCCTCGCGGGCGACCCCCGCGTGACGGGGTGGCTCGCGAACCCGGCCCGGCAGGGGCAGTCGCTCGAGGACCTCGTCTACGGCGAGCTCCGCGAGACCATGCCCACGGCCGACCCGAACCAGCTCGTCCCCGAGTCGGAGCCGGCGAGCGCGGCGACACGAGCCTGGTACACCCTCCGGGTCGAGACCGCGCTCCGCGCCCGGATCGACCCCGGGTCGTTGCGCGTGCTCGACGACATCGAGCTCCCGCTCGTGTCCGTCCTCGCCGACATGGAGTCCCGGGGCGTCGCGATGGACCACGCGGTCCTCGCCGACCTGTCGGGCGAACTCGGGGAGCGCGCCTCGGAGCTCGCACAGCAGGCGTTCGCGGAGATCGGGCACGAGGTCAACCTCGGGTCGCCGAAGCAGCTCCAAGAGGTCCTGTTCACCGAGCTCGCGATGCCGAAGACCCGCAAGACCAAGACGGGCTTCTCGACCGACGCCGCGTCGCTCGCGGACCTCCAGGAGCAGCACCCGCACCCGTTCCTCGGCCTGCTGCTGCAGCACCGCGACGCGACCAAGCTGCGGCAGATCGTCGACACCCTCGACGCCGCCGTGGTCGACGGTCGCGTGCACACGACCTACGAACAGACCGGGACGAGCACCGGACGCATCTCGTCGACCGACCCGAACCTCCAGAACATCCCCGTCAAGACCGCGGTCGGCCGTCGGATCCGGTCCGCGTTCACGGTGGCCGCTCCGTACACGACCCTGCTCACCGCCGACTACTCCCAGATCGAGATGCGCATCATGGCGCACCTGTCGGGGGACCCGGGCCTCATCCAGGCGTTCAAGGAGGGCGAGGACCTGCACCGATTCGTCGGTGCCCGCGTGTTCGGGGTCGAGCCCGCCGACGTCTCCCCGGAGATGCGCACGAAGGTCAAGGCGATGTCGTACGGACTCGCCTACGGACTGAGCGCGTTCGGCCTGTCGAAGCAGCTCCGGATCGACCAGAAAGAGGCACGCGGCCTCATGGCCGAGTACTTCGCGCGCTTCGGAGCGGTGCGCGACTACCTCCGCAACGTCGTGGAACAGGCCCGCGAGGACGGCTACACCGAGACCATCTTCGGTCGCCGGCGTCCGTTCGGCGACCTCAAGAGCCCGAACCGTGTGCTCCGGGAGAACGCCGAGCGGGCTGCGCTCAATGCGCCGATCCAGGGTTCGGCCGCGGACATCATGAAGATCGCGATGCTCGGCGTCGCGGCGGACCTCGACGCGGGTGGCCACGACTCGCACCTGTTGCTGCAGGTGCACGACGAACTCATCCTCGAGGTCGCTCCGGGCGAACAGGACGCGGTCGAGGAGATCGTGCGTCGGCGCATGGGCGGTGCCGCGGACCTGAGCGTGCCCCTCGACGTCCAGGTCGGCACGGGGCCGAACTGGGAGGCAGCGGCGCACTGAGCGACCAGGCGCGATCGCCCGGTCGGACGGTCCGCCGGGGTCGCTCCGGGCCTCCCGGATCGCGGAGTCGGTATGGTCGCACCATGAGCTCCGAGCGTCCTGTCCGCAATCCGTCCGCCGTCGACCGCGTCGCGGAGGACTGGGTGACGACACTCGTCGACCTCGACCCGACGATCGGGACCTACATCGGCGTGGGCGGTCGGCAGGGTGCGTACGGTGACACGTCGCCCGCGGGAGCGGACGCCCTCGCGGACGCCGCACGCGCGGCCCGCCGGAGCCTCGACGCCGCGGAGCCCGTCGACGCGATCGACCGCGTGACGAAGACGGACCTCGGCGCGGAACTCGACCTGGTCGTCGAGTCGTACGACCGGCGACTCCACCTCCGGGACCTCAACGTCATCGCGAGCCCGGCGCAGCACCTGCGGGACGTCCTCGACCTCATGCCGACGGCGACGGCGAACGACTGGTCGGACATCGCGAACCGGCTGTCCGCGCTCCCCGACGCGCTCGAGGGGTACCGCGAGACCCTGCTGCAGGGGACGCGCGAGGGCGTGACCCCCGCGAAGCGACAGGTCGCCGCCGTGGCGCAGCAGGCCCTCCGGAACGCCCGCGACGGCGGGTTCTTCGACGAGCTGGCCGCCGGCGCCGCCCTCGACGACGGTGGTGCGCTGCCGGAGTCGGTCCGTGCCGATGTCACCCGTGGCGCCGCCGTCGCGGCTGCCGCGTACCGGTCGCTCGGTCGGTTCCTCGAGCACGAGCTGATGCCGCTCGCCACCCCGGTGGACGCGGTCGGACGCGAGGACTACGAGCTGCACTCCCGTCGGTTCCTCGGCGCGGTCGTCGACCTGGACGAGACCTACGCGTGGGGGCTCGAGGAGCTCGCGCGGATGCGGTCCGAGCAGGAGCGCATCGCCGACCGCATCGAGTCCGGGGCCAGCGTCGCCCGGGCGATCGCGGTGCTCGACGAGGACCCGGCCCGGAAGCTCCACGGCACCGACGCACTCCGCGCCTGGATGCAGGAGACCTCGGACGCCTCGGTCGAGGCCCTGGCGGGGACGTACTTCGACATCCCGGACCCCATCCGTCGCCTCGAGTGCCGGATCGCCCCCACCCACGACGGCGGGATCTACTACTCGGGCCCGAGCGACGACTTCAGCCGGCCGGGCCGCATGTGGTGGTCCGTGCCCGACGGCGTGACCGAGTTCGCGACCTGGCGCGAGAAGACGACGGTGTTCCACGAAGGCGTCCCGGGCCACCACCTGCAGATCAGCCAGGCGGTCTACAACCGCGGCGAGCTCAACACGTGGCGGCGTCAGCTCGCCGGCCCCTCGGGACACGTCGAGGGTTGGGCGCTCTACGCGGAACGGCTCATGGAGCAGCTCGGCCACCTCGACGACGACGGCGACCGCCTCGGCATGCTCGACGGCCAGCGGATGCGGGCGGCCCGCGTCGTCCTCGACATCGGGGTGCACCTGCAGAAGACGAACCCCGACGGCGGTGGTTGGACGCACGAGTACGCGCTCGACTTCATGCGACAGAACGTGAACATGGACGACGCGTTCGTCCGGTTCGAGGTCGACCGCTACTTCGGCTGGCCGGGACAGGCCCCGTCGTACAAGGTGGGTCAGCGTGTGTGGGAGTCCATCCGCGACGAGGCCGCGGCGCGTGCCGGTGCCGACTTCGACCTGCGGGCCTTCCACCGCGACGCCCTGGCCCTCGGCGGGGTCGGACTCGACACGCTCCGGTCGGCGCTGCTCCCCGAGCGGGAATGACGCCCGCCCCGGGGCGGTTACACCCCCTGCCGGGGGTCCCGGGACGGAGGCGTCGCGGGTCCCGCTCGCGGTTGTGACCGTGGGGGAGGCCCGGCTAGACTGGTGCGGCGCAATCCGCGTCAAGCATCCACTTCGCCATGCCGAAGCGTGCACGGACCTCCCGTGCTCGCCAGGGGGACCCCGATCGTCATGGCCCGATCAATGCCCGTTCGGAGCAATCTCTACATGACAACCACCACGACCAAGGCTCCTAAGCAGGTCGCCATCAACGACATCGGTTCGGCTGATGACTTCCTGGCCGAGGTCGAGAAGACCCTGAAGTTCTTCAACGACGGCGACCTGATCTCCGGGACCGTCGTGAAGATCGACCGCGACGAGGTCCTCCTCGACGTCGGTTACAAGACGGAGGGTGTGATCCCCTCCCGCGAGCTCTCGATCAAGCACGACGTCGACCCCAACGAGGTCGTCGAGGTCGGCGACGACGTCGAGGCCCTCGTCCTCCAGAAGGAGGACAAGGAAGGCCGTCTCATCCTGTCGAAGAAGCGCGCGCAGTACGAGCGTGCGTGGGGCGACGTCGAGAAGATCAAGGAGTCCGACGGCGTGGTGACCGGCACGGTCATCGAGGTCGTCAAGGGCGGTCTCATCGTCGACATCGGCCTCCGTGGCTTCCTCCCGGCCTCGCTCATCGAGCTCCGTCGCGTCCGTGACCTCACGCCGTACCTCGGCCAGGAGATCGAAGCGAAGATCCTCGAACTCGACAAGAACCGCAACAACGTGGTCCTGTCGCGCCGCGCCCTGCTCGAGCAGACGCAGTCCGAGTCGCGCACGACGTTCCTCAACAACCTCCACAAGGGCCAGGTCCGCAAGGGCATCGTCTCGTCGATCGTCAACTTCGGTGCGTTCGTCGACCTCGGCGGCGTCGACGGTCTCGTCCACGTGTCCGAGCTCTCCTGGAAGCACATCGAGCACGCCAGCGAGGTCGTCGAGGTGGGCCAGGAGGTCACCGTCGAGATCCTCGAGGTCGACCTCGACCGCGAGCGCGTGTCGCTCTCGCTCAAGGCGACGCAGGAGGACCCGTGGCAGGTCTTCGCCCGCACCCACGCGATCGGTCAGGTCGCGCCGGGCAAGGTCACGAAGCTCGTGCCGTTCGGTGCGTTCGTCCGTGTGGCCGACGGCATCGAGGGCCTCGTGCACATCTCGGAGCTGTCGAACAAGCACGTCGAGCTCGCGGAGCAGGTCGTGTCCGTCGGTGACGAGGTCTTCGTCAAGATCATCGACATCGACCTCGACCGTCGCCGTATCTCGCTCAGCCTCAAGCAGGCGAACGAGGGCGTCGACCCCGAGGGCGACGAGTTCGACCCGGCGCTCTACGGCATGCCGACCGAGTACGACGAGCAGGGCAACTACAAGTACCCCGAGGGCTTCGACCCGGAGACCAACGAGTGGCGCGAGGGCTTCGAGACCCAGCGCGACGCGTGGGAGAAGGAGTACGCGGCTGCTCAGGCTCGCTGGGAAGCGCACAAGAAGCAGGTCGCCGCGTCGATCGCCGAGGAGTCCACGCCCTTCGACGCGCCCGCCGCGTCCGCTGGGTCGTCGTTCTCGAGCGAGACGGCTGGTCAGGGCACCCTGGCCGACGACGCCTCGCTCGCGGCGCTGCGCGAGCGGCTCAGCTCGAACAGCTGACCGCCCGACGCGTCCCGAGAGCCCGGTACCCACGAGGGTGCCGGGCTCTCGCCCGTTAAGGTGGTGGACGTGCGGATCATCGGACTGACGGGTGGCATCGCGGCGGGCAAGTCGACGGTGTCCGCGCGCTGGGCGGAGCGCGGCGCGGTGGTCGTCGACGCCGACCTCCTGGCGCGCGAGGCGGTCGCGCCCGGGAGCCCGGGGCTCGCGGCGATCAGCGAGCGGTTCGGCCCGGCGGTGATCGCGCCGGACGGGTCCCTCGATCGCCCGGCCCTCGGCGCGGTCGTCTTCCGCGACGCGGAGGCGCGCGCCGCCCTCAACGCGATCATCCACCCCGAGGTGTGGCGCATCGCGAAGGAGCGCTTCGCCGAGGCCGAGCGGGCCGATCCCGACGCCGTGGTGGTCTACGACGTGCCGTTGCTGGCCGAGGCCCAGGAGGGACGGCCGCTCCGCTTCGACACCGTGGTCGTCGTGCACGCGCCCGCTCCGGACCGGATCGACCGCCTGGTGCGCCACCGTGGCATGGAGCGTGGGGACGCGGAACGTCGGGTCGCGGCACAGGCGAGCGACGAGGAGCGGCTCGCGCTCGCGGACCTGGTCGTCGACGCGACCGGTTCGCCAGCCGACACGATCCGCGCTGCGGACGAGGTGTGGGACCGCATCGTCGCGTCTCAACCTGAGTAGTTCTTCTGACCCGTCAGGGAGCAAGCAGCCTGCGCGCGGCGACGTCCGGTAACGTCCCCGCACGTGTCCTCGGCCGCGCGTCACGCCCTCCATGCCCTGCTCGTGGTCGTACTCGCCGTCACCGTCGTGGTCGCGGTCGTGGTCGTGGTCGACACGGCGTCCGAGCACCAGCAGGCCACCGCTGAGGCTCCCCGGGGCCCGTCGGGGTCGCTCGGCCACGTCGGCCCGCCCGCGGAGACGCATGACTTCCGTCGGTTCCGGATCGGTGCCGTCGACGGGCAGCGCCTCACGCCGAACGCGACGGACTTCGCGTCCCGATCGGTCGGCGACGGCCCCCTGCTGCTGTTCCTGCCCGCCACGCGGGCGCGCCCCGCGGACTACCGGACGTTCCTGTCGGTCGCGTCCCAGGCCGGGTACAACGTGCTCGGACTCGACTACTGGAACCTCGGGACGACGCTGTCCGGGACGTGCGAGAACGACCCCCGCTGCTACACGCAGGTCCAGCGGAACCGGTTCGACGGCACCGATGCCTCCCAGTTCAGCGACGTCGGACCTGCCGGGTCGATCACCGCTCGCCTCCGGGACGCCGTGGCGCACCTGTCGAGCGCGGACCCCGCGGGCGGATGGAACCGCTTCGTGGACGGTGCGGGTCACATCGCCTGGGACCACATCGTGGTGGCCGGCCACTCCCAGGGCGGCGGCGAGGCGGCCTTCATCGCGCACATCCGACCGGTGCTCGGTGCGCTCATGTTCTCGTCGCCCGTCGAGTCCGACGGGGCGGCGCACGCGGCGTGGATGGACCGCCCGGGTGTCACGCCGATCACCCGCGAGTACGCGATCGACGACGTGCGTGACGTGTTCGGGCCGCGTATCCGCGGCTCGTGGCGCGTGCTCGGTCTCGACGGTCCGCACGGCCCGTCGGTCACGACGACGCGGCCTCCATCCGGCGACCCGCACGCGATCCTCACCCGGCTGGACGTCGGTGACCCCGACCAGGCGCACTCGCTCATCATCGACGACGCCACCCCGCTCCAGGCGAACGGCACCCCGCGCATGCTGCCGCTGTGGCACTGGATGCTGACGCGGTTCCCGCTCCCGCAGACCCACGAGCCGAACCCCACGCGCTCCGCGGCACCGACGCCGTCCCGGGGGTGAGGATCCCGCGCCTCTGCACGTTCATAGGGAGCCGCAATAGCATGGGCGAGTGCAACGTGGAGTGGACGACGTCAGCGGAGACCGGCATCCGGAAGGCTCCGGGAACAGGTCAGCGGAGACCCTCGCCGCCCTGATCCGACGTCGGGGAACCGACGACCCGGACCACCACTACCTGGAGGACGCCCGGTCCGACCGGGTGCTGACGTACCGGGCCTTCGCCGAAGCGGTCCAGGCCTGGACGTCGGTGTTCGACGACCTCGGGATCGCCCCCTCCGGCGCGGTCCTCGTGGATCTCGGGGACCCGCTGTCGTTCGCGGTCGTGCACCTCGCAGCGCTGTCCTCCGGCCGTCGTGCGGTCCCGGTGGACACCGGGCAGCCGACCTCCGAGCCCCTGCGCCTCGCGGACCTGCTCCATGGCGCCTCCCTCGTCGTCTCCGACCGTGCAGACGACGCCACGATCGCCGGGACCGCGGCGGCGCACATCGACCCCGCCACCGGTCACCCGATCGACGTCGTGGCCGGCACCGTCCCGTCGAGCGCTCCCGACGCGCTCGACACCGGGTCCGTCGTGCTGTTCACGTCCGGTTCGACGGGCACGCCGAAGGGCGTCGAACTGCCCGAACCCCAGCTCGTGTTCGTGGCACGAGCGGTCGCTGACCACAACGAGCTCACCCGGGAGGACCGGGGCTTCAACTCGCTCCCGCTGTTCCACGTCAACGCCGAGGTCGTCGGGCTGCTCGCCACCATGGTGGCCGGTTCGACGCTCGTGCTCGACAAGCGGTTCCGACGCACCGGCTTCTGGGAGCTCCTGGCCGAGCGTCGCATCACCTGGCTCAACGCCGTGCCGGCGGTCCTCGCCGTCCTCGCGAAGACGGGGCCGCTCGACCTCCCCGCGGGTCTCCGGTTCGTCCGGAGCGCCTCCGCCCCACTTCCCGACCCGGTCCGAGCGGCCCTCGGTGCGACGCCGCTCGTCGTGAGCTGGGGGATGACCGAGGGTGCCAGCCAGATCACCGCGACCCCCCTCGGTTCAGCGCCCCGACCCGGTTCCGTCGGCGTCCCCGTCGGCTCCGAGGTCCAGGTCCGTGGAGAGGACGGCGCGCTCCTCCCGGCCGGCGAGGTCGGTGCGCTGTGGATCCGCGGACCCGGGGTCGTGAGCCGGTACCTGTTCGGCCGGGCCTCCGAGCGGTTCGACGCCGAGGGCTGGTTGTCCACCGGCGACCTCGGCTCGATCTCCACAGACGGGTGGGTGTCGCTCGCCGGTCGATCGGACGACGTCATCAACCGCGGAGGCGAGAAGGTCTACCCGTCCGAGGTCGAGGACGTCCTGCTCGGCGACGCGCGCGTGCTCGAGGCCGTGGTCGTGGGGCGCCCCGACCCGATCCTCGGGCACGTCCCGGTCGCCTACGTCATCCCGCAACCGAGCGAGGACACGGCGGCCGCGTCGCTCGTCGCCGACCTGACCGCCCGCTGCGCGGCGCAGCTGACCCGGTTCCGCCGGCCGGTCGAGATCATCGTCGTCCCGGACCTGCCCCGGGCGCCGACCGGCAAGGTGCAGCGCGCGCGCGTGCGGGCGATGGCCTCGGTGGAGTAGTCACCGCCTGCGGGACCTTCATCGGATCACGCCGTAGCCTTGAGCGGTGCAATCCGCCCCCGCCGCCACCGACACGAACGTCACCACACCGACACGGCAGAACGGCCGCCCGCGTCACCTGTACGAGGTCGACGTCCTGCGGATCCTGACCTTCGCGTGTGTGATCGGCGTCCACACGACGAGCCACACGACCGCGTCGGACAACCACTTCTACTACGCCCTGCTCGCGCTGTTGCACTTCACCCGCCTCGTGTTCTTCTCGCTGACGGCGTTCGTCCTCGTCTACAGCTACACATTGCGACCGAAGCCGATGTCGCAGTTCTGGCCGAAGCGGTTCCTGCTCGTCGGTGTGCCGTACCTGGCGTGGTCCCTCGTGTACGTCGGGTCGGCGTGGCTCCTCAGCGCGACCGAGCGCGGGGACGTCCCGCTCCTGGTGACGGACCTCGCGCACGGGATCGTGACCGGCACGGCGATGTACCACCTGTACTTCCTGCTCGTGACCATGCAGGTGTACCTGCTGCTCCCGGCGATCATGTGGCTGGTCCGACGCACGCGCCGTCACCACGTGCTGCTGACGGTCGTCGCGCTCGTGGTCAACCTGGTCGTCTACGGCGCGTACAAGTACTGGCCGCACTCGTTCGACTGGATGCACGGGTACAGCAAGCAGTTCTTCTTCATGTACGTCTTCTTCATCGTCTCGGGTGCCGTCGCCGCGGACCACGCGGAGGCGTTCCTCACCTGGATCCGGGTGCGTCGGCGACTCATCGGCTGGGGGGTCACCGGGGTCGGCGTGCTCACCCTCGCCGTGTGGGCGGGGCAGGTGCTCCTCGGCCAGTCCCTGTACGCGGCCGGCACCCCGCTGCAGCCGATCGAGGTCGTCTGGAGCGCCGCGATCGGGATGGGCTTCCTCGCGCTCGGCGCGGCGTGGGCCGACCGACGCGACCCCTCGACCCTCCTGGCGCGCGTCATCGACTACGGGTCCGACCGGTCGTTCGGCATCTTCCTGAGCCACCCGTTCGTGATCTTCCTGCTGCTCTACGGCGACAGCTGGCTGGAGCGGCATGTCGCGCAGCCGTGGCTCACGCCGGTCACGTACGTGCTCGTCATCGTGCTCGCCGTCGCGATCACCGAACTGTTCCGCTGGACGCCGCTCAGCATCCCGCTCACCGGGCGTCCGTCGCTCGGGTCCCGGAGCGCCCGGGAGGCCCGGCGCCGCGGACGGGAGCGGCTCGCGTCCGCTGGCGGTACGACCACGACGACGGCTCGTGCCGTCCGCGACGCGGGACGCGAGCGCTCGAGCGAGGCAGTCGAACCGGATGACGCGCTCGTCGGCGAGACGGACGACGTCGGCGGGTCGCACGCCGAGCGGTGATCCGCGAACGGGCCGTCCCACCCAGGTGGGACGGCCCGTCCGTCGTGGTCTCAGGCGATGCGTTCCGCCGCCGGGACGCCGATCTCGAGCACGCCGTCGGTGACCGTCAGGCGCCTCGGGTTCATGAACCAGGCGACGATCGCGGCGCCGAGGAGGAGTGCGACGGACAGGGCGAACGGCCACTGCCACCCGGACACCCCGACGAGCCACCCGAACACGATGGGGGAGAACACGCCGGCGAAGCCGTAGCCGGTGTTCATCATGCCGCTCGCGGTGCCCGACCACTGGGGGGCGACGTCCATCGGGATGGCCCACAGGTTGGCGTTCGTCAGCTCGAGGAAGAAGAACGAGAGCATGAGCGAGGCGGACGCGAGCCAGAGGTGGTGCGAGAACAGCAGCGGGAGCAGGCACACCGCGGAACCCACGAGCCCGATCAGGAGGACCGTGCGCCGGGCCTTGCGCGCATCACCGGCACGACGGATGAGTCGGTCCGAGACGATGCCACCGACGGTGTCGCCGATCACGCCGGCGAGGAGGATCACCGACGTGTAGCCGGCGTACGTCGTGAGCGGGAGGTGGTAGGAGTCGGCGAGGAATGACGGGATCCAGGTGAGGAACACCCAGAGCGTCCAGCCGTAGCCGAAGTCGACGAACGAGACCGGCAGGATCTGCTTGATGAGCTGGCGCCACGGGACCGGCGGACGCGTGGCGCGGACCTGGGCGGGCGGGAGTTCGTCCAGCTCCCGCTGCGAGATGCCGGGTGCGGTCTCCGGACGATCGCGGAAGAGGAACCACCAGAATCCCGCCCAGATGGCGCTGAGCAGGCCGACGTAGATGAAGGACTCGCGCCAGCCGGCGGCGGCGATGATCGCCGCGACGAGGAGCGGGGCGAGGGCGTTGCCGAGCCGCGAGGCGGAGTGCACGATCCCCTGGGCGAACCCGTTGCGGTCCCGGGGGATCCACCGGCTCATCGCCTGCGTCGCGGTGGGGAACGCGGATCCCTCGGTGAGGCCGAGGAGTGCGCGAGCGAGGAAGAGACTGAGGACGCCGCCCGCGAGGCCCGTCCAGATCGTCGCGACGCCCCAGAGGACACCGATGGCGAGGAGCGACCGACGCGGGCCGATCTTCTCGCCCAGCCAGCCGCCGCCCATCTGGACGAAGGCGTAGGGGAGCGCGAACGCGGACACGATCGCACCCTGCGCCGTCGTCGACAGGTCCAGGTCCTTCGCCATCTCGGGGAGGGCGGTCGAGATGTTCGTCCGGTCGATGTACGAGATCGCGTACATGACGCAGAGCAGGAGCAGGACCCGTCCGCGGAGGCGTCCGCGGAAGGGGCTCGCCTTGACGGGTACGGGGGCCGCGGCCGGTTTCGCTGCGGTGGTCATCGCGGGTCCTGTTCTTCGGAGTGAGCGGGGGAGCGGTGGAGCCGGCGACCTGAGCGCCTCCCCACGGTCGATCACGGTATCGCCGGTCCCTATCAGCCATCTTGGAGCGTGATCACACCAGGATACGCGCGAGCGATCAGCCCGCCGCGAACCAGTCGGGCCGCTGTCGGTCGTCGCGCTTAGCATCGACGGCATGACCACGATGATCGAACCCACCCGAGCCCTCCGTCGGTTCGAGGTCATCTCCGAGTACGAGCCCAGCGGTGACCAGCCGGCCGCCATCGCGGAACTCGCGGGGCGGATCAACGCGGGCGAGACGGACGTGGTCCTGCTCGGCGCCACGGGGACGGGCAAGTCGGCGACCACCGCGTGGCTCATCGAGCAGGTGCAACGGCCGACCCTGGTGCTCGCCCACAACAAGACGCTCGCCGCGCAGCTCGCCAACGAGTTCCGCGGTCTGCTCCCGAACAACGCGGTCGAGTACTTCGTCTCGTACTACGACTACTACCAGCCCGAGGCGTACGTCCCGCAGACCGACACCTTCATCGAGAAGGACTCGTCGATCAACGCCGAGGTCGAGCGGCTCCGGCACTCGACGACGAACTCCCTGCTGAGCCGCAGGGACACCGTGGTCGTCTCGACGGTGTCCTGCATCTACGGCCTCGGTACGCCGGAGCAGTACATGAACGCGTCCCTCGCGCTGCAGGTGGGACAGCAGATCTCGCGGGACACGCTCGTGCGCCGCTTCGTGGCGATGCAGTACCAGCGCAATGACGTCGACTTCGCCCGGGGCACGTTCCGCGTGCGTGGCGACACGATCGAGATCATCCCCGTGTACGAGGAACTCGCGATCCGCATCGAGATGTTCGGCGACGAGATCGAGGCCCTGACGGCGCTGCACCCGCTCACGGGCAACGTCGTGAAGGAGCTGCCCGCGGTGACCGTGTTCCCCGGCTCGCACTACGTCGCCGCCACCGACGTGATGCACCGCGCGATCGGCACCATCAAGGAGGAACTGGCAGAGCGCCTGGCCGAACTCGAGCAGCAGGGCAAGCTGCTCGAGGCCCAGCGGCTGCGCATGCGCACGACGTTCGACATCGAGATGATGGAGCAGATCGGGTTCTGCAGCGGCATCGAGAACTACTCGCGTCACATCGACGGCCGCGCCCCCGGCGAGGCGCCCCACTGCCTGATCGACTACTTCCCGGACGACTTCCTCGTCGTCATCGACGAGTCGCACGTCACCGTGCCGCAGATCGGCGCCATGTACGAAGGCGACGCGTCACGCAAGCGCACGCTCGTGGAGCACGGATTCCGGCTGCCGAGCGCGATGGACAACCGCCCGTTGACGTGGGAGGAGTTCCTCGACCGCGTCGGTCAGAAGGTCTACCTGTCGGCGACGCCCGGCCGCTACGAGCTGGGTGTGACCGACAGCGTGGTGGAGCAGATCATCCGGCCGACGGGGCTCGTCGACCCGCAGATCGTGATCAAACCGAGTGAGGGGCAGATCGACGACCTGCTCGAGGAGATCCGCATCCGTGTGGACCGGGACGAGCGCGTCCTCGTGACCACCCTGACCAAGCGCATGGCCGAGGAGCTCACGGACTTCCTCGGGAACGCGGGCGTGCGTGTCCGCTACCTGCACTCGGACGTCGACACGCTGAAGCGCGTCGAGCTGCTGACCGAACTGCGGCAGGGCGTGTACGACGTGCTCGTCGGCATCAACCTGCTGCGCGAGGGGCTCGACCTGCCCGAGGTGTCGCTCGTCGCGATCCTCGACGCCGACAAAGAGGGCTTCCTCCGGTCGTCCACCTCGCTCATCCAGACGATCGGTCGTGCCGCTCGCAACGTCAGCGGTGAGGTCCACATGTACGCCGACAAGATCACGGACTCGATGCGGCAGGCGCTCGACGAGACCGAGCGGCGTCGCGAGAAGCAGATCGCCTACAACACCGAGCGTGGGATCGACCCGCAGCCGCTCCGCAAGAAGATCGCGGACATCACCGAGGTCCTCGCGCGCGAGGGCGCCGACACCCGCGAGCTCCTGGAGCGCCGCGGGGCCGGCGACGCCCGTCGCTCGCCCACGCCGAACCTCCGCCGCGAAGGCCTCGCGGCCGAGGGTGCGAGCCAACTCGAGTCGACGATCGCGGACCTCAACGAGCAGATGCTGCAGGCGGCCGGCGAGCTGAAGTTCGAGCTGGCCGCGCGGCTCCGTGACGAGGTCCAGGACCTGAAGAAGGCCCTGCGACAGATGGAGGCCGCCGGACATGTCCGGTGATCCGGCGGTCCGGCGCACCGTCGTCGTGACGGGGGCGAGTGCTGGCCTCGGGTACTTCACGGCCGAGCAGCTCGCCGTGGCGGGGCACCGCGTCGTGCTCGCGTGCCGCGACCGGGAGCGCGCTGCGCGAGCCGAGCAGGCGATCCGTCGTGCGGCACCGGACGCATCGATCGCGCAGGTCCTCGTCGACCTGGCCGACCTCAGGAGCGTCACGGAGGCGGCCGACGCCATCGCCGGTCTCGGACCGGTCGACGCCCTCGTGAACAACGCGGGGGTCGTGGGGTCGCGCCGGGAACGTCGCACCGCCCAGGGGATCGAGCTGCAGATCGGGACGAACCACCTCGGGCACTTCGCCTTGACGGCGCAGGTGCTGCCGCTGCTCGAGCGGACGGCGGGTCGCGTGGTGCACGTCGGGAGCATCAGCCACCGCAGGGTCCGGCTCGACGGGCGGGACCCCTTCCGGGCGGATCCCTACGTGAACTACCTCCAGTACGCGCGGAGCAAGCTCGCCGTGATGCTGTTCGGGTTCGAGCTCGCCCAGCGTCTCGCGGACAGCGGCTCCTCCGTGCGGAGCGTCGTGGCGCACCCTGGTCTCGCGCTCGACTCGCTGTCGCCGTCGCGTCCGGGGGTCGTGCCGTCCGGACCCGGAGCACCGTGGCTCCGCGTCGGGGGCCGTCTGGTCGCGCAGGGCAAGGACGCCGGGGCCGTCCCGCTCGTGCACGCCGCGGTGGGCGATGACGTCCGATCCGGCGCGTACTGGGGCCCGGACGGATGGTTCCAGTTGCGCGGAGGGGCGACCGTCGTCCCCGCGGAACCCCATGCCCACGATCGCACCGCGGCGGCGCGCCTCTGGGAGGCCTCGGCGGCGGTCGTGGGTCGCGAGCCCGCCGCCACGTCGGTCTGACCCCGGACGTGTGCCGGGCCGGCCGCCGCTGTCCGCGAGGGGCGAACCCCGTGGGACGCGCGGGGCGGGCCGGATGTCAGACGGGCTTCGTAGAATCGAGGTGATGACCATCACCTCCGACCGCGGTACTCCTTCCTCCGATCTGGCGGCCTTCGGGCAACCCGGCGAGCCGCACGTCCCCGGCGCCAGCATCTCCGGGACCTCGACCTCGACGCTCAGCGTCCGGGGTGCGCGCGTGCACAACCTGCGGGACGTCGACCTCGAGATCCCGCGGGACTCCCTCGTCGTGTTCACGGGTCTGTCCGGCTCGGGCAAGTCCTCGCTCGCGTTCGACACGATCTTCGCCGAGGGGCAGCGTCGGTACGTCGAGTCGCTGTCGGCGTACGCGCGCCAGTTCCTCGGGCAGGTGGATCGTCCCGACGTGGATTTCATCGAGGGACTCAGCCCCGCCGTGTCGATCGACCAGAAGTCGACGAACCGCAACCCGCGCTCGACGGTCGGGACGATCACCGAGGTCTACGACTACATGCGGCTGCTGTGGGCGCGCATCGGCGTTCCGCACTGCCCGGTGTGCGGCGAGGTGATCAGCAAGCAGTCGGTGCAGCAGATCGCCGACCAGTTGATGACGCTCGAGACCGGTACGCGGTTCCAGGTGCTGGCACCCATCGTGTCGAAGAAGAAGGGCGAGTTCGTCGACCTCTTCCAGGAACTCGCGGCCTCCGGGTACGCGCGGGCCATCGTCGACGGCGAGCGCGTGCAACTGAGCACACCGCCCACGTTGAAGAAGCAGGTCAAGCACGACATCGCGGTCATCGTCGACCGCCTCGTCGCGTCGGACGACGTCCTCGGGCGCCTGACCGACTCGCTCGAGACCGCACTCCGGCTCACCGGCGGCACCGTCTCGATCGACCTCGTCGACCACGAGGGCCCCGGTGCGGTTCGGACCTACTCCGAGAACCTCTCGTGCCCGAACAACCACCCGCTCGCGCTCACCGAGATCGAGCCCCGGACGTTCTCGTTCAACGCGCCGTTCGGAGCATGCCCCGAGTGCTCAGGCCTCGGTACACGGATGTCGGTCGATCCGGACCTCGTGCTCGGCGACCCCGAGGCGAGCCTCGCCGACGGCGTCGTCCTGCCGTGGACGGGGACGGGCGGCCTCTACAGTTACTTCGAGAAGCTCATGCAGGGACTCGGCAAGGAGCTCGGGTTCCGGCTCGACACCCCGTGGAACCAGCTCGACCCGGCCGTCCAGGCAGCCATCCTGACGGGCAAGGACTTCGAGGTGTCGGTGTCCTGGCGCAACCGGTTCGGCCGTGAGATGCGCTACACCAGTGGTTTCGAGGGCGTGATGCCCTACATCGAGCGCAAGTACGGCGAGGCCGAGACCGACGCGCAGCGCCAGCGGTTCCAGGGGTACCTCCGCGAGGTCCCGTGTCCCGTCTGCGACGGCACGCGCCTCAAGCCCGAGGTGCTCGCCGTGACGGTCGCGGACCGGAGCATCGCCGACGTCTGCGACCTCAGCCTGGAGGACTCCCACGCCTTCATGGAGTCGCTCGCCCTCACCCCTCGGGAGGCCCACATCGCGGCCGCCGTGCTGCGCGAGATCCGCGCGCGCCTCGAGTTCCTGCTCGAGGTGGGGCTGTCGTACCTGACCCTGTCTCGTGGTGCAGGGTCGCTCTCCGGCGGGGAGGCCCAGCGGATCCGCTTGGCGACGCAGATCGGCTCGGGCCTGACCGGCGTGCTGTACGTGCTCGACGAGCCGAGCATCGGCCTGCACCAGCGGGACAACCGGCGTCTCATCGACACCCTGGTCAAGCTGCGCGACCTCGGGAACACGCTGATCGTCGTGGAGCACGACGAGGACACGATCCGGACGGCCGACTGGATCGTCGACGTCGGCCCGGGTGCGGGCGTGAACGGCGGTCGGATCGTGCACTCGGGGCCGTACCAGGAGCTGCTCGACAACCGCGGTTCGACGACCGGGGACTACCTCGCGGGGCGTCGTGCCATCGAGCTCCCTGCAGAGCGTCGTCGCGTCGACCGGAAGCGCGTCATCACCGTCCAGGGGGCACGGGCGAACAACCTGAAGGACGTCGAGGTGCAGTTCCCCCTCGGGGTGTTCACGGCCGTCACCGGGGTCAGTGGTTCCGGCAAGTCGACGCTCGTCAACGACATCCTCTACAAGGTGCTCGCCAACCAGCTCAACGGTGCTCGACACATCCCGGGCAAGCACACCCGCGTGAAGGGCCTCGACCAGCTCGACAAGGTCGTGCATGTCGACCAGGCGCCCATCGGCCGGACCCCGCGGTCGAACCCCGCGACGTACACCGGTGTGTTCGACCGGATCCGGAACCTGTTCGCCGAGACGCAAGAGGCCAAGACCCGCGGCTACGGGCCCGGTCGCTTCAGCTTCAACGTCAAGGGCGGGCGCTGCGAGAACTGCGCGGGCGACGGCACGATCAAGATCGAGATGAACTTCCTGCCGGACGTCTACGTGACGTGCGAGGTCTGTGGCGGTGCGCGCTACAACCGCGAGACCCTGCAGGTCCACTACAAGGGCAAGAACATCTCCGAGGTGCTCGAGATGCCGATCAGCGAGGCGGCCGAGTTCTTCGAGCCGATCTCGGCGATCCACCGCTACATGAAGACCCTCGTCGACGTCGGACTCGGTTACGTGCGTCTCGGTCAGAGTGCCACGACGCTCTCCGGTGGTGAGGCCCAGCGCGTCAAGCTCGCGACCGAACTGCAGCGTCGCTCGAACGGGCGGACCGTGTACGTGCTCGACGAGCCGACGACCGGACTCCACTTCGAGGACGTCCGCAAGCTCCTGCTCGTGCTGCAGGGGCTCGTCGACAAGGGCAACACGGTCATCACGATCGAGCACAACCTCGACGTCATCAAGTCGGCGGACTGGATCGTCGACATGGGCCCCGAGGGCGGGTCGGGTGGTGGCACGGTGCTCGCCACGGGGACGCCGGAACACGTCGCGGACGTGCCGGAGAGTCACACGGGCGTGTTCCTCCGCGAGATCTTCGATGCCCAGGACGCCCGAGTGGGCGCGCAGCGTGCGGTCGACCGTCGGTCGGCGGACCACGTGGCCGGACGCAGTCGGGTCGCGGCGGAGGTCCGGTAGGTGGCGGACACCGTCCCGTGGCGACCGAGAGCGAGCGAGATCCCGACCGACCCGGGCGTGTACCGGTGGCGTGACGCCGACGGGCGCGTGTTGTACGTCGGCAAGGCGAAGAACCTCCGTGCTCGCCTCAGCAACTACTTCGCACCGCTGCCGACCCTGCACGAGCGGACCCGGCGGATGGTCCTCACGGCGGCGAGCGTCGAGTGGACCGTGGTGGGGAGCGAGATCGAGGCCCTCCAGCTCGAGTACACGTGGATCAAGGAGTTCGATCCGCCCTTCAACGTCAAGTTCCGGGACGACAAGTCGTACCCGTACATGGCGATCACCCTCGGGGACGAAGCCCCTCGGGTCATGGTCACGCGGAACCGGAAGATCCGGGGCGCCAAGTACTTCGGGCCGTACCCGAAGATCTGGGCGGTGCACGACACGATCGACCTGATGATCAAGGTGTTCCCGATCCGCACCTGTTCGGACTCGAGCTACAAGCGCGCGATGCAGACCGGGCGGCCCTGTTTCCCGGGGCAGATCGGCAAGTGCGGCGGTCCGTGCTCCGGTCGGGTGTCGATCGAGGAGCACCGGGCGATCGTCGAGGAGTTCGTCCGCTTCATGGGCAGCTACGACCGGCGGGTCATCAGCGAACGTCGTGCACGGATGGCAGCCGCCGCCGACGCCATGCACTACGAGGAAGCGGCCCGCTACCGCGACCAGGTCGAGGCGCTCGAGGCGGTGCTCGAGAAGAGCGCGGTCGTGCTCCGCGACTCGGTCGACCTCGACCTGTTCGGTGTCGCCGAGGACGAACTCGCGGCCGCGGTCCAGCAGTTCACGGTGCGGGGTGGCCGGATCCGAGGCGTGCGGGGCTGGGTGGTCGACAAGGAGCTCGACATCAGCACCGGCGAGCTCGTCGAGCAGATCGTGCAGAGCGTGTACGCGGGAGCCGAGGAGCCGCCGCGCGAGGTCGTCGTCCCGGCGCTGCCCGAGGACGCCGACGCCCTCGAGACCTGGCTGTCCGAACAGCGTGGTGGCCGCGCGGTACGACTCAGCACAGCCCAGCGTGGGGACCGTGCCGGCCTGGCGAAGACCGCGACGGTCAATGCTGCCCAGGCCCTGATGCTGTACAAGACCAAGCGGTCGGCCGACTACACGACCCGCTCCGCCGCGCTCGCCGACATCCAGGACGCCCTCGGGATGACCGAGGCGCCGCTGCGGATGGAGTGCTACGACATCTCCCACCTGCAGGGCACGAACATCGTCGCGTCGATGGTCGTCTTCGAGGACGGCCTGCCACGGAAGGACCAGTACCGGCGCTACACGATCGCCGAGTCCCGTGACGACACGGACAGCATGTACCAGGTGCTGTCACGACGCCTCGCGCGGCTCGACGAGGACGCCGACCTCCCGACCGTGGCGGACCCGACCAGCGACGAGGTCGTCGAGCAGGGCACACGCACCAAGCGGTTCGCGTACCGACCGCAGCTGCTCATCGTCGACGGCGGTCAGCCGCAGGTCGAGGCCGCTGCCCGGGCGATGGCCGACGCCGGCGTCACGGACATCGCGCTGTGCGGGATCGCCAAGCGCCTGGAGGAGATCTGGTTACCGGGCGATGACTTCCCGGTGATCCTGCCGCGGAACTCCGAGGCGTTGTTCCTGATCCAGCGGATCCGTGACGAGGCGCACCGGTTCGCGATCACCCACCAGCGGACACGGCGCAAGCGCGATGTCCGGAGCCGGCTCGCCGAGATCCCCGGCCTCGGTCCGACGCGCGTCAACGGTCTCCTCAAGCATTTCGGGTCCGTGGCTCGGCTGCGCGATGCGACACCGGAGGAGATCGCCGAGGTCCCCGGCATCGGTCCGGCGACGGCCGCTGCCATCCGGAGACAGCTCGACGCGTCGGCACCGACGTCAGCGCCCGAACCCGGGTCAGCGCCCGAAGCGCCCGAACCCGGATCAGCGCCCGAAGCGCCCGAACCCGGGTCAGCGCCCGAAGCGCCGGATCTGCCCGCGCTCCATTCGGTGAGCCGCTAGCCTGGGCGGACCAGTCCGATGACGACCACACCGCACGGTGACCACGGAGCGCGCTCACGAATGACCGACCTCAGTAGTCCCTCGCACGACGTGCTCATCGTGACCGGCATGTCCGGCGCGGGGCGGTCCACCGTCGGGAAGGCGCTGGAGGACCTCGGCTGGTACGTCGTCGACAACCTGCCGACGCAGATGCTCGGTCCGTTGACCGACCTGGCCGAGCGGGCGGGGGAGTCGCTGCCGAAGATCGCGACCGTCGTGGACGTCCGCGGTGGGAGGTTCTTCACCGACCCCGAGGGGGCCGTCCGACGACTCCGGGACAGCACCACCGCACGGGTCCGGGTGCTCTTCCTCGAGGCGACCGACGCCGTCCTCGTCCGGCGGTTCGAGCAGGTGCGGCGGCCCCACCCCTTGCAGGGCGAGGACACGCTCCTCGACGGCATCGGTCGAGAGCGGTCGCGTCTGCTCGGACTCCGTGAAGCCTCGGACGTCGTCATCGACACGTCGGACCTCAACATCCACCAGCTCGCCGCCCGGGTCGCGGAGCAGTTCGCCGAGGACCGGTTCGTGGGCGTTCAGGTGACCCTGATGAGCTTCGGGTTCAAGTACGGACTGCCCGCCGATGCGGACATGGTGGCGGACGTCCGCTTCCTCCCGAACCCCTACTGGGTGCCGGAACTCCGCGAGCACACGGGCCTCGACGCCGACGTCGCGGACTACGTCCTGGCCCAGGACGGAGCACGTCCGTTCATCGACCGCTACGCGGCGGCGGTCGAGCCGGTGCTGGCCGGGTACCAGCGAGAGAACAAGAGACACGCTACGATCGCCATTGGCTGCACGGGCGGCAAGCACCGGTCCGTCGCCATCGTCGCCGAGCTGGCGAGTCTCATCCGCGGGATGCCGAACGTGGCCGTGCGCGTCAAGAACCGCGACCTCGGTAGGGAGTGACCGACCCTCCCTTCCCGCGTGCCCCCGAACGTAAGGAATGATGCATTGCCGTTGACTGCCGAGGTCAAGGACGAACTGGCCCGTGTGGCCGTGAACCGCAACACGGTCCGCGCCGCGGAACTCGCGACGGTGCTGCGGTTCGCGGGGGGCCTGCACGTCATCTCGGGCAGGATCGCGGTCGAGGTCGAACTCGACACCCGGATCATCGTGCACCGCGTGCGGAAGGACCTCGCTGAGTTGTACGGCGTGCGCAGCGAGGCGAGCGTCGGCTCGTCCGCATCCGCGCGGCGCGGGACCCGCTACCTGGTCCGCGTGCTCGAGGCGGGCGAGACCCTGGCGCGCCAGACCGGTCTCATGGACGCCCGTCGTCGCCCGGTTCGGGGCCTCCCGAACCGACTGACGACCGGCAACCGTGACGACCTCGCCGCCATCTGGCGTGGCGCCTTCCTCGCCACCGGCACGCTGACCGACCCGGGGCGCGCTGCCGCGCTCGAGGTCACCTGCCCCGGGAACGAGGCTGCGATGGCGCTCGTCGGAGCGGCGTCCCGCCTCGGTGTCGCGGCGAAGGGCCGGGAGGTCCGGGGCGTCCACCGCGTCGTGATCCGTGACGGTGAGGCGATCGGCCAGATGCTCACCGTCATGGGCGCAGCGCGGTGCAGCGCGGAGTGGGAGGAGCTCCGTCAGCGTCGCGAGGTCCGCGCGACCGCGAACCGGCTCGTGAACTTCGACGACGCGAACCTCCGTCGCTCGGCGCAGGCGGCGGTCGCCGCGTGCGCCCGGGTGGAGCGAGCGCTCGAGATCCTGGGCGACGACGTCCCGGACCACCTGAAGTACGCAGGGGCACTGCGGCTCACCCACCGCGATGCGAGCCTCGACGAGCTCGGGCAGCACGCTGACCCTCCCATGACGAAGGACGCCATCGCCGGACGCATCCGGCGCCTGCTCGCGATGGCCGACAAGAAGGCGCTCGACCTGGGTGTCCCGGGCACCGAGGCGAACCTGCCGGACGACCTCGACGAGGCCTGAGCGCTCGGCCACGGACCCGCGGAAGCGTCTCCCGCGCCCGTCCGTGACGTCGCTCGACCTCGTGCGTCGACCGGTCTGTGCCGACTGCTACTGTCGTCCCGACGACGTCTCGGGCGTATCGTCAGCCTCAGGCGCAGGCCCCGACCTGCACTCCGAACACCAGCGTCGAAAGCACGCTCGACAGACACAGGAGTTCCATTGACCGTCAAGATCGGCATCAACGGCTTCGGCCGGATCGGCCGCAACTTCTTCCGGGCCGCCCTGGCCAAGGGCAGCGAGCTCGAGGTCGTCGCGGTGAACGACCTCACCGACAACAAGGCGCTCGCTCAGCTCCTGAAGTACGACTCGATCACGGGCAAGCTCCCGGCTGAGGTCGGGCTCGAGGGCGACAGCATCGTCGTCGACGGCAAGCCGATCAAGGTCCTGGCCGAGCGCGACCCCGCCAAGCTGCCGTGGGGCGAGCTCGGTGTCGACATCGTCATCGAGTCGACCGGGTTCTTCACGAAGGCCGAGGACGCGCGGAAGCACATCGAGGCGGGCGCCAAGAAGGTCATCATCTCGGCGCCGGCCACGGGCGACGACGTCACGATCGTGCTCGGTGTGAACGAGGGCACCTACGACCCGGCGTCGCACCACATCATCTCGAACGCGTCCTGCACGACGAACAGCCTCGCGCCGCTCGCCAAGGTGTTCAACGACGCGTTCGGCATCGAGCGCGGTCTCATGACGACGGTGCACGCCTACACCGCGGACCAGAACCTCCAGGACGGCCCGCACAAGGACCTCCGCCGCGCCCGCGCCGCCGCGCTCAACATCGTGCCGACCTCGACCGGCGCCGCCAAGGCCATCGGTCTCGTGCTCCCGGAGCTCGCGGGCAAGCTGGACGGATTCGCGCTCCGCGTGCCGGTGCCGACCGGGTCGATCACCGACCTCACGCTCGAGACCTCCTCCGACGTGACGATCGACGACATCAACGCGGCGTACAAGGCCGCCGCGGAGGGGCCGCTCAAGGGCATCCTCGAGTACAGCGACGAGCCGCTCGTGTCGAGCGACATCACGACGAACCCGCACTCGTCGATCTACGACTCGGGCCTGACGAAGGTCATGGGCAACCTGGTCAAGATCACCTCGTGGTACGACAACGAGTGGGGCTACTCCAACCGCCTCGTCGACCTGACGGAGTACGTCGGGGAGCGCCTGTAACCCATGGCACTCCGTACCCTCGAGGACCTCGGCGACCTGGCGGGCAAGCGCGTCGTCGTCCGGTGTGACCTGAACGTCCCGCTGGCCGACGGCACCATCACGGACGACGGCCGCGTGCGCGCGTCGCTCGGCACCCTGAATCGACTCATCGGAGTCGGCGCACGGGTCATCGTGATCTCGCACCTCGGGCGGCCCGACGGCGAACGCAAGGCAGAGTTCAGCCTCGCACCCGTCGCGCAGCGGCTCTCCGAACTGCTCGGCAAGCCGGTCGCCTTCTGCGACGAGACCGTCGGTGACGCCGCCACCGCAGCCGCCGAGGCCCTCGAGGACGGCGACGTCCTGGTACTGGAGAACCTCCGGTTCAACAGCGAGGAGACCGCGAAGGACGTCGGCGTGCGCGGCGACTTCGCGGACCGCATCGCCGCCATGGGCGAGGCGTTCGTCTCCGACGGATTCGGCGTCGTGCACCGCAAGCAGGCGAGCGTCTACGAGTTGGCGGGAGCGTTGCCGAGCGCGGCCGGGCTCCTGATCGAACAGGAGCTCGGTGTCCTCGAGCGCCTGACCACCGAACCCGAGCGCCCCTATACCGTGGTGCTCGGCGGCTCGAAGGTCAGCGACAAGCTCGGCGTGATCGCGCACCTGCTCCCGCGGGTGGACACCCTGTGCATCGGGGGCGGCATGCTGTTCACGTTCCTCGCGGCGCAGGGCCACGGTGTCGGGTCGTCGCTCCTCGAACGCGACCAGCTCGACACCGTGCGGGGCTACCTCGACGAGGCAGCGCAGCGCGGCGTCACCATCGACCTGCCCACCGACGTCGTGGTGGCGTCCGGATTCGCGGCCGACGCCGAGCACGAGGTCGTCGCGGCGGACGCGATCGAGTCCGCCCGCTTCGGCGCGGACGGCATCGGTCTCGACATCGGGCCGGAGACCGCGGCGCGGTTCGCCGACGCGGTCCGCGGCTCGCGGACGGTGTTCTGGAACGGCCCGATGGGCGTGTTCGAGTTCCCGGCGTTCGCCGCTGGGACCAAGACGGTCGCCCAGGCGCTCACCGAGGTCCAGGGCCTCGGGGTCGTCGGTGGCGGCGACTCCGCGGCCGCGGTCCGCTCACTCGGCTTCGACGACGACCAGTTCGGTCACATCTCGACCGGTGGCGGGGCGAGCCTCGAGTTCCTCGAGGGGAAGAGCCTGCCCGGCCTCGAAGCCCTCGGGTGGAGCGCATGACCCGCTCGCCGCTCATCGCGGGCAACTGGAAGATGAACCTGGACCACCTCCAGGCCATCGCCACGGTGCAGAAGCTCGCCTGGACGCTCAAGGACGCCCGACACGACCACGACGACGTCGAGGTCGCGGTGTTCCCGCCGTTCACGGACCTGCGGAGCGTGCAGACGCTCGTCTCCGCGGACAAGTTGCGCATCCGCTTCGGTGGACAGGACCTCTCACGGCACTCGTCCGGCGCGCACACGGGCGAGGTCAGCGGGGCGTTCCTCGCCGCCCTCGACGCGACGTACGTGATCGTCGGGCATTCGGAGCGGCGGACCGAACACGGGGAGACCGACGAGATCGTCGCGGAGAAGACGGCCGCGGCGCTCCGGCACGGCCTGGTTCCGGTCGTGTGCGTGGGTGAGACCGCCGAGGACCGGGAGTCCCACGGTGCCGGCAAGGTACCGGTCGAGCAGCTCGAGGTGGTGCTCCGCGCCGTGCCCGCCGCCGAGATCGTCGTGGCGTACGAGCCCGTGTGGGCCATCGGGTCCGGTCAGGCCGCGACGCCCGAGCAGGCGCAGGACGACTGCGCCGCGCTCCGTCGTGCGATCGCGACCGCATGGGGCGACGACATCGCGGCGAGCACTCGGGTGCTCTACGGCGGTTCCGTGAAGTCCGGCAACATCGCGGGGTTCATGCGGGAGCCCGACATCGACGGCGCCCTCGTCGGTGGCGCGAGCCTCGACGTCGCCGAGTTCGCGGCCATCTGCCGCTTCCGGCAGCACGTCGGCCTCTGACCACCGTCGGTGCGGGCCGCACGTCTCGGGCCGCACGTCTCGCCTCGGGCCGCACGTCTCGCCTCGGCCCGCACCTGGGTGCCGGACGCGTTCCTCCGCACACCGTGGCAGCCGGGCCGGCACCGCCCGGGAGGCTCGACTCCGGCCGGTACCGTGCCTCACGTTCCCGGTCCGGCGCGCTGTTCGGCGTGGCCGTGCCGTTATACTCGTACAGCTGACTGACACGAAAGGGTCCGCGTGGTCATCCTCCAGGTCGTCCTCCAGGTGCTGCTCGCCATCACGAGCCTCCTGCTGACGCTGCTCATCCTCCTGCACCGCGGTCGCGGCGGCGGTCTCTCCGACATGTTCGGCGGTGGCGTGACGAGCAATCTCGGAGCGTCCGGCGTCGCAGAGCGGAACCTCAACAGGATCACGGTGATCCTCGGGCTGGTGTGGATCGTCTGCATCATCGTGCTCGGTCTCATCAGCAAGTTCACGGCGGGGAGCTGAATACATGGCATCCGGAGGCAGTGCAATCCGAGGGTCACGCGTCGGCGCGGGCCCGATGGGGGAGCAGGACCGCGGCATCCAGGCGGACCGAGTGGCGATCTCGTACTGGGACGCGCTCGGCAACGAGACTGTGCGGTACTTCGCCGCGGGTCTGCCGGACGAGGAGATCCCCGAGGTCATCGACTCACCGTCGTCGGGTCTCCCGGCCGGGCGTGACAAGGACAACCCGCCCCTCGTGACCAAGACCGAGCCGTACAAGACGCACCTCGCGTACGTCAAGGAGCGTCGTACCGAAGAGGAAGCCGCGCAGCTCCTGGAGGAAGCGCTCCAGCAGCTCCGAGCTCGTCGCGGGACGCTCAAGTCGGAGTAGCCCGCGCCGTCGCCTGTCGACGACGCCCCGGCTCCCATCGCGGGAGGCCGGGGCTTCGTCGTCCCGGCCGTCGCCGGGTCCGTCTCGCTCATGGGCGACCATCCGGCGGCCTCGGGCGGAGCGCTTGGTGCTCGGGGAACGAGGACGGCCCCGGTGCTCCTCGAGGGAGCACCGGGGCCGTCGGACGACGCTGTGCGGACGTCAGTACGTCGACGCGATGAGGTTCTCCGGCACGTCGCGCGCGGCGTCCTGATCGATGAAGAACACGGTCCGCTTCCGACCCTGCACACCGCCGACCGGGACGTCTTCGACCGACGCGCCGGCCAGGGCGAGCCCCAGAACCGAAGCCTTCTCGGCGCCGGACAGGACCACCCAGACGCGCTGCGAAGCGTTGATCACCGGGTAGGTGAGGGTGAGCCGCTGCGGCGGCGGCTTGGGGGAGTCGTCCACGGGAACGACGCTGCGGTCGGTGATGGCCAGCTGCGGGAACTCCGGGAACAGCGACGCCGTGTGGCCGTCGGGCCCGACACCGAGGAGGGTGATGTCGAAGCTCGGCGCCATCGCGTCGGACGATGCCGAACCGGCCAGCTCCTCGGCGTACTTGGCCGCGGCCTCGTCGATCGTCAGGCCCTCATCGCTCGACGGCATCCGGTGGATGTTGTCGTCCGGGATGGACACGTGGGCGAAGAAGTCCGACTCCGTGCCGGTGTCGTTCCGGTCGGCGTCGCCCTTCGGGACCCACCGCTCGTCGACCCACCAGACGTGGACCTTCGACCAGTCGACGCTCTCGCGGGCGGGAGACTGCCCGATCGCTGCGAGGACCAGCGTCGACACCGAACCACCCGAGATGGCGATGGACGCCTGCCCCTGGTCGTCGATGACGTCGATGATCTTCGTGATGAAGCGAGCGGCGACCGACGCGCCGAGGGCCTGCTTGTCCGGGTGTACCAGCACCCGTCGTTCGTTGGTCACGTGACTCCGTTTCGATTGCGACTGACGCGGTCGATCAGCCGGCGACGGTGTCGCCGAGCTGGCGGACTCCGTGCTTGACGACGTCTCCGAAGAGCACGTCGGGGTCGAGTCTACGGAGTTCCTCCGCGAGACAGTCCCGGAGACTCCGGCGCGGCAGCGACAGGTCGTGGACCGGCTGTCCCGGCTGCGACAGCGTCGCGACGTCGACGAGTGACCGCTCGAGGACGATGTCCCCCGACTCGCGCGTCAACGTCACGCCGTGGATCCCGCTCGAACCCGTCGCCCGCGGCGAGGTCACCTGGGTGACGGGGACCTGGAGCTGCAGCTGCAGCCATCCGGCGAGCAGGTGGGTGGAGGGTGAATCGCTGGCGCCTGAGACCTCCACAGCGGTCACCGGCTCGTAGGGTGGCTGGTCGAGCACGGCAGCCAGCTGGTTCCGCCAGAGGGTCAACCGTGTCCACGCGAAGTCGGTGTCACCGGGCGTGTACGAGGCTCCGAGCGCCTCGATCGCGACCCGCGGGTCCGGCTGGTTGGCGGCGTCGGTGATCCGGCGCTGGGCGATCCGGCCGAGTGCGGAGTCCGCCGGGGTCTCCGGAGCGCGCTCCGGCCACCAGGCGACGACCGGCGCGTCGGGCAGCAGGAGCCCCGTGACGAGGCCTTCCTCGTCCGACGCGGTCTCGCCGTAGGCCCGGAGGACGATGACCTCGCTCGCACCGGCGTCGCTCCCGACTCGGATCTGCGCGTCGAGGCGCCCCGGGGACTTCCGGTCGCCCTCGTTCCGGGACACGATCACCACTCGCATCGGGTGCTCGCGAGAGGCCTCGTTGGCCGCCTCGATCGCTTCTTCCTCGTGACCGAGCGAGGTCGCGACGATGAGCGTGAGCACCCGTCCGAGTGCGACCGCGCCGCCCTCCTCACGGATGCGGATGAGGGACTTCTGGATCTTCGAGACCGTGGTGTTCGGCAGATCGATCTTCATGGACGCCTCCAACTCCGGCCGTCGCGGGCGAGCAGGGCATCGGCGGACGCCGGACCCCACGTGCCGGGACGGTACTGCTCGGGCTGACCCTGGGTCGCCCAGAACTCCTCGATCGGGTCGAGGATCTTCCAGGAGAGCTCGACCTCCTGGTGACGGGGGAACAGCGGCGGGTCGCCGAGGAGCACGTCGAGGATGAGCCGCTCGTACGCCTCGGGGCTCGCCTCGGTGAACGCGTGCCCGTAGCCGAAGTCCATGGTCACGTCGCGCACGTGCGTGCCGACGCCCGGGACCTTCGAACCGAACCGCAGCGTCACACCCTCGTCGGGCTGCACACGGATGACCAGTGCGTTCTGGCCGAGGGGCGAGCGCTCACCGATGCCGAAGATCTCCTCCGGTACCCGCTTGAACACGATCGCGATCTCGGTCACGCGTCGGCCGAGGCGCTTGCCGGCCCGCAGGTAGAACGGGACTCCGGCCCACCGGCGCGTCGCGATGCCGAGCTTGATCGCCGCGAAGGTCTCAGTGGTGGAATCCGGGTTCATCCCGGCCTCCTCGAGGAACCCGAGCACCTTCTCGCCACCCTGCCACCCGCCGGCGTACTGGCCGCGCGAGGTCGCCGTCGCGAGGTCGGCCGGCAGCCGCACCGCGGACAGGACCTTCTCCTTCTCGGCGCGGAGATCCCCCGCCTTGAACGAGACCGGCTCCTCCATCGCCGTGAGCGCGAGGAGCTGCAGCAGGTGGTTCTGGATGACGTCGCGCGCCGCACCGATGCCGTCGTAGTACGCAGCCCGACCCGCCACGCCGATGTCCTCGGCCATGGTGATCTGGACGTGGTCCACGTAGTTCGCGTTCCACAGCGGCTCGTACATCTGGTTGGCGAAGCGGAGCGTCAGGATGTTCTGGACGGTCTCCTTGCCGAGGTAGTGGTCGATCCGGAAGACGTCGTCCGGCGCGAACACGGTCTCGACGATCGCGTTGAGTTCCCGCGCCGTCGTGAGGTCCGAGCCGAACGGCTTCTCGATGACCACCCGGCTCCAGGCCTCGTCGGGCTTCTCGGTGAGGCCGGAGCGCTTGAGCTGCTCGGTGACCACCGGGAACGCCTTGGGCGGGATCGACAGGTAGAACGCGTGGTTGCCCATGGTCCCGCGCTCGGCGTCGAGTTCGTCGACGGTCTCCTTGAGCTGTCGGAACGCCTCCGGGTCGTCGAACGACCCCTGGACGAACCGGATGCCCTGCGCGAGCTGGTGCCAGACGGCCTCGTCGAACGGCGTCCGCGAGTAGTCCCGCACGGCGTCGTGGACGACCTGCGAGAAGTCCTGGTCCTCCCAGTCACGCCGGGCGAACCCGACCAACGCGAAGCCGGGCGGGAGCAGCCCGCGGTTCGCGAGGTCGTAGACCGCGGGCATCAGCTTCTTGCGGGAGAGGTCCCCCGTGACTCCGAAGATGATGAGGGCGCTGGGGCCCGCGATCCGGTTCAGGCGTCGGTCGGACGGCAGTCGGAGCGGATTGTGCTCCGGAGTGATGGCCACCGGTGACATGTGTCGGTGAGCTCCTTCGATGTTCTGGGGACGCAGGGCCGCGGCGATGATGGGTGCCGTGACCTCGACGTCGAAGACGGTCAGCGTCAGGACCGGGCGACCCTGTGCCGCGAGCACGCTCGCGTCACGGGATGCCTGGGCCTGGACGAGCTGACCGAAGGTGGACGGACGGTCCGGGATCGCGACGCCCAGTTCCACGAAGTCCGGGGCTTCCGGCTCCGGGTGCCGTCCGGGACGATCTCGGTCGCGTCCCGGAGGGGATCGGTGCCCGCGAGCACGGCACTCGAGTACTGCCCGCCCACCTCGTACTGCCCGCCCACCTCGGGGTCGGCGGTGGAGACGCGGTCGACAGCCCCTCGTGGGGTCCGCTCGAGCCACGATCCGTGCTCGAGCGCCGTGCCGACGGCGGATCGCCCCGGTGCGGGATCGGTGGCGTCGAGGACGACGAGCTCGGTGTCGTTCGCCCGCGCGATGACCTCGGACGCGAGCGACGAACCGCTCATGCCCTCGAGGACGACGTGGTCGACGCCCTCGTCCTGCAGTTCCGACCTCAGTGCCGCGACCTGCTCCACGAGCGGGCGCGACGCCGAGACCGCCTCGACCCAGCCGCGGCGCCGTGACGCCTCGGACTCGGCCTCCGGGCCCCACAGCGGTCCGACCTCGACCGTGATGCCCGAGGCCACCTGATCGGTGACGACTCGGGACACCACGGTCTCGATCGCAGGCGCTGCGTCGCCCGAAGCGGCGATGGAAACCGTCACTTCGCCCCTTCGAGGGCGGTCTTCACGGTGTCGACGAGCTCGCCCCAGGAGACGTCGAACTTGTCCACGCCCTCCTTCTCGAGGAGCGCCACGACGTCGTCGTAGTCGATGCCGATCGCCGCGAGCTGGTCCATCACCTGGTTGGCCGCGTCGTAGGAGCCCGTGATGGTGTCACCGCGGACCTCAGCGTGGTCGAACGTGGCCTCGAGGGTCTTGCCCGGCATCGTGTTGACGGTCTGGGGTGCGACGAGCTCGACGACGTAGAGCGTGTCGGGGAGCGACGGGTCCTTGACACCGGTCGAGGCCCAGAGCGGACGCTGCGGGTTCGCGCCGGCCTCGAGCAGGCCCTTGGCGCGCTCGGAAGCGAACGCCTGCTCGAACACCTGGTACGCGAGCTGCGCGTTGGCGATGCCGGCCTTGCTCTTGAGCGCCTTCGCCTCGTCCGAGCCGATCGCGTCGAGGCGCTTGTCGATCTCGGTGTCGACGCGCGACACGAAGAAGGACGCCACCGAGTGGATCTTCGAGAGGTCGTGGCCGGCGGCCTTCGCCTTCTCGAGCCCCCCGAGGTAGGCGTCGATGACGGCGCGGTAGCGCTCGAGGCTGAAGATGAGGGTCACGTTGACGCTGATACCGGCACCGATGACCTCGGTGATGGCCTCGAGGCCCTCGATCGTCGCCGGGATCTTGATGAGGACGTTCTCCTTGCCGACCTTCTCGTGCAGGAACTTCGCCTCCTTGATGGTCTCGGCCGCGTCGTGCGCGTAACCGGGCTCGACCTCGATGGACACGCGGCCGTCGAAGCCGTTCGACGACTCGTAGATCGACCGGAACTTGTCGCTGGCGTCGGCGACGTCGCGCGTCGTGATCTCGAAGATCGCGTCGACGACCGAGGTGCCCGCCGCGGCGAGCTCCTTGACCTGGTCGTCGTACCGCTCGCCCTTGGCGAGGGCCGACGCGAAGATCGTCGGGTTCGTCGTCACACCGACGACGTTCCGGTCGGCGATGAGCTTGTCGAGTCGTCCGGTCTGGAGCAGCTCGCGCGACAGGTCGTCGAGCCAGATGCTCACGCCCGCAGCGGAGAGCGCGGCGGTGGGGGTGGTGTCAGTCATTTCTCGCTTCATCTCTTTCGTCATCGACCCGTTCCCTGGCGAGCTGCCCGGGCGGGTCCGGTCTGGTGGTGTCGTCATCCGACGAGGAAGGGGCCGGGTCCGGTGAACCGGACCCGGCCCTCCTGGCTCAGGACGCCGCGATGGTCTCCTTCGCGGCGGCGACCACGGCCTCTGCCGTGAGACCGAACTCCTTGTAGAGCGTCTGGTAGTCAGCCGAGGCGCCGAAGTGCTCGATCGACACGCTGCGGCCCTTGTCGCCGACGATGTCGCGCCAGCTCATCGCGATGCCCGCCTCGACCGAGACGCGCGCGGTGATCGCCGACGGGAGCACGCTCTCGCGGTACTCCTCCGGCTGGGCCATGAACCACTCGAGGCTCGGGGCGGACACGACGCGCGCGTTCACGCCCTCGGTCTTGAGCTGCTCGCGAGCCGCGACCGCGATCTGGACCTCGGAGCCGGTCGCGATGAGGATCACGTCCGGCGTCCCGTTCGGCGCCTCGGCGAGCACGTACGCGCCCTTGGCGACGTTCTTCGCCGAGGCGAAGGTGTCGCCGGTGGCGTCGCCGTCACCGCGCTCGAAGACCGGGAGGTTCTGTCGGCTCAGCGCGATGCCAGCCGGGCCCTCGCGACGCGACAGCATCGCGAGCCAGGCGTACGCGACCTCGTTGGCGTCGGCCGGTCGCACGACGTCGAGCCCCGGGATCGCGCGGAGCGCGGTGAGCTGCTCGATCGGCTGGTGGGTCGGGCCGTCCTCACCGAGGGCCACGGAGTCATGCGTCCACACGTAGATGGCCGGGGCCTTCATGAGGGCTGCGAGGCGGACCGCCGGGCGCATGTAGTCGCTGAAGATGAGGAAGGTGCCGCCGAAGGGGCGGGTGTTCCCGTGCAGCACGATGCCGGAGAGGATCGAGCCCATGGCGTGCTCGCGGATGCCGAAGTGCAGGACACGACCGTACGGGTCGCCCTTCCACATCTTGGTCGAGAACTTCGTCGGGACGAACGACTTGGCTTCCTCGATCGTGGTGTTGTTCGACTCGGCGAGGTCGGCCGAGCCACCCCAGAACTCGGGCATGAGCGGGGCGATCGCGTTGATCACCTTGCCGGAGGCCGCACGCGTCGAGACGTCCTTGCCCGGCTCGAACACCGGGAGCGCCTGCTCGAGGCCCTCGGGCAGCTCCTGCGCCTGGACCCGGTCGAACAGCGCCTTCTTCTCGGCGTTCGCCGCGGCCCAGGCGTCGAACGCCTGCTGCCACTCGGCGTGCTCGGCCTGGCCACGCTCGACCGCGCCGCGGGTGTGCTCGAGCACCTCGGGAGCGACGTCGAACGTCTTCTCCGGATCGAATCCGAGGACCTCCTTGAGGCCCGCGAGCTCGTCCGCGCCGAGGGCCGAACCGTGGATCTTGCCCGTGTTCTGCTTCTTCGGCGAGGGCCATCCGATGATCGTCTTGAGGACGATGAGCGACGGCTTGACGGTCTCGGCCTTGGCGGCCTCGACGGCGGCGTACAGCGCCTCGACGTCCTCGGAGTACTCGCCGGTCTTCTTCCAGTCGACGTGCTGGACGTGCCAACCGAGCGCCTCGTACCGTGCCGCGACGTCCTCCGTGAAGGCGATGTCGGTGTCGTCCTCGATCGAGATCTGGTTGGAGTCGTAGAAGACGATGAGGTTGCCGAGCTCCTGGTGGCCGGCGAGCGAGGCGGCCTCGTTCGTCACGCCCTCCTGGTTGTCGCCGTCACCGCTGACGACGTAGGTGAAGTGGTCGAACGGGCTCTGACCGGGCGCGGTGTCGGGGTCGAACAGGCCCCGCTCGAAGCGCTGCGCGTAGGCGAAGCCGACCGCCGAGGCGAGACCCTGGCCGAGGGGACCGGTGGTGATCTCGACGCCGTCGGTGTGGCCGTACTCCGGGTGACCCGGGGTCTTGGAGCCCCACTTGCGGAGGTGCTCGAGGTCCTCGAGCTCGAGGCCGTACCCACCGAGGTAGAACTGCACGTACTGGAGGATCGAGGCGTGTCCGGCCGACAGGATGAAGCGGTCGCGGCCGATCCAGGTGCTGTCACTCGGGTCGCGCCGCATCACCTTCTGGAAGAGCAGGTAGGCGAGCGGGGCGAGGCTCATCGCGGTGCCGGGGTGGCCGTTGCCCGCCTTCTCGACGGCGTCGGCGGCGAGCACGCGGGCCGTGTCGACGGCCTTCTTGTCGATGGAATCCCATGTGAATTCAGCCACTGGTGGATTGACCCTTCTTGATGCGACATGTGCGAGGGCTCGTGCTCCCGCACGGACATGACGCCCACCCGGGTCCCGTGGTCGTCGGGTGGTCCGGCGGCCCTGAGTGCGCTGGTGCGCACGACGTCGGGCACACTGCGGGCAGGCGTCTCCCAGCATAGTGAAGACGCACTCAGTCGGCGTTCAGCCGTGGGCGGAGCCGGTGCAACGCGAGCGTGCCCGCGGGGACCATCGCGAGCGTGCCCGCGGGGACCATCACGTAAAGTGGGAGGCGGCCCGGTCTCCGACGCGGGTGCCCACTCCCCGAGACAGAGGTTCCATGCCGACAGCCGTCGTGACCCGGCCCGAGATCGTCCAACCGACACTCGTCCGCAAACTGCGCGCCTACGTCGCCCTGACCAAGCCGCGCGTGATGGAGCTGTTGCTCGTCACCACCGCGCCGACGATGTTCCTGGCGGCTCGCGGTGTGCCGGACCTCTGGCTGGTCCTGTGGACGCTCATCGGGGGCGCGATGTCCGCCGGCGGCGCCTCGGCGTTCAACTGCTACATCGACCGCGACATCGACAGGGTCATGAAGCGCACGAGCGACCGTCCGCTCGTCACCGGTGCGGTCTCGGACCGCGAGGCCCTCGTCTTCTCGTGGGCGCTCTCGATCGCGTCGACGCTCGAGCTCGGGCTCCTGGTGAATTGGCTCGCGGCGGCGCTCAGCGTCGGGGCGATCCTGCTGTACGTCGTGTTCTACACGCTCTGGCTCAAGCGTCGGACGCCGCAGAACATCGTCTGGGGCGGCGTCGCGGGCTGCATGCCGGTGCTCATCGGCTGGGCAGCGGTGACGGACTCGCTCAGCTGGGCACCGGTCATCCTGTTCGGCGTCATCTTCCTCTGGACGCCGCCGCACTACTGGCCGCTCTCGATGAAGTACCGCGACGACTACGCCGCGGCGCGCGTGCCGATGCTCGCGGTCGTCCGCGGGCGCACGGTCGTCGGGCTGCAGGTCGTGCTCTACGCCTGGGCGACCGTCGTCTGTTCGGTGATGCTCGTGCCCGTGGCGCACATGGGCGTCCTGTACACGGTCGTCGCCCTCGCGGCCGGCGCGTGGTTCGTCGTCGAGTCCCACCAGCTGTACGGCCGGGCGATCCAGCACGTCGAGCAGGTGCACCCGATGCGCGTGTTCCGGAGTTCGATCATCTACCTGACGCTCCTGTTCCTGGCGGTGGGCATCGATCCGCTCCTGCAGAACGCCCTGACGCGGTAGCGGTCCGGATGCAGAACGCCCTGACGCGGTAGCGGTCCGGGCGACGCGGGGCGCGGTCGCGCCCGACGCCGCCGGTGCATCCGGGAGGACCGCCACCGGCTGGCAGCCCCCGTCCCGCCGCGCGTGGCGCAGCCGACGGGAGGCGCGGGACCGGCTGGCAGTGCGCCTCCAGTCCGGCGTGGCGGCCGGGAGGCGGGTCGTCCGCTGGCACCGCTCAGCTGCCAGCGGGCCTCCGGGCCGGGGCGCAGCGCAGCCGGTGCCCGCGCTCAGGACCGGACGGCGTCCCGGCCAGCGCTCGGGTGCGAGGACAGCGACACCGCGGTGGTGGCACCGACGAGCAACCCGGCCAGGACCATGTGGGTCCCGACGAGACCGACGGGGAGCGCGCTGCGGGCCTGCGTGATGCCGACGGCGATCTGCACGAACTCGACGACGAGCAGGAGCAGCACCCAGCGGCTCGAGATGCGGAGTCGCACCGCGGCGACGAGCAGGACCAGCGTCAACGCGAAGACCGCGAAGGCGGGGACCGCGTGGAGGTCCTCGATGACCGCCGGGTCGAAGCCCGTCCGGACGAGCTTGCCGCCCTGCACCGACTCGCCCGCGCCGGCGTGCGGCCCCGATCCCGTCGTGAGGATCCCGAGCAGGACCGTCACCGCGACGGCGCCCATGAGGGCCTCCACGACCGTCCGGTACCAGCGGGGGACGAGTGGGCCGGGGCGCCGCGGACCGTTGAGGGAGCGGTAGACGAGGCGGGCCGTGATGGACACGAGCGCGGTCGAGATGACGAAGTGCAGACCGACGACGTACGGGTTGAGGTTCGTCAGCACGCTGATGCCGCCGACCACGGCCTGGAGGGGAATGCTCGCGCCCTGGGCGAACGCGAGCCAGAAGAGCTCGGGCCGCGTGCGTCGGAGTCGCACGACTGCGAGGAACATGGCGATCGCGATCACGACGAGCACGAACGTCAGGAGCCGGTTGCCGAACTCGATGACCCCGTGGAGGCCCATCTCGGGTGTCGTGACGAAGGAGCCGCTCGTGCACTCGGGCCACGTCGGGCAGCCGAGTCCGGACGCGGTGAGGCGGACGAGCCCGCCCGTGCCGATGAGCACGACCTCGATCACGAACGACGCCCAGGCCAGGACGACGACCCGTGCGTCGACCGTGCGGGGGAGCCCCCACCACCGGGTCGGCGTGGATCGGTCGATCGGGGTCCCGACGCGTGTCACGGAGTGGGTGCCTTCCTGTTGTTCCGGGGGTCGAACCTGTAGACTCAGCGGGTTCGGCACGACGGCCCCGCGGGTCGGCCCGCAGGGGCCGAGCGGACGGGGACGGAGCAGTCAAGTGTATTCAGCGGAGCGCTGGAAGTTGACTCCGGGCTTCGAAACCGCCGCACATCGTCGCTGATGGCCGGAGCCGGTGCGACCATCGTCAGACGGCCGGTACCGCGGACGGCGTCCGAGGAATGGTGCCGGAGACCCAGGCGTTGTCGTCCAACGGACCGAACGGCCCGAAGAGAGATAGAGGGAGACCATGTCCGACGTGCTCATCGACCGTCCCGAGCTCGAAGGGCTCGGCCAGTACGAGTTCGGCTGGGCCGACCCCGACGCCGCTGGCGCCTCCGCCCGCCGTGGTCTCTCCGAAGAGGTGGTCACCGACATCTCCCGGCTCAAGTCCGAGCCCGAGTGGATGCTCAAGAACCGGCTCAAGGGCCTGCAGCTCTTCGGCCGCAAGCCGATGCCGACGTGGGGCGCGGACCTCACCGGGATCGACTTCGACAACATCAAGTACTTCGTGCGCTCGACCGAGAAGCAGGCGCAGTCGTGGGAGGACCTCCCCGAGGACATCCGCAACACGTACGAGCGCCTGGGCATCCCCGAGGCCGAGCGGCAGCGTCTCGTGGCGGGCGTCGCGGCTCAGTACGAGTCCGAGGTCGTCTACCACCAGATCCGCGAGGACCTCGAGGCCCAGGGCGTGATCTTCATGGACACGGACACGGCGCTCCGCGAACACCCCGAGTTCTTCGAGGAGTACTTCGGCACCGTGATCCCGGCCGGCGACAACAAGTTCGCGGCGCTGAACACCGCTGTCTGGTCGGGCGGTTCGTTCGTCTACGTCCCGAAGGGCGTCCACGTCGAGATCCCGCTGCAGGCCTACTTCCGGATCAACACCGAGAACATGGGCCAGTTCGAGCGGACCCTGATCATCGCGGACGAGGACTCGTACGTGCACTACATTGAGGGCTGCACGGCCCCGATCTACAAGTCGGACTCGTTGCACTCAGCGGTCGTCGAGATCATCGTCAAGAAGAACGCGCGCGTGCGCTACACGACGATCCAGAACTGGTCGAGCAACGTCTACAACCTCGTCACGAAGCGTGCGATCGCCCACGAGGGCGCGACGATGGAGTGGATCGACGGGAACATCGGCTCGAAGGTCACGATGAAGTACCCGTCGATCTACCTGGCCGGTGAACACGCCAAGGGCGAGACCCTCTCGGTCGCGTTTGCGGGTCCGGGTCAGCACCAGGACGCCGGCGCGAAGATGATCCACATGGCGCCGTACACCACGTCGTCGATCGTCTCGAAATCGATCGCCCGCGGTGGGGGCCGCGCGGGCTACCGCGGTGAGGTCCGGGTCGATCCGGACGCCCATCACGCCGCCAACACGGTCCGCTGCGACGCGCTGCTCGTGGACACGGTGTCGCGGTCGGACACGTACCCGGCGATCGACATCCGGGTGGACGACGTCCAGCTCGGTCACGAGGCCACGGTGTCGCGCGTCAGCGAGGAGCAGCTGTTCTACCTCATGTCGCGGGGCCTGCCCGAGGACGAGGCGATGGCGATGATCGTCCGTGGCTTCATCGAACCGATCGCCCGGGAGCTCCCGATGGAGTACGCGCTCGAACTCAACAAGCTCATCGAGATGAGCATGGAAGGATCCGTCGGCTAGATGTCCGCCACCAGCCCCCAGCCCCAGACCGACGTGCAGCCGCGCATCGACCAGCCGGTCGAGCCTGCGGGCGGGACCGAACAACACGGAGCGCGAGCCCACTCCGACGGCGGGTGGGACACGCGCGTCCCGGTGCAGACGCGGTCCGAGCGGTTCGCGTCGGCAGACGTCGACGCGTTCCCGGCGGTCACCGGTCGCGAGGTCAACTGGAAGTTCGCACCCCTCGCGAAGATCCGGCCCCTCCTCGACGGTGATCTCGACGGTGCGGCGTACCCCTTCCTCGCCCGCGAGTCGGGCGGGACACACATCGACTGGGTCCGGAGCGACGACGAGCGGGTCGGCAGCGCGGGTCTCCCGGAGGACCGGGCGTCCGCGGCGGCGTGGAGTGCACGCGACGCGGTGCTCGCGATCACGGTGCGCGGCGACGAGCCGGGGCACGTCACGATCACGCGGTCGGCGATGGGCCCGGAGCCCCGCGCGGCCCACACGGTGATCACCGCCGAGGCGAACAGCACGGGCATCGTCATCGTGAACAGCACGGGATCGGCGCTCCTCAGCGAGAACGTCGAGATCGTGGTCGAGGACGGCGCGCGGCTCACCGTCGTCGCCGTGCAGGACTGGGACGACGACGCCGTCCACGTCGGGACCCACTTCGCCCAGGTCGGGCGCGACGCCTTCCTCAAGCACGTGGTCGTCTCGCTCGGCGGGGACGTGGTCCGGATCAACCCGTCGACGCGCCTCGGTGCGCAGGGCGGCGACACCGAGATGTACGGCGTCTACTTCGCCGACGCCGGGCAGTACATCGAGCAGCAGGTGTACGTGAACCACGACGCCCCGAACACCCGGAGCCGCGTCAACTACAAGGGCGCGTTGCAGGGCGAGGGCGCGCACACCGTCTGGATCGGCGACGTGCTCATCGGGCGTCCCGCCGCGGGCACCGACAGCTACGAGCAGAACCGCAACCTCGTGCTCTCCGAGGGCACGCGGGCCGACAGCATCCCGAACCTCGAGATCGAGACCGGCGACATCCAGGGCGCCGGGCACGCGAGCGCCACGGGACGCTTCGACGACGAGCACCTGTTCTACCTGCAGTCCCGCGGGATCACCGAGGACGAGGCCCGCCGCCTCGTCGTGCTCGGGTTCCTCGTCGACGTCGTGCAGAAGATCGGGGACCCCGACCTCGAGGAACGCCTCGTCCGCGCCATCGAGCAGGAGCTCGCCGGCGGCCGCACGGAGCACGGGGACCTCGCCTGATGGCCACGAAGGTCTGCTCCGAGTCGGAGATCGCGGTCGACAGCCCGATGCGAGTCGTCGTCGACGGCGCTCCCGTCGCCGTCGTCAAGGACTCGGCGGGCACCGTGCACGCCATCGGTGACACCTGCACGCACGGCGACATCTCGCTGTCCGAGGGCTTCGTCGAGGACGGCGCGCTCGAGTGCTGGGCCCATGGCTCGAAGTTCGAGCTCACCAGCGGCAAGCCCCTCAACTTCCCGGCGTACGAACCGGTGCCCGTCTACCGGGTCTCGATCATCGACGGCGACGTGTACGTCGACACGTCCGACGTCCGCGCCGACAACTGACCACCGAAGGAACACGCATGTCCACTCTCGAAATCCGCGGTCTCCAGGTCTCGATCGACACCGATCAGGGCAAGAAGGAGATCCTCAAGGGCGTCGACCTCACCATCAACGAGGGCGAGATCCACGCGATCATGGGTCCGAACGGATCCGGCAAGTCGACGCTCGCCTACACGATCGCCGGCCACCCCCGCTACAACGTCGACGGAGGCTCGATCCTCCTCGACGGGCAGGAGGTCCTCGAGATGAGCGTGGACGAGCGTGCTCGCGCCGGGCTGTTCCTCGCCATGCAGTACCCCGTCGAGATCCCCGGTGTCACGGTGTCGAACTTCCTGCGCACCGCGAAGACGGCGATCGACGGTGAGGCTCCGGCGCTCCGCGGCTGGGTGTCCGACCTCCGTCGCTCCATGGCGGACCTCAAGATGGACAGCGCCTTCGCCGAGCGCAACGTGAACGAGGGCTTCTCGGGCGGCGAGAAGAAGCGCCACGAGATCATGCAGCTCGAGCTCCTCAAGCCGAAGTTCGCCGTGCTCGACGAGACGGACTCCGGCCTCGACGTCGACGCGCTGAAGATCGTCTCGGAGGGCGTCAACCGCGCGAAGGCCGCGACCGACATGGGCGTCCTGCTCATCACGCACTACACGCGCATCCTCCGGTACATCAAGCCCGACTTCGTGCACGTGTTCGTCGCGGGCAGGGTGGCGGAACAGGGCGGGCCGGAGCTCGCTGAGCGCCTCGAGAACGAGGGCTACGACCGCTACGTCGCCGCCGCCGCGAGGGCCTGATGATCACCACACTGTCACCACAGAAGTTCGACGAGGTCGCCGAGGCGCTCAAGGAGGTCTCGGACCCGGAGCTCGGCGTCAACGTCGTCGACCTCGGTCTGGTCTACGACCTCGCGTGGGACGACGACGCGAACGCCCTCATCATCAGCATGACGCTCACGAGCGCCGGGTGCCCGCTCACCGACGTCATCGAGAACGACACCGCGAACGCGCTCGACGGCATCGTCGACGCCTTCCGCATCAACTGGGTCTGGATGCCGCCGTGGGGGCCGGAGCGCATCACCGACGACGGTCGCGAGATGATGCGTGCGCTCGGCTTCGCCATCTGACGCCAGCCGACATACGAACGGACGGGAGGCCCGGTACCAGCTGGTACCGGGCCTCCCGTCCGTCCGTGTCGGGCCGATCAGCGGGAGCGGCGGCCGATGGCGCGCCACGCCAGTGGGAGGACGCCGGCGGCGATGACCGCCTTGGCGATGCCACCGACGACGAACGGGGCGAGTCCGAGGCGGAACACGGTAGCGAGGTCGTGCGGCGCACCCAGCTGGCCGAGGACCACCGCCAGGTACGGCAGACCGGTCACGAAGGGGATGGCGCTCGCGAGCGTGAAGGCGATCACGCCGCGGACGAAGCGACGGTCCCAGTTCCGGCGCGCGAGCCACCCGATCGCGGCAGCGCTGGGGACGAAGCCGATGACGTACCCGAAGCTCGGCACCGCGAGCGCGTGCAGGCCACCGGTCATGTCGGCGAAGAACGGCGCTCCGGCGAGCCCGGCCACCATGTAGAGCAGCATCGAGATCGCACCGCGGCGGGCGCCGAGGGTCGCACCGACGAGCACCACGGCGAGCGTCTGCCCGGTGATGGGCACCGGCCACATCGGTACCTCGACCTGCGCCATGGCCGCGGTGAACAGCGCGCCGCCCGCGACGAGCGCCGCGTCGGTCGCGAGGCCGCGGGAGCGGATACGGTCCGCGAGCACGGGTCGGCTGGCGCCCGCGTGGACGCGGCCGGGAACGGCGTTCGTCATGGAGTCTCCTAGAATGGGTCGGTGGTCGCGGGCGCCGCTCGGAATCCGCCATGGCCTCCGGGCGTTCTCGTCCTTGGTCCGCTCCTGTGTCGGGAGCGCGGCGCCGGAGCCGGGTTCCCCTCGATCCTACGGGCCACCCCCGCCTGCACACCGTTGTGACCACCCCACCAACTGATTGGACGTCCGCTGTGCTTGCCGTGCACGATCTCGAGATCCGCGTCGGAGCGCGCCTCCTGATGGAGGGCGTGACCTTCCGCGTCGACAAGGGCGACAAGATCGGGTTGGTCGGGCGGAACGGTGCCGGCAAGACCACGATGACGAAGGCGCTGGCGGGCGAGACCATGCCGACCGGCGGCGAGATCACCCGCTCCGGCGAGATCGGGTACCTGCCGCAGGACCCGCGGTCCGGCAACCCCGAGGACACGGCGCGCAAGCGGATCCTCGACGCCCGTGGACTCGGGGAGATCGTCGAGGGACTGCGCGCCGCCTCGCTCGACATGGGGAGCAGCGACCCGGCCGTCGCCGAGAAGGCGATGGCCAAGTACGCGCGACTCGACGACCGCTTCACCGCGCTCGGTGGGTACGCGGCCGAAGCGGAGGCGGCGTCGATCGCGTCGAACCTGGCGCTGCCGGACCGGATCCTCGACCAGCAGCTGAAGACGCTGTCCGGCGGGCAGCGGCGGCGCATCGAACTGGCGCGGATCCTGTTCTCCGAGGCCGACACGATGATCCTCGACGAGCCGACGAACCACCTCGACGCGGACTCGGTCGTCTGGCTGCGGGAGTACCTCAAGACGTACGCGGGCGGTGTGATCGTCATCTCGCACGACGTCGAACTGGTGGACGAGGTCGTGAACCGCGTCTTCTACCTCGACGCGAACCGCCAGGTCATCGACATCTACAACATGGGCTGGAAGCACTACCAGCGCCAGCGCGTCGCGGACGAGGAACGGCGCCGCAAGGAACGCGCCAACGCCGAGAAGAAAGCGGGGGAGCTGCAGAAGCAGGCCGCCCGGTTCGGCGCCAAGGCGACGAAGGCGGCGGCCGCCCATCAGATGGTGGCGCGCGCCGAGAAGCTCCTGGCCGGGCTCGAGGACGTCCGCGAGCAGGACCGCGTGGCGAAGCTGCGGTTCCCCACGCCGGTCGCCTGCGGGCGCACGCCGCTGATGGCCGAAGGCCTCTCGAAGTCGTACGGGTCGCTCGAGATCTTCGCCGGGGTCGACCTCGCGATCGACCGGGGATCGCGGGTCGTCATCCTCGGCCTCAACGGTGCCGGCAAGACCACCCTGCTCCGCATCCTCGCGGGCGCCGACCGCCCGGACACGGGCGAGGTCCAGCCAGGCCACGGCCTCCGCATCGGCTACTACGCTCAGGAGCACGAGAACATCGACGTCAACCGGACCGTGATCGAGAACATGGTCTCGGCGTCCCCGGCGCTCACCGAGACCGAGGCCCGACGCGTGCTCGGTTCGTTCCTGTTCACCGGGGACGACGGCTACAAGCCGGCGGGCGTGCTCTCGGGCGGCGAGAAGACCCGTCTGTCGCTGGCGATGATCGTCGTGTCCGGGGCGAACGTGCTCCTGCTCGACGAGCCGACGAACAACCTGGACCCGGCATCGCGCGAGGAGATCCTCGGCGCACTGGCGGGGTACGAGGGCGCCGTCGTGCTCGTGAGCCACGACGCGGGTGCGGTCGAGGCCCTCAGTCCGGAGCGGGTGCTGTTGCTGCCCGACGGCGTCGAGGACCATTGGAACAAGGACTACGCGGAGCTCATCGAACTCGCCTGACCGGGGCCGCCGACGCTCGTCGTCCGGGGGCTGTCCGGCTCAGCCGACCCGGACGTCGTCGAGGAGGCCGTCCTCGATCTCCGCGTCCGTCTTCGGACGGGCTTCACGCCGCCGCTTGCGTTCGAGCGCGCGCTCGCGTTCCTCCGGGTCGTCCTGGTTGAGGTTCCGGTACTCCTGGACCATCAGGTAGGCGAGGAACCCGAAGCCGCCGGCGGCGAACATGAACCACTGGATGAAGTACGACAGGTGGAGGCCGGTGTCGGCCGACGGGCGATCCCAACCAAGGGGCCGGGCCTGTGCGGGCGCCGGATCCTCGCTCTTGAGCTGACCGTACGCGCCGGTCCAGATCGGCTGGGCGACGCGGCCCGCGACGTCCGACAGGGTGACCGACTGGATCTCGTCGGTGTGGGCCGGGTCGGTCCGACCGGGGATGTGCGGCTCGGTCTGCTGGAGGCGCACCACGACGTCGACGGTGCCCCTCGGCGGTGTGGGCACGGAGTCGGGGTAGTCGTGGTCGTTGCCCGTCGGGACCCATCCGCGGTCGACGATGAACGCGCGCCCCGACGACGTCACCAGCGGCGTCAGGACCTCGAACCCGGGCTGACCGTTGTGGACGCGGTTGCGCACGAGGAGCTGCTCCGCCACGTCGTAGTGCCCGGTCACGCGGACCTGGAGCCACGTCTGGTCGTCGTCGAACGCGGACCGTGTCGGGAGTGCGCGGTCGACGGGCACGGGGGTGTGGTCGTAGTTCTCGGCGATCTGGTCGTTCTCGCGGACCGCCTCGTTGCGGCGGTCCCACTGCCACATGCCGAAGAACGCGCAGAGGATCGCGAAGCCGACCGCGATCGCGAAGTACCCGACCCAACGGCGGCCGATCACGAAGCCCCAACCGACGAAGGGTTCGTCCGGGTCCCGGTCGGTCTCGTGCTCGTCGGCGGTGCCGAGCCGGGCCGCGTGGGCCTCGCGTTCGGCCCGGCGGAGGCGCTCCGCACCCCGGCGCCCGTAGCGGGCCGTCGGGTCGAAGTCCCGGAGGCCGGCCGTCGGCTCGTCGTCGGTGCGGTCGTGGTCCGTCCGGGGGTCGTGCAGCGTCATCCGAGGGAGCCGCCCTCGGCACCTCCGGAGGTCAGGGAGTCCGCGACGTCCTCAAGCCGCTCGACGTCCTCGTCGATGCCGGTCACGGTCACCGGGAAGGCCCGGGACCGCAGGTAGTCCGCGAGGAAGGCACAGTGGTCGTCACACGCCGCCCAGATCTTGACGCGGTCGACCGCATGGATCCTCGGGTTGCGCCAGTTGACCCGCCAGGACGCCCTGTTCGAGCATCCGGCCCGCGAGCACACCGGCGCTCCTGGATCGGTGTGGAGGTCGAAGGTCGCCATCAGCGCCGGCTCCGTCCGCCGCTCGCCGCGGCCCGTTCGCGCTCCGCACGCTCCTGCTCGGCGTGTGCCCACGCGGCTCGGGCGCGCTGGTCTTCGCGGTAGCGTTCCTCGCGCTCCTGCTCGATGCGTTCGCGGTCGTCGTCGGGCAGCACGCGGACGAGTTCGCCGCCCGGTCGGACGAGGTCGTCGGCGCGGCGGTTCCCCGCGTTGGCGACGACCACGGCCACCCACGGGATGACGCCGGCGAGCACGAGCGGGAGGATGCTCCAGACGTCGTGGAGGCAGACCGCCACGACGAAGCACACCACGCGCACGGACATCGTGAACACGTACCGCCTGAGGCGACCGCGCCGGTCATCGGCGGGCGATGCCGGCAGCGAGGTGATGCTGTTCGTCTTCATGCGATGGTCTCTCCGCTTCCCCGGCTCAAGCCTAAGCCTCACCACCGACGGTAGGCTCGCATGGTCCGTTCGGCGCACCGCGGTGATCCGACGGGCGCCCCGTACCGCCCCCGTTCAGCACCAGGAGCACTCATGACCACGCCCCGTACCGTCCTCGTCACCGGGGGGAACCGCGGGATCGGCCACGCCATCGCCCAGGAGTTCGTCGCCGCCGGGCACCGGGTCGCGGTGACGTCGCGCAGCGGCGACGGCGGCCCCGAAGGCGCACTCACCGTCGCCGCGGACGTCACGGACGCCGCGAGCGTCGACGCCGCGTTCACTGCCGTCGAGGCAGCGCTCGGACCGGTCGAGGTGCTCGTGTCGAACGCCGGCATCACGCACGACACCCTGCTGCTCCGGATGAGCGAAGAGGACTTCACCTCGGTCGTGGACACGAACCTGACCGGAGCGTTCCGCGTCGTGAAGCGCGCCTCCAAGAACATGCTGCGTGCCCGGTTCGGCCGGGTGATCCTGATCTCCAGCGTCGTCGGGACGCTCGGTTCCGCCGGACAGGTCAACTACGCGTCGTCGAAGTCCGGGCTCATCGGGTTCGCGCGGTCGCTCACGCGTGAGCTCGGGGGCCGCGGCCTCACGGCGAACGTCATCGCGCCCGGGTTCATCGAGACCGAGATGACCGCGGCGCTGCCCGAGGACGTCCAGGCGCAGTACAAGAAGCAGATCCCCGCCGGTCGGTACGGGAGCGTGCACGACATCGCCGCGACCACCCTGTTCCTCGCCGGCGACGACGCGGGGTACATCTCCGGGGCGGTCATCCCGGTGGACGGCGGCGTCGGGATGGGCGACTGAGCCCATCCCGGACGCGGCTCCTGCCGGTACCGGTCGGTCAGGAGGCCCGGACGGGCACCCCGAGGCACGCCAGGACGGGTGTGAGGTCCCGCCGGTCGACGACGACGTCCGCGGCGTCGCGGACGCCCGGCCGCGCGACGAAGGCGACGGCGAGCGCGGCCTCGCGCATCATGGACAGGTCGTTGGCGCCGTCGCCGACCGCCACGGTGTGCCGCCGCGCGTCCACGCCGTCCGCGGCCGCCCAGGCCCGGAGCGCGTCGGCCTTCGCGGCCGCGTCGACCACGTCCCCGAGGACCCGGCCGGTGAGCACGCCGCCGGACGCCTCGAGTCGGTTGGCGCGACAGTGGTCGAGCCCGAGTGCCGCCGCGATCGGGCCCAGCACCTCGTGGAAGCCGCCGGACACGACGCCGACGCTGCCGCCGGCGGCGTGGACGCCCTCGACCAGTTCGACGGCGCCGGTCGTGACCCGGACGGCGCGACGGACGTCCTCCAGAACGCTCACGGGCAACCCCGCGAGTGTCGCGACGCGGTCGCGGAGGCTGTCGGCGAAGTCGATCTCACCGCGCATCGCCCGCTCGGTGACGGCGGCGACGCGATCACGCGCTCCTGCGGCGTCGGCGAGCAGCTCGATCACCTCGTCCTCGAGCAGTGTGGAATCGGCATCGAGGACGACGAGGAAACGCGGCACGCGCCAAGGCTAGTGGCGGTCGCGGGCGCGAGACGGCGGATGACGCGGACCGGGCCTCGCGGCCTCAGGCCTCGACCCGCACCCCCTTGCCGACCACGGTGATTCCGGAGTCCGTGACCGTGAACCCGCGGGCGAGATCCGCGCCGCGATCCACCCCGACCTGAGCGCCGGCCTCGATCACGACGTCCTTGTCGAGGATCGCGCGGCGCACGACCGCGTCCGGGCCGACCATCGCCCGATCGAACACCACGGAGTCGACGACCTGGGCGCCGGACTCGATGGTGCACCACGGCCCGATCACGCTGCGCTCCACCTGTGCCCCGGACAGCAGGCACCCGAGCGAGACGATCGAGTCGACCGCCGTACCGCTGACGCCCTTGGCGTCACGGACGAACTTGGCGGGCGGCGAGTTGATCTGCTGGTTGAAGATCGGCCAGTCGACGTTGTAGAGGTTGAAGACCGGGAGTGCTGCGATGAGGTCCTGGTGCGCCTCGAAGAACGAGTCGATCGTCCCCACGTCGCGCCAGTAGTACTTGTCGCGCTCGGTGGCACCCGGGACGTCGTTGCGGTTGAGGTCGTAGACGCCGGCGTCGCCCCGGGTCACGAAGTCCGGCACGATGTCACCGCCCATGTCGTGGTTCGAGGACTCGATCTGACCGTCGCGCAGGACCGCGTCGATGAGCGCGTCCGCGTCGAAGACGTAGTTGCCCATCGACGCGAGGACCTCACCGGGGGAGTCGGGGAGTCCCACCGCGTCCTTCGGCTTCTCCAGGAACGCGCCGATCTTCGTCGGGTCCTCGTCGTCGACCTGGATGACGCCGAACTGGTCGGCGAGCGCGATGGGCTGTCGGATCGCGGCGACGGTCGCGCTGCGGCCCGACGCGATGTGCGCCTCGACCATCTGGGAGAAGTCCATCCGGTACACGTGGTCCGCACCGACCACGACGACGATGTCGGGCCGTTCGTCCCGGAGGAGGTTGAGGCTCTGGAGGATCGCGTCGGCGGACCCGGCGAACCACCGCTTGCCGAGTCGCTGCTGCGCCGGGACCGACGCCACGTACGAGCCCAGCAGCCCCTCCATGCGCCAGGTCTGGGACACGTGGCGGTCGAGGCTGTGGGACTTGTACTGGGTCAGGACCACGATGCGCTGCAGTCCGGAGTTCACCAGGTTGCTCAACGCGAAGTCGATCAGACGGAAGTTGCCGCCGAACGGGACGGCGGGCTTGGCTCGGTCGGCGGTCAACGGCATGAGCCGCTTCCCTTCGCCCCCTGCGAGGACGATGCCGAAGATCTTCTTCGATGGCATGCCCCAAGAGTAGGCGTGCGACCGGGCCATTCGTTACGTTGGGGGACGTGCGAGTCGATCTGCTGACGAAGGAATTCCCCCCGGAGATCTACGGGGGTGCGGGCGTCCACGTCGCGGAACTGACGGCGGCGCTCCGATCCGGGACGGACACCGACGTGCGCGTCCGCGCGTTCGGAGCCGATCGGGACGCCGACGGCGTGACCTCCTACCGGGCCCCCGCGGGGTTCGAGCATGCGAACGGCGCCGTGACGACGCTCGCCACCGACCTGCAGATGGTGCCCGACATCGAGGGCTCGGACCTCGTGCACTCCCACACCTGGTACGCGAACGCCGCAGGACGTGTCGCGCAGCTCACCTACGACCTGCCGCACGTCGTGACGGCACACAGCCTCGAGCCGCTCCGCCCCTGGAAGGCCGAGCAGCTGGGCGGCGGGTACCGGCTGTCGAGCTGGATCGAGCGCGAGGCGTACACGAACGCCGACGCGGTCATCGCGGTGTCGAAGGGCATGCGCGCCGACATCGCCCGCTCCTACCCGTCGATCCCCGAGGACCGGTTGCACGTCGTGTACAACGGCATCGACATCGACGCCTGGCAGCGCGTGGTCGACCCGGAAGCGGTCCGCGCGCTCGGGATCGACCCCGATCGGCCCACCGTCGTCTTCGTGGGTCGAATCACCCGCCAGAAGGGTCTGCCGTACCTCCTCCGTGCGCTCGACGGGCTGCCGACGGACGTCCAGGTGGTCCTCTGCGCCGGAGCGCCGGACACCCCGGAGATCCTCGCCGAGGTGACGGGCCTGGTCGAGGACCTCCGGACCCGCCGCTCGGGCGTGGTGTGGATCGATCGGATGCTCTCCCACGACGAGATCGTCCGGGTGCTGTCGGCGGCGAGTGTGTTCGTGTGTCCGTCGGTGTACGAGCCGCTCGGGATCGTCAACCTCGAGGCCATGGCGTGCGGGCTGCCGGTCGTCGGCACGGCCACGGGCGGCATCCCCGAGGTCGTCGCCGACGGACTGACCGGGCGCATCGTGCCGATCGAGCAGGTGCAGGACGGGTCCGGGACGCCGGTCGACCCGGACCGCTTCGTGGCGGACCTCGGCGCGACGCTGCGCGAGGTGCTCGCCGACCCCGGGCTCGCCGCCCTCATGGGTCGGGCCGGGCGTCTGCGTGTCGAGGGCGAGTTCACCTGGTCCGCCATCGCGACCCAGACCCGTCGGGTCTACGACGCCGTCCTCGCCGGTCGCTGAGGACGCCGGCGGCGGCCGTCCACAGGACGTGTGCCGCGCCTCCTCCCCAACGGCCGACCGCGTAGGCTGAGGGCATGCCCTCGGTTGTGCGCTTGCAAGACGTGTCCGTCGTCCGGAACGGGGTCAGCATCCTCGACCAGGTGTCGTGGCAGGTCGACGAGGCGGACCGTTGGGTCGTCCTCGGCGCGAACGGCGCGGGGAAGACGACCCTGCTGCAGGTCGCCGGGGCGCAGTCGTTCCCGACCTCGGGCACGGTCGAGGTCCTCGGCACGGAGGTCGGTGGCGCCGACCTGTTCGAACTCCGTCCGCGCATCGGGTTCGCGTCCACCGCGCTCGCCCGGCGGATCCCGGTCACCGAGCAGGTGCTCGACGTCGTGCTCACGGCCGCCTACTCGGTCACCGGTCGGTGGAACGAGCAGTACGACGACATCGACGTCCGACGTGCCCATCGGGTCCTCGACGAGTGGGGCCTCGGCGGCTTCGCCGACCGGACCTTCGGTGAACTGAGCGACGGCGAGCAGAAGCGCGTCCAGATCGCCCGGTCCGTCATGACCGATCCCGAGGTCCTGTTCCTCGACGAGCCGGCGGCATCGCTCGACCTCGGGGCACGCGAGAGTCTGGTCCGGACGCTCGGGGGGTATGCCGAGAGCGCCGAAGCTCCTGCCATCGTGGTCGTCACCCACCATGTGGAGGAGATCCCGAAGGGCTTCACGCACGCGCTCGTGCTCGCCGAGGGGCGCGTGCACACCGCCGGACCGATCGCTGACGTCGTGACGAGCGAGGTGCTCTCGGACGCGTTCGGGATCGGCCTCGTCGTGACCGCGGACGCGGGTCGCTACACCGCCCGCGCCAGCTGAGGTGACGACCGAGCCGCCGATGCCGGACACGAGCGGTGCCTCCCGTCCGCGCTGACGGTCTGCTAAACTCGGTCGCTGGCGTACGCCACAGTTTTCCGCGCGCTCGCGCACTCCGAACCACCACATCCACGACGAGGAACACCATGAAGACCGACACGCACCCCGAGTACAACGCCATCGTCTTCCGCGACCTGGCCTCCGGTGAGACGTTCCTGACGCGCTCCACCGCGACCAGCGACAAGACCATCGAGCTCGACGGTGTCACCTACCCGGTGATCGACGTCGAGATCTCGAGCGCCTCGCACCCGTTCTACACGGGCAAGCAGCGCATCCTCGACTCGGCCGGTCGCGTCGAGAAGTTCAACCAGCGCTTCAAGGGCTTCGGCAAGTAAGTCCGAGCCCTCGGTCGCGGCGGCAACGCTGACGCGACCTCGTCGGGAACGGCGAGCGAGCAACGGGCGGTCCACCTCCGGGTGGCCGCCCGTTGCTGCGTCTCCGGGGCAGCCGTTGCCGAGGACCGCCTGGTTCAGGTGTGTGCCTGTGCCTGTGCCTGTGCCTGTGCCCGTGCGATGCCACGTGCGCGCCTGCCGACACCGGGGCCGGGGACGAGATCAGGCGGGGTTGCGGTGCGGCCAGCGGCCGTCCGCGACGAACTGCGGATTGCGCTCACGCCGCATGTAGTCCTGGAACGACGCCGCCTGGTCGGAGCACCAGGCCACCTGCAGTCGGTGGAGCTCCTCGGCGCTGATGCCGAGCTGGTCCGGGTAGCGGCTCGCGATCGCCTGCGCGACGCGTCCGGCGGCGATCGCGTCGGCACCGGCGTCGTGCGCGTCCGCGAGGGTCACGCCGTACAGCGCGGAGCAGACCTCGAGCGTGCGCTTGCCCTTGCGGTAGGTGTCGACGGCCTTGTCGATGACGAGCGGATCGACGACGTTCCCGATCACGGGTGCCGCCAGGCCGTGGCGCTTGGCCTCGCGGTCGAGGACGGTGAGGTCGTACGGCGCGTTGTAGACCACGAGCGGGATCCCGCGGGCGAACACGGCCTCGACCGCGGCGATGATCTCGGCGACGACGACGCCGGCGGCACGCCCCTCGGCACGGGCGCGCTCGGTCGTGATGCCGTGCACCGCAGCTGCCTGCTCCGGGATGGGGACGCCCGGGTCGGCCAGCCACGAGCCGGCGGCGATGCTCGCACCGGTCATGTCGATGAGCCCGACATGGGCGCTGACGATCCGCGCTGTCTCGACGTCGATCCCCGTGGTCTCGAGGTCGAACACGCCGAGCGCGTGCCACCAGGGGCGTTCCGCAGGGGAGCGGGGTGCCGCCGAGGGGGCTCCGAGGGTGGCGTCGATCGGCGCTGCGAGCGGAGAGCTGGTCACGCGGTCAGGCTAGCGGCGGCCGCCGACACCGCGGACGCGACACGGCCGGCCGGGCGACCCGACGCGGCCGTCCGGGCGACCCGACGCGGCCGGGCCGGACCGGGCGACGTGACGCGGTGCCGATCCCGAGACCCCTACGGACCGTCAGTCCCGCGGCCGTCCCACGTGCAGCCAGTAGAACGCCTGCGTCCCGAGGGTGATCGTCACCTTGCCGTCCTCGTCGAACGACGGGAACGACCCGCCGCCGAACAGGTCGTACAGGGGCAGACCGGCGTGCTCGGGCGCCGTGATCGTGACCGCGGTGGGGTTGTGCGCGAACGAGAAGACGCAGAGGACGTCCTCGGCGGAGTCACCGAACTGGGTGCCCGTGCCCTCGTACGACCGCATGAACGTGAGCACCGAGTCGTTGTCGCTCTCGAGCACGGTGAGCGTGCCGAGCCCGAACACCGGGTGCGCCTTCCGCACGTGGATGACGTTGCGGATCCAGTGCAGCAGGGAGCGGGACTGCGCCAGCTGCGACTCGACGTTGACGAGGTTGTAGTTGTAGACGAGGGACTGCACGACCGGCAGGTACAGCTTGCCGGGGTCGGCCGTCGAGAACCCGGCGTTACGGTCCGGCGTCCACTGCATGGGGGTGCGGGACGAGTCGCGGTCGGGCAGCCAGATGTTGTCGCCCATGCCGATCTCGTCGCCGTAGTACAGGAACGGCGAGCCGGGGAGCGAGAACAGCAGCGCGTGCACGAGCTCGAGCTCCGCCCGGGAGTTGTCGAGGAGCGGCGCGAGGCGTCGACGGATGCCGATGTTCGACCGCATCCGCGGGTCGTACGCGTACCAGCCGTACATCGCCTGGCGATACTCCTCGCTCACCATCTCGAGCGTCAACTCGTCGTGGTTCCGCAGGAACACACCCCACGCCGCGCTCTCCGGGACCTCGGTGGTCTCCGAGAGGATCCGCTGGAGCTCCGTCGCGTGCTGCGCGCGGAGCGAGTAGTAGATGCGGGGCATCACCGGGAAGTCGAAGGCCATGTGGCACTCGGGCTCGTCGTCGGTGCCGAAGAACGCCGCCGTCTCGCGCGGCCACTGGTTCGCCTCGGCGATGAGCACGCGCCCGGGGTACTCCTCGTCGACCATCGCGCGGAGGCCCTTGACGAACTCGTGCGTCGCGGGCTCGCCCTCGCCGTTGCCCTCCTCGGACTCGAAGAGGTACGGGATCGCGTCGAGCCGCAGCCCGTCCACGCCCATGTCGAGCCAGTGCCGGACGACGTCGTAGACGGCCTCGACCACGGCGGGGTTCTCGAAGTTGAGGTCCGGCTGGTGCGAGAAGAACCGGTGGAAGAAGAACTGCCGTCGGATCGGGTCGAACGTCCAGTTCGACTCCTCGGTGTCGACGAAGATGATGCGGATGTTCTCGTACTTGTCCGGGCTGTCGCTCCAGACGTAGAAGTCGCCGTAGGGCCCGTCCGGGTCCTCGCGGGACTGCTGGAACCACTCGTGCGCGTCGGAGGTGTGGTTGATCACCATGTCGATGACGATGCGCATGTTCCGTTCGTGCGCCTTCGTCACGAGGTCGCGGAACTCGTCCAGGGTGCCGAACTCCGGCAGGATCGCCTTGTAGTCGGAGATGTCGTAGCCGCCGTCGCGCATCGGCGACTGGAAGAACGGCGGCAGCCACAGCGCGTCGACGCCGAGCCACTGCAGGTAGTCCAGGCGGCTGATGAGCCCGGACAGATCGCCGGTGCCGTCCCCGTTCGAGTCGACGAACGAGCGGATCATGCACTCGTAGAACACCGACCGCTTGTACCAGAGCGGGTCCAGGGTCAGTCCGGGCAGCTGGATGGGGGCAGTGAACGTCACCGTGCTCCTCGTGGATCCGTCGGGCGTCGGGGCCGACATGGCGCCCGTCGGCCCACTCTATGTCGCCCCGGGTATCCGTGTCCGGAGGGAACGGACGACCGCACGGCCCGCCGACCGGGAGGCGCGGCATCCGTCCGGCGCGACGGGTCCGGCCCGTAGACTCGGCGGGATGCGTGCCCCGATCGTCTCCCCGTATCAGCGGCTCATGGCCGGGCTGCCCGTGGTGCACCGGTCGGTCCTCGTCGACGGTCGCGCGACGCACTACTGGGTGTACGGCCCCGAGGACGCGGACACCACCATGCTCGCCGTGCACGGCTTCCGTGGCGACCACCACGGGCTCGAGTCGCTCGCCGCGCACCTGCCCGAGGTCCGCACGATCGTGCCGGACCTCCCGGGCTTCGGGGTGTCCGACGCGCTCCCGCGGTCCGACATGGACGGCTTCGTGCGGTGGCTCCGAGCGTTCCACCGCGCCCTCGGGCTCGACCGACGGTCCGTCGTGCTCGGGCATTCCTTCGGGAGCATCGTCACCGCAGCCGCGGTCGCCGACGGGCTCGACACCCGGCGCCTGGTCCTGGTCAACCCGATCGCCGCTCCCGCACTGCAGGGCCCGCGCGCCGTGGGTACCGCGATCGCGATCGCCTACTACCGGCTGGGTGCGGTCCTGCCCCGGGCGCTCGGGCTCGCCCTCCTCCGGAACCGGGGGATCGTCCGGGCGATGAGCGTCGCGATGCTCAAGTCCCGCGAACCGCGGTTGCGCCGATGGGTGCACGACCAGCACGACCGGTACTTCTCGGCGTTCGCCGACCGCCACGTCGTCCTCGACGCGTTCCGGACGTCGGTGACGCACGACGTCGCCGCGTACGCGGACCGCATCGACGTACCGGTGCTCCTCATCGCCGCCGAACGTGACGACATCACCGCGGTGCCCGAACAGGAAGCGCTGGCGGACCGGCTGCCCGACGCGACCCTCGTCGTGATCCCCGGCGTCGGCCACCTCGTGCACTACGAGACGCCGGCCGCCGCGGCGGACGCGATCCGTGCCTCCCTGGCGACGCCCGAACCGGACCGCGGCGGGATGCGCCGATGAGCCGTCTCCGCATCGGCATCGACTGCCGCTACGTCCGGGTGGGGCGCCATGACGGCATCAGCCGGTTCACGGCCGGTGTCGCGGCACATCTGCCGGACCGGCACGACTACGTGCTCCTGGTGAGCGAGGACGGACAGCGGGACTCGCTGCCGGACGGGATGCCCTGGGAGCGCATCAGTCCACCGACGAGCGCCGCGGAGCCCCTGGTCGCGCGGCAGGTGAACCGGCTGGGGCTCGACGCCGTGTTCTCGCCGATGCAGACCATGGGATCCCGCGGACGCCACTACGCGCTCGTGCTGACGCTGCACGACCTCATCTACTACCGCAACCGCACACCGCCCCGTGAGTTCTCGTGGCCGCTGCGGCTGGGGTGGCGTGCGTTCCACCTCGCGTGGTGGCCGCAGCGGATGCTGCTCGATGGTGCCGACGGCGTCGTCACGGTGAGCGAGACGACCGCCGGACTCATCCGGGACCACCGGCTGACGCGTCGGCCCGTGACGGTCGCGTACAACGCCGCGGACCCGGTGGCGCCGCGCGCGGCGGACGGCCTGCGGACGCGGGACCTCGTCTACATGGGCACGTTCATGCCCTACAAGAACGTCGAGACCCTCGCCTCCGCGATCCCGCTGCTCCGCGGGCCCGGGGAGGCCGACTGGCGGCTGCACTGCATGTCGCGCGTGCGAGCTGCGGACCGGGAGCGGCTCGAGCGGCTCGCCCCCGCGGGTTCGCTCGTGTTCCACGACGGAGCGTCGGACGAGGAGTACCGCGCGGTGCTCCGGACCGCGACGGCGCTCGTCAGCGCCTCGCACGACGAGGGTTTCGGGATCCCGCTCGTCGAGTCGATGGGCGTGGGCACGCCCGTCGCCGTGAGCGACATCCCGATCTTCCGCGAGATCGGCGGCGCGGCCGCCGAGTACTTCGACCCGGCCTCGCCCGCCGCGGTCGCGGCCGCGGTGCGACGGGTCGAGGCGCGCTGGGACGACCTGCACCGGGCCTCCCTCGAGCGGGTCCGCCGCTTCGACTGGACCACGTCCGCCGAGCGCGTCGTCGCGTCCGTCGAGCGCGCCGTCGCCGACCGCCGCGCCTGACCGACGCCCGTCGCCCCGTTCGGCGGACATGGAGGACCGCCGGACCGAGGTGGGAGCGCCAGCCCGGCGGCCGTCAGTCGCCCTCGGCCTCGAGCGGGTTCTGGTACGCGAACTCGTACCGCCCGGGGGCCTCGGACTGGTCCTCGATCGGGTCGTCGAACCGGACGAGTTCCCCGCGGAAGCGCTCGGGGTCCCAACGGAACGAGTGGATCGACCCGTTTCGGATCGGCGTCGTGAAGGAGTCGGCGGTACCCGGGGCGAGCTCGTTCACCACGGCACGGATCACCGCTCCGTGCGTCGCGACGACGACCGCGCCGGCGTCGAACCGGATCGCGATCTCGCCGAGCGACTCGAGCACGCGGGCGAGCAACGCCGAGCGCGACTCGCGGCCGGGCACCGAGCCGTCCGGGAACCGTTCGCGGATCTCGACGTCCGTCAGGCCCTCGGCCTCGCCGTACGACCGCTCGACGAGACCGTCGTCCGTCGACGGAGTGGGCAGTCCGAGCCGGGAGGCGATGATCGCGCCCGTCTCGAACGCCCGGGACAGCGGGGACGCGAGCACGGCGTCGAACCGGCGACGCACGAGCAACGCACCGGCGGCGGCTGCCTGTCGGCGTCCGGTCTCGTTCAGTGGGATGTCGGTCGACCCCTGGATGCGGCGCTGCTTGTTCCAGTCGGTCTCGCCGTGCCGCACGAGGTACAGGAGGGTCGTCACCGTTCGTCCCTTCCGCGGCGATGCGCCGTCCGTGGTGGCGTCGGCGACGCGGTCAGTGCAGGAGTCGGTGGCGCAGCGCCGTCAATGTCTCGGTGGTGCCTGCGTCGAGCCTAGCCACCGCCCGACGGTCACTGCGCGTGGCACCCCGGTTCACGATGACGACGGGCTTGCGGCGACGAACGGCGTGGTCGACCAGCCGGACGCCCGAGTTGACGACGAGGGACGACCCGACCACGAGGAGCGCGTCCGCGCCGGCGACGATCGAGACGGCCTCGTGGAACTTCTCGACCGGCACGAACTCGCCGAAGAACACGACGTCGGGCTTGAGCACGCCGCCGCACACCGAGCACGCGGGGACACGGAACCGGTCGGCGCCCGTGATGTCGACGTCGCCGTCCGGCGCGAGCGTCACCGTGCCGGGTTCGTCGATCCAGGCGTTCTCCCGGTCGAGCACCGCTGCGAGATCCGAGCGTGCGAACGCCTGCCCGCAGCGCAGGCACACCACGCGGTCCATGGACCCGTGGAGCTCGACCACGCGGCGCGACCCGGCCCGGAGATGGAGACCGTCGACGTTCTGCGTGACGATCCCGCTCACGACACCGGCCGCCTCGAGGTCGGCGAGCGCCCGGTGCCCGTCGTTCGGCCGGGCGGACGAGAACGTGCGCCAACCGAGGTGGCTCCCGGCCCAGTACCGCCGGCGCCTCGCCGGGTCGGCGGAGAACTCCTGGAACGTCATCGGCGTGCGCGCCACGCGGCCCGCACCCCGGTAGTCGGGGATCCCGGAGTCCGTGCTGATCCCGGCCCCCGAGAGCACGGCGATGCGCTTGCCCCGCAGCGTCTCGACGACGCGGTCGAGGTCGTCACCCTGTTCGGGTGCGCCTCGCTCGAGGTCGCCCGCCTCCACCCGCTCCATCGGCTCCACGGTACCCTCAACAGCCCACGACCCCGATCGCTTCCCGGAGGACCATCCCGTGCAGACGGTGCGCATCGACGCCCTCGACGACCCGCGACTCGACGACTACGCCCGCCTGACCGACGTCGCGCTCCGACGCGTGCGGGAGCCGGAGGGTGGGCTGTACATCGCCGAGTCGAACACCGTGATCGAGCGTGCCCTCGCCGCTGGGCACGTGCCTCGGAGCGCGCTCGTGCAGGAGAAGTGGCTGCCCGAGGTCCTGCCGATGCTGGCCGGGCACGACGGTCCGGTGTTCGTCGGTCCCGACGCCCTGCTCGAGGAGCTCACCGGGTTCCGCATGCACCGCGGTGCGCTCGCGGCGATGCAGCGACCCGCCGAGCCCGCACTGGCGGACGTCGTTCGGGACGCGCGTCTCGTCGTCGTGCTCGAGGACATCGTCGACCACACGAACGTCGGTGCGGTCTTCCGGTCGGTGGCCGGACTCGGGGCGGACGCCGTCCTCGTCTCGCCGCGCTGTGCCGACCCCCTCTACCGCCGCAGCGTGCGCGTGAGCATGGGGACGGTCCTCCAGGTCCCGTGGACACGGATCGGCGAGTGGGCGGACGCCGGGCCCGCGCTCCGGGCCGCGGGGTTCCACCTGGCCGCGATGGCCCTGACGGACGACTCCGTCCCACTCGACGCGTTCGTCCAGGACGTGCCCGAGCGCGTCGCACTCGTCATGGGCACCGAGGGTGACGGCCTGAGCGCGCGTGCCGTGGCCACCGCCGACACCGTGGTGCGGATCCCGATGGCGCACGGGGTCGACTCGCTCAACGTGGCGGCGGCGAGCGCCGTGGGCCTGTGGGCGGTCGCACACGCCCAGCGCGCGGCGCGCAGCTGATCCATCGCCGCCCACCCCTAGGCTGCTGTGCCGTGTCACGTGTCGTCCACCGGCCCCGCTCCGCGGTCCGGCGTCCCGTCCTGATCTCCGTGGTCGCCGTGGTGCTCGTCGCGGTCGCGTACCTGGTCGCGGCGGCCGTCGTGCCCTTCGCGCCGGCGACCGTCTCGCGCGCGACGTACGCCGCACCCACGGCGACGCTGCCGGCGCTGTCGTTCCCGGGCTACGGCGCGACCGCGGTCGAGGCCCCGGGCTTCGCCGGGAGCCTGCAGACGAGTGGCGACACCGGTCAACGCTCGATCGCGAGCATCAGCAAGGTGGTGACGGCCCTCGTGGTGCTGCAAGCGCACCCACTGACGACCTCGGACGACGGGCCGACGATCACGTTCACGGCCGCGCAGCACGCCCTGTACGACCAGTACCTCGCCCTGGACGGCGAGGTCGCGGCCATGCCGGTCGGTCTCCGGTTGAGCGAGCGGCAGGCGTTCGAGGTCATGCTCATGAAGTCCGCGAACAACTACGCCGGGGCGCTGGCCCTGTGGTCGTTCGGGTCGATGGACGCGTACCGCACGGCAGTCCACGCCTGGTTGTCGGCGCACGACCTGGACCACACGACCATCGAGGAGCCGACGGGACTCGACCCGCACAACACCGCGACCGCGTCGGACCTCGTGCACCTCGGCGAGCTGGCGATCGCGAATCCCGTGGTGAAGCAGATCGTCGGCACGCAGCGCACGACCATCCCCACGGTCGGTCCGATCGAGAACTCGAACAAGCTGCTCGGGATGGACGGTGTCGAGGGCATCAAGACCGGGACGCTCGACCAGGCCGGTGCGTGCTTGCTGTTCGCCGCGACGTACCAGCGCGGCGGACACACCGTCACGGTCGTGGGAGCGATGCTCGGCGGGAGGGACCACGACTCGCTCGACGTCGACGTGCGGCGGCTGCTCGACTCGGTCGCGGACAACTTCCACGTCGTGACCCTGACGAACCGCGGGCAGACGTTCGGCCACTACGCCACCCCCTGGCGGCCCCGGACGGACGCGGTCGCCGCCTCGGCGCGGTCGGTGCTCGTCTGGGGGCGGACGACGGTGACGGCACGCACTCACCTCGAGCAGGTGACCTTCGGCCGTCGCGGCGAGCGGGTGGGCACCGTGCGGTTCACGATCGACCACCACGCCCCCGTCACGGTGCCGCTCGAGCTCGACGCGTCGATCACGGAGCCCGACCTGTGGTGGCGCTGGACGAACCCGTTCCAGGGGGCCTGAGGCCGTCAGCGCGTCAGGGCGTGTCGGAGCGGTGCTCGAGCACCGTCTGGAGTTCGGGCCGCTTCGGCTCGACTCCGTCGCCCGAGGACGTGTGCCGGATCCGCCGGACGACCCACGGCACGAGGTACTCCCGCGCCCAGCCGAGGTCCTCGACCCGCGCCTCGCGCCACGGCCGAGCCGCCAGGGGCTCCGGCTGCCACGGCGCCAGCTCGTGTTCGACCCCGAGGGTGTCGAGCACGGCCGCGGCGACGGTGGCGTGCCCGACGGGGGAGTGGTGGAGGCGGTCGGGCGCCCACATGCGCGGGTCCCGGAGGACGCGGAGCGCCCACATGTCGGCCACGAGTGCGCCGTGCTTGAGCGCGATCGCGTGCAGGTGCTCGTTGTAGATCGCCGCCTTGCCGCGGACGAGTCCGAGCACCGGCGTGGTCCCGACGTCGGGCCCGGTGAACAGGACGACGGTCGCGCCGTCCCGCCGCAGGGTGGCGATGAGCCCGTCGAAGCGCTCGGCGACCTCGTCCGGGTCGCTGCCGGGACGGATGATGTCGTTGCCGCCCGCCGAGACCGTGATCAGGTCGGGCCGCAACGCCAACGCGTGTTCGGCCTGTTCGTCGATGATCTGCTGCAGGAGCCGCCCGCGGATCGCCGTGTTCGCGTACGCGAAGTCGACGGTCTGGTTCGCGAGCACCTCGGCGACGCGATCCGCCCACCCTCGATGGCCACCGGGGACGCTCGGGTCAGGATCCCCGATGCCCTCGGTGAACGAGTCACCGATGGCGACGTACCTGGACCACGGATGCCGATCTGTCACGACCACAAAATAGTCTCGTCCTCGTGACCGACACCACCGCGTCCAGTCCGGGCTGGGAGCTCGACGACGCCCTGCTCGCCCGCATCGCCGCCCGCGCTCCCGGGTACGACCGTGACGGCCGGTTCTGCACGGAGGACCTGGCCGAGCTCCGCGACGCGGGGTACCTGCGCGTGGGCGTGCCGGTCGGCTCGGGAGGCGCGGGGCTGGGTCTCCGGGACACCGCGCGGATCCAACGACGGCTCGCCGCGGCGGCACCGGCCACCGCGCTCGGGCTCGGCATGCACCAGGTGTGGGTGCAGGCCGGCCGCGCCGTGGGCGCCAGGGGCGAGTCGTTCCTCCAGATCGTGACGGACGCGGCGGCCGCCGACCGGCTGCTCGCCTTCGGCGTCAGCGAGGCGGGGAACGACGCGGTCCTGTTCGACTCGACGACGCGTGCCGAGTCCGACGGTGCCGGGGGATGGCGGTTCACCGGTCGGAAGTCGACGGTGTCGCTCGCGCCGGCGTGGGACCTGCTCAGCGTGTTCGGCCGGGACGACAGCGACCCGGCCGCCCCGGTGCTCGTGCACGGGTTCGTCGAGCGGCAGCAGCCCGGGCACCGCGCGCTCGGGGACTGGGACACGCTCGGCATGCGGGCCACGCGGAGCGACGCCACCGAGCTCGACGGCGTCCACGTGCCCGCCGACCGGATCGTCCGCGTGCTGCCCGTCGGGCCCTCCGCCGACCCGTTGGTCTTCGGGATCTTCGCGGCGTTCGAACTGCTCGTTGCCGCGGTCTACGCCGGCATCGCCGAGCGGGCGCTGGCCCTCGCCGTCGAGGGCGTCGGGCGACGGACCGCGCTCGACGGCACGCCCCGGTCGTCCGATCCGGACGTCCGTCGGGCGTTGGCCGACGCGCAGGGCGCGGTGGACGCGGTGGTCCTGCAGATCGATGCGTTGACGCGGGACGTCGACGACCTCGTCGACCACGGACCCCGGTGGTTCCCGCTGCTCGTCGGCACGAAGGCGCGCTCCGTCGACACCGCGGCTCACGTCGTCGACGAGGCCATGCGCGTCGTCGGCGGGGGCGCGTACCGGGCCGGGGCGGAACTCGCGCGGCTGGCCCGGGACGTCCGCGCGGGGCAGTACCACCCGTCCTCGCGGGACTCCGCCGCCCGGACGATCGCGGCGGCCCTGCTCGGGCCGGTCCCGGCGCCGCACTGAAGGTCGTTCCGCTCCGGTACCATTGGTGGGGGACCACGACAGGAGGCGGCACCGGGTGACGAGCGCGACCGACCGATCCCGGGCCTCCCGGCTCGCACCCGAGCGGATCACGCGTCCCGGTCGCCGACGGCGGGTCGTCGACCGCGTCCTCATGCTCGACGTCGGCCTCGTCCGGACCCAGAGCGCGCTGCGGACCCTGCTGTGCGTGCCCGCCGGGATGGCGGTCGGTCTCGCCCTCGCCTCCGCGGTCGGCCTGCCCGGCGTCCTCGGCGTGCTCATCGGGGCGATGCCCGCCTTCATCAGCTGCCTCATCATCAACGACGTCAGTGCCGGGCGCATCGCCGCGCGGACGGGTGCGGTGGTCGTGCCGTTCGTCGTCGCCTTGTTCGCGAGCGTCGCGCTCGATCGGTTCCACGTGCTCGAGCTCGCGCTGATCGTGGTGCTGTTGTTCGTGCAGTTCGCCGCGATGGGCTGGGGACCGTGGGCGACCGACGCCGCCGCGGTGGTGTTCTCCGGGTACCTCTGCGGGCTCCTGACCCCGTTGCCAGCGGCGAGCGTGGCCGGTCTGGCACTCATCGGTGCCGGTTCCCTCGCGGTGACCGTCGTGATCCGCGGTGTGTTCCTGCGGCCCATGCCGTTCCGGTCCCTGCTGTGGACCCGGCGTGCCCTGCTCGCCTGGGCGACCGCCGTCCTCCGTGCCGCCGTCGACCTGCTCGCGGTCGGACCCGACGCGTCCCGGGAGCGGGTCCGGGCCGCCCGTCGCCTGCGCCGACGGCTCGACCGGTTCCAGGAGGTCGCGCTCACCGCCGACGGCATGCTCGCCGCTCCGGGTGCGGGACCGACGGGCGCGACCGCCGAGACGCTGCACCGGCTGCTGTTCGACACCCACCTCGCCGTCGACGGACTCGGCCGGACCGCCGAGACGCTCGCCGGGAGCGGGGCGCCCGACGACGTCCGAGCCGCGGTCGCGGAGGCGATCCGCACGGTCGTCGTCGGCGGCGGCGCGCAGGGGGCGACGGCGGCTGAAGGGATGCTCGCCCGGTTCGGGGTCACGCCGTCCGCGCGGGCGGACGGGTCGACGCTGGCGCACGTCGTGCACCGCGCCGCCCTGCAGCTCGCCGACCTCGCCGCCGCCGCCCGCGCTTGGGGGACACTGCGCGCCGCGCTGCCGCGTGAGGGCGACGCGGTCCCGTTCCGGACACCGGTCGTCCTGGTCGGCGGACGTCCGTCCGGCGCGGTCCCCGTCCTCGACGACGCACTCGCCGACGGCATGACCGGCCCCTGGCGGCGGTGGCACGTCTCGGGGTCCCTCCGCACCGGCATCCAGGCGGCGGTCGCGGTCGCGGTCGTGGAGCCGCTCGCGCTCCTGCTCGACGGCAGCCGGTTCTACTGGGGCGTGATCGGCGTCATGATCGTCCTCGCCGGCACGAACTCGACGCACGAGCGGGTGCGGAAGGCACTCCACCGCGGGGTCGGGACGGTGCTCGGCGGCGCGCTCGGGATCGTGCTCGTGCACCTGCTCGGCACGCACCACCCGTGGTGGACCGCCGGCATCGCGGTGTTCGCCCTCGCGGTCGGCACCTACGGCTTCGGCGGCGTCTACGCGATCTGGGTCACAGCGCTCGTGGTCGTGCTCTGCCAGGTGTACGCGTACGGCGGCAGTTTCACGGACACGCTGATCCCGTTCCGGCTCGCCGAGAACCTGCTCGGCGCCGCGGTCGCCGTCCTCGTGAGCGTGGTCGTCCTCCCGGTGGCGTCGGGCAGGATGGTCCGGAGCGCCGTGCGACGCCAGCTCGCGGCCGTGCGCTCGTTCGTCCTGTCCGCGGGTCTCGTCGATGTCGGTGGGGACGGTCCGCGCGACGCCGACCCCTCGGATCCGGATGCCTTCGACCTGCGGCGCCGGTCACGCGCCGTCGACGCCGCGACCTACCAGCTCGACGCGGTCATGAAGCCCATGGTGCGGTTCCCGTCCGGCGGTGCGGCCCGCACCGACGCGCGCACACGGGCGGCGCTGCAGTCGGTCGCCGTGTTCGCGCGCGAACTCGCCGGGAGGCCCGCTCCGATCGCGCGACCACCCGTCCCGGTCGTCGAGGCCCTCGCGCACGCCGCGGGGGTGCTCGCCACCTCGATCGACGCGCTCTCCGGCGCCGTGGGCAGCGGTCGTCAGCGCGGGGAGATCCGACGCGGCGACGACGCGTGGGTGCGTGCGAGCGACGCGCTCGACGCCGCCGTCGCGGCGACGCCACCCGGACCCGCGCACGAGTGGGTGCACGACCGGGTCCTGGCGCTCGGTCGTGTCGACGACGCGCTCGCGGTCCTGGCCGAGCGGAGCGGACTCCCGGTCGCCGGCGTCGCCTCCGGAGCCACGAGCACGAGCGCCCGAGCACGCCGGGCCGCGGCGCTCGTCGAACGACACCTGCTCGCCACCGACCGCTGAGCGCTGAGCGCTGAGCGCTCCGGTGTTTGTCGGCGGCGCATGCCACCATGGTCGCGCGTTCGGCCGATGTCGATCGCGGAAGGACGTGGCGTGAGCAAGCAGGACGGCAGCACCCGCCTCGTCACGGAGGCCCCGACCGACGACACGACCGCGTCGGTCCTGCACGTCGACATGGACGCCTTCTTCGCCTCGGTCGAGTTGCTGGACCGTCCCGACCTCGTCGGCAAGCCGGTCATCGTCGGGCACGACGCCGAGCGCTCGGTCGTCACGGCCGCCACGTACGAAGCGCGTCGGTTCGGGGTGAACTCCGCGATGCCGATGGCGATCGCCCGCCGCCGCTGCCCCCAGGCGATCGTCGTCGAGCCGCACTTCGAGAAGTACCGGACGAACTCGCGACGCGTCATGGAGATCCTCGATCGCTACACGCCGCGGGTCGAACGCCTCGGGATCGACGAGGCATTCCTCGACGTCCGGGGGGCGCTCCGCCTGCACGGCACCCCGTGGCAGGTCGGCACCGCCATCCGCGCCGAGGTCCACCGCGAGACCGGCCTGCGCTGCTCCGTCGGCGCCGCCGCCACCAAGTTCGTGGCGAAGCTCGCGTCGAGCCGCGCGAAACCGGACGGGATCCTCGTGGTCCCGGAGGCCGACACCGTCGCGTTCCTGCACCCGCAGCCGGTGTCCGCGCTCTGGGGTGTGGGCGGCAAGACAGCCGAGGTGCTCGAGCGGCGTGGCATCCGCACCGTCGGGGACCTCGCGACGACCCCGGTCGCGTCGCTCGTGTCCGCCGTCGGGCCCGCGATGGGCAACCGCCTGCACGAGCTCGCGTGGGGACGCGACCCGCGGGTGGTCGAGAGCGGCTCGGTCGAGAAGTCCGTGGGCCACGAGGTCACCTTCCCGACCGACGTCACCGACCGCGACGAGCTCGCCCGGGAGCTCCTGCGCCTCGCCGACCGGGTGGCCGCTCGCCTGCGGGCGGCGGGCCTGCGCGCGCGGACGATCGCGCTCAAGGTGCGGTACACGGACTTCACGACGCTCTCACGGTCGCGCACGCTGCCCGAGCCCACGGACGTCGCGCGCCGCATCCACCGCGAGGCCGTCGACCTCTACGACGCCCTGCACCGGCCCGGACACCGGATCCGGCTGATCGGTGTGCGGGGCGAGAACCTCGCGCCCGCAGGCGAGAGCAACGCGCTGTGGGACGACGACGCGCCGTGGCGCGAGACCGAGACGACCGTCGACGCGGTGGCCGCGCGGTTCGGCGCGGGGATGGTCCGGCCCGCCTCCCTCGTGCGTCCGCAAGCGGCGCCCCACGCTCCGCACGCCCGACAGGACGGCGAGGCGTGACGGCACGGCCGGTAGACTCCCATGGAGTGAGTGCAGGGGAGTCGAGCCAGGAGGCCGCGGGCAACGCAGCGGCCGAGCACCTGTCGCCGGCGTTCCCGGACCGTGCCGCCTGGGGCACCGCGTCGAAGCTCCGCGCCTGGCAGGTCGAGGCGTTGACCAAGTACTTCGAGACCGAGCCGCGTGACTTCCTCGCCGCCGCGACACCGGGCGCCGGCAAGACGACCTTCGCCCTCCGACTCGCCACCGAGCTCCTGGCGCGGAACACCGTCGACCGGATCGTGGTCGTCGCCCCGACGGAGCACCTGAAACGGCAGTGGGCGGACGCGGCCGACCGCGTGGGCATCCGGCTCGACCCGATGTTCAAGAACGGCGACGGCATGTTCGGTCGGCACTACCAGGGCATCGCGATCACCTACGCCCAGGTCGGCATGAACCCCGAGGTCCACCGCCGGATCACCGAGGGTGGGCGCACGCTCGTCGTCCTCGACGAGGTCCACCACGGCGGTGACGCCCTCACCTGGGGCGACGGCATCCGCGAGGCCTTCGGAGCCGCGACCCGACGACTGTCGTTGAGTGGCACGCCGTTCCGCTCGGACACCAACCCGATCCCGTTCGTGAGCTACGCACCGGACGACGAGGGCATCCGGACCTCCATCGCCGACTACAGCTACGGCTACGGCCGAGCGCTGCAGGACGGCGTCGTCCGCCCCGTGTTGTTCATGGCCTACGCGGGCCAGATGCGCTGGAAGACCCGCATGGGGGACGAGATGTCGGCCTCGCTCGGCGAGCAGGTCACGAAGGACATCACCGCGCAGGCCTGGCGCACGGCACTCGCCCCCGACGGCGAGTGGATGACCGCCGTGCTGTCGGCCGCCGACAAGCGGCTCACCGAGGTCCGGCGTGGGGTCCCCGACGCCGGCGGTCTCGTCATCGCCACCGACACGACGACCGCCCGGGCCTACGCCCGGATCCTCCAGCGGATCACCGGCGAGCGACCCACCGTGGTGCTCTCCGACGAGGCCGCGGCCTCCAGCCGCATCGGCGCGTTCGCGGCCGACGAGGCCCGGTGGATGGTCGCGGTCCGGATGGTCTCCGAGGGTGTCGACGTCCCGCGTCTGTGTGTCGGCGTGTACGCCACGAGCGCGAGCACCCCGCTGTTCTTCGCTCAGGTGATCGGTCGTTTCGTGCGGGCACGTCGTCGTGGTGAGACGGCCTCGGTGTTCCTGCCGAGCGTGCCCGGGCTCATGGCCCTCGCGGCGAGCCTCGAACTCGAGCGCGACCACGCCCTCGACCGCCCCAAGGGCACGGACGACGGCATGTACAACCCCGAGGACGCCATGGTGGCCGAGGCGAACCAGGACGCCAAGGCCTCGGACAGCCTCCTCGACCTGCAGCCGTTCCAGGCCCTCGACTCGCAGGCGTCGTTCGACCGCGTCCTCTACGACGGCGGCGAGTTCGGGTCGGGCGGCGAGATCGGCAGCCTCGAGGAACTCGACTTCATCGGGATCCCCGGGCTCCTCGAGCCGGACCAGGTCCGCGAACTGCTCCGCCAGCGTCAGGCGACGCAGGCCAAGCGCGCGCGACGGGGGAAGGACGGCCAGCCGCGACCCCCGGAGCCCGAGCACCGACCGATGTACATGACGATCAAGGAGCAGCGGTCGGAGCTCCACCGGCTCGTGTCGATCTGGGCCCGGCACAGCAACGAGCCGCACGGCGCCGTGCACGCCGAGCTCCGTCGGATCAGCGGGGGACCGGCAGTGGCCCAGGCGAGCACCGAGCAGATCCAGAAACGCATCGACATCCTCCGGTCCCGGATCGGCAACCGCCGGTGATCGAGCCCGTCGACGAGCGCACCTGGTTCGTCAAGCGCGAGCCGGACGCCTCGCCCGAGGCCATCATCGACCGGTTCGGCGGCGGGTACCGACTCCGTCGCTTCTCGCTGACCGAGGCACGACGGACCGCGCACGGCGTCTACACCGGCCTCGACATCGCCGAAGCGGCCTGGTGGCGACTCCGTCAGCGGCGCGGGTGACACAGGTCGACCACGGCTCGGCGGCGACGCGCGCCGACGACGCGATCCGAGCCTCCCGGGACGGACGCCGGGCCGTCGGAAATGGTGACCGTCCGAGCCGATCTGGCGTAGACCGTATGCATGGCTGACTCGATCCCACACGTCCTCGTCCTCGGCGGCGGTTCCGGCGGTTACTCCACCGTCCTGCACCTGCAGAAGCAGGCCACCACGGTCCCGATGCGGATCACCCTCGTCGACCAGAACACGTACTACACGTACCTGCCGTTCCTGCCCGAGGTTGCCGGCGGGCACATCGCACCCCGCGACGTCACCGTGGAGCTCCGCCGTGCGCTGCGGCGCACCCGGGTCATCCAGGGCAAGGTGACCGGGATCGACAGCACGGCGAAGACCGTCTCGGTCGCCACGGCGGGCGGGGACGACCGCACGCTCGGCTACGACCACGTCGTCGTCGCCCTCGGTTCGGTCACCCGCGTGTTCCCGACCCCCGGTCTCGAGGAGCACGCCGTGGGGTTCAAGAGCGTCGAGGAGGCCGCGTTCGTGCGTGCCAAGCTCCTCGACAACATCGCCAAGGCCGCGGCCACGCGTGACGAGGAGGAGCGCCGCAAGCTCCTCACCAGCATCTTCATCGGCGGTGGCTACACCGGTGTCGAGGCGATCGGGGAGCTGTTCGACGTCTCGCAGGCCGCCATCGCGACCTACCCGTCGCTCGCCGGCGAGCAGCCTCGATGGGTGCTCATCGACGCGCTCGACCGCGTGGCGCCCGAGGTCGGCCCCGACCTGTCGAAGTGGACGCTCGAGTCGCTCCGTGCCCGCGGGATCGACGTCCGCCTCAAGACCACGATGCCGAGCTGCGAGGGCGGGGTGGTCAAGCTCAGCGACGGCGACGAGTTCGCCGCCGGCCTCATCGTCTGGACGGCGGGCGTCAAGCCCAACCCGGTGCTCGACAACACCGATCTGCCGCGCGGGCCGAAGGGCCACCTGGCGTGCAACGCGAAGCTCCAGGTCGAGGACGAGCAGACCCACGAGGTGGTCGAGGGGGCCTGGGGCCTCGGCGACGCCGCACAGGTGCCCGACCTGACGGCGGAGAAGCAGCCGGCGTACTACCCGCCGAACGCGCAGAACGCGGTCCGGCAGGCGGTCGTCGTCGCGGACAACATCGTCGCGACGATCACCGGGCAGCCCATCCGCGAGTACCGCCACGTGTCGATCGGATCGGTCGCCTCGTACGGCATCGCGAAGGGCGCGGCCAACATCAAGGGCATCAAGATGACGAACCTCCCGGCCTGGGCTGCCCACCGCGCCTACCACGTGTACGCGATGCCGACCCTGAACCGGAAGGCGCGCATCGTCATCGGCTGGCTCACCGGCGCCGTGTCGGGTCGCGACTCGACGTCGCTCATCAAGGAGACCGACCCGCGGCGCGAGTTCGTGGACGCCGCGAACAGCTGAGTCACGCTCCGCTGACGCGGGAGACGGACGGGAGGGACGGTGCCGGTCGGCGCCGTCCCTCCCGTCCGTGGGCGGGGTACGTTCCTGGATCGCCGCCCAGCGGGCGTGGGGTGGACTCGGGACGTCGAGAGGAGACGCATGCGCGCCATGACCTACCGGGGGCCCTACCGGATCCGAGTCGAGGACAAGGACGTCCCTCGGATCGAGCACCCGAACGACGCGATCGTCCGCGTGACCCGAGCCGCCATCTGCGGCTCCGATCTGCACCTGTACCACGGCCTCATGCCGGACACGCGCATCGGGCACACCTTCGGTCACGAGTTCATCGGCGTCGTCGAGGAGGTCGGCTCCTCGGTCGAGCGGCTCCGACGCGGCGACCGGGTGATGGTCCCCTTCAACATCTTCTGTGGCACCTGCTGGTACTGCGCCCGCGGCCTGTACTCGAACTGCCACAACGTCAACCCCAACGCGACCGCGGTCGGCGGCATCTACGGGTACTCCCACACGACGGGCGGCTACGACGGCGGCCAGGCGGAGTACGTCCGGGTGCCCTTCGCGGACGTCGGTCCGCAGGTCATCCCCGACTGGCTCGACGACGAGGACGCGCTCATGATGACCGACGCGCTCGCCACCGGGTACTTCGGTGCACAACTCGGCGACATCGCGGAGGGCGACACGGTCGTCGTGTTCGGCGCGGGCCCGGTCGGTCTGTACGCCGCGAAGTCCGCCTGGCTCATGGGTGCCGGCCGGGTGATCGTCATCGACCAGCTCGAGTACCGGCTCGAGAAGGCCCGCACGTTCGCGCAGGCCGAGACCATCAACTTCGCCGAGGTCGCCGACGTCGTGCTCGAGCTGAAGCGCACGACCGACTTCCTCGGTGCGGACGTCTGCATCGACGCCGTCGGAGCCGAAGCCGACGGCAACCTGCTGCAGCACGTCACCGCGACGAAGCTGAAGCTCCAGGGCGGTTCGCCCATCGCGCTCAACTGGGCGATCGACGGCGTCCGCAAGGGCGGCACGATCTCGGTCATGGGCGCGTACGGGCCGATCTTCAGCGCGGTGAAGTTCGGTGACGCGATGAACAAGGGCCTGACGTTGCGCATGAACCAGACGCCGGTGATCCGCCAGTGGCCGCGGCTGCTCGAACACATCCGCGCCGGGTACCTCAAGCCGAGCGAGATCATCACCCACCGCATCCCGCTCGAGCACATCGCCGAGGGCTACCACCTGTTCTCGGCGAAGCTCGACGACTGCATCAAGACCGTGATCGTGCCGGAGAGCGCGTGAGCGGCGGCGACCGGACATCGCCGAACACGAGGAGGACCGCATGACCGACGACGAACCGCTCGCCTACCTGCCGGACAAGCCCCGCGACGTCCCCACGCCAGAGGAACTGCGTGCTCGGATCCCAGGCTGGGGCGCCGACCTCGACCCCGCCGACCGGCCGGCCGTGCCGCGCCTCCGATTCGACCCGTCCGCCACCGGTGCGCACTGGACGTTCCCGGAGCGACAGCCGGGTGCCGAGGGCCGCGAGCGCTCGATCGAGCACGCCTTCGTGACGCCCGTGTTCGGGACGGCGCAGCCGCTGTCCGGTGTCTCGGGTTTGATCCGCCGCGCTGCGTACGGGTTCTTCAGCGAAGGGCGTGCGGCGCACTGGCTGCTCCTCATCGCCGGGGACCGCGTCAACGTCGCGGAGGCGCGGATCGCCGCGGCCCTGCAGGGGTCGCCGGACCGGGTCGTGCACGAGACCGGGATCGCTGCCGAGCGGGGCGGCCGGGGGATCGCCGAACGACTGCGCTCGTCGCGGTCGGACACGCACCACACGTGGATCGACCCGCTGCTGACGATGGGGCCGTACGTGCTCGTGGGCCTCGTCGCGACCTCGCTGGTCCGGGGCCTGGTGCGTCGGCGCTGAAGCCGGGTCCGCCAGCGGCGGAGCCAGGACGCGGTGCACGAGCGGGGACGGCCACCGAACGAAGAAGCGGCTGGTCCGATGGGACCAGCCGCTCGTCGTGTCCGAGGGGGGACTTGAACCCCCACGCCCTAATACGGGCACTAGCACCTCAAGCTAGCGCGTCTACCAATTCCGCCACCCGGACAGGGTGTCGACGCGGGTCCTGGGCCTTCCGGCCGGTCCCGCTGCCGAGGAACGACAGTAGCACGGATCGGCGGCGCGACCGCACACGGGCGCGCATCCCGGGCGCGCCCGCCCGGCCCGCCCGCACCGGCGGGCACCGTGGTCGTACGCGGACGGTACCGTTGGGGACATGACCGATGTGCAGCGACCGGCGGACGTCGACACGGAGCTCGAGGCCACCGCCGCCATCGCCCGTGACCTCATCCGGTTCGACACCACGAACCACGGCGAGGGGCGTTCGAACGGCGAGGCCGACGCGGCCGAGTACGTCGAGGCGCATCTCCGGGACCTCGGGCTGGAGCCGCAGCTGTTCGAGTCGGAGCCGGGCCGGGTCAGCGTCGTGGCACGGGTTCCCGGGCGCGACCGCGACAAGCCGGGGCTCGTCGTGCACGGGCACCTCGACGTCGTCCCGGCCGATCCCGCGAACTGGTCCGTGGACCCGTTCGGTGGCGTCGTCCAGGACGGCGCGCTCTGGGGTCGCGGCGCGGTCGACATGAAGGACATGGACGCGATGATGCTCACCGCCCTGCGGGACGTCATCGAGCGGCAGGGCGCACCCGAGCGCGACCTGGTGATCGGCTTCTTCGCGGACGAGGAGGCCGGCGGCGTCCTCGGCGCGCACCACGTCGTCGCGGAACACCCCGAGGTCTTCGCCGGGGCGACGGAGGCCATCAGCGAGGTCGGTGGTTACTCGATCACCCTCGGCGATCGCCGGGCCTACCTGCTGCAGACGGGCGAGAAGGCGCTCATCTGGATCAAGCTCGTCGCGCGGGGCACCGCCGCGCACGGGTCGCACGTGATGCGCGACAACGCGGTGACGAAGCTCGCCGCGGCCGTCGCGCGCATCGGGAGCCGCGAGTGGCCGGTCCGGATGTCCGACACGACCGACGCGATGGTGCGCGAGGTCGCCCGGTTCCTCGGGGTGGACCCCACGCGGACGGGGCCGGACGAGGTCGCGCTGGCGACCGGTTCGGCCTCGCGCTTCATCCACGCGGCCCTGCACACGACGACGAACCCGACGCTCCTGCACGCCGGCTACAAGCACAACGTGATCCCCGACACCGCCGAGGCGCTCGTCGACATCCGGTGCCTGCCCGGCGACGAGGAGCAGGTGCTCGCCGAGGTCCGTGAACTGGCCGGGGACGACGTCGAGGTGCTGACGACGCACCGGGACGTCGGTCTCGAGACCGCGTTCGCCGGTCCGCTCGTCGACACCGTCCGTGCGGTCCTCGACCGGCACGACCCAGGCGCGCCGGTACTGCCCTACCTGCTGTCCGGCGGGACCGACAACAAAGCACTGTCGACCCTCGGCATCGCCGGGTACGGGTTCGTCCCGTTGCAGCTCCCCGGTGACATGGACTTCCCCGCGATGTTCCACGGGGTCGACGAGCGGGTCCCGCTGGCGTCGCTCGCGTTCGGGCGCCGCGTCCTCGCCGACCTCCTGGCGACCTACTGATGCGGGCCTGGGAGCACCCCGACGTCCCCGAGGTCCTCGGCGTCGGCAGCCGGCCTCGCGTGCACGACACCGCCACCGGCAGCCCGGTCGACCCGACGGACGGCGGCGAGCGCGCGACCATGTACGTGTGCGGCATCACGCCGTACGACGCGACCCACCTCGGGCACGCGGCCACCTACCTGGCCTTCGACACCCTGAACCGGGCCTGGCGGGATGCCGGGCTCGACGTCGAGTACGTGCAGAACACGACCGACGTCGACGACCCGCTCCTCGAGCGCGCCGCGGCGACCGGCGTCGACTGGCGCGAGCTCGCCGCCTCGCAGATCGCGTTGTTCCGGCGCGACATGGAGGCGCTGCGGGTGCTCCCGCCGGACGAGTACGTCGCGGTCACCGACGAGGTCGAGCGCATCGGCGAGGCCGTCGCGTTCCTGCTCGAGTCCGGCCACGGCTACCGGGTGCCGACGGAGGGCGCGGACGGCGACGACGTGTACTTCGACGTCCAGCGCGCGACCGACGCCTGGTCGCTCGGTGCCGAGAGCGGCCTCGACCGCGACACCATGCTCGCGCTGTCGGCGGAGCGCGGTGGCGACCCGGATCGACCCGGCAAGCGTGACCCGCTCGATCCGCTGCTGTGGCGCGCGGCACGACCCGGCGAACCGACCTGGGACACCGCTGTGGGCACCGGGCGGCCCGGATGGCACATCGAGTGCAGCGTCATCGCGGGCGACCGCCTCGGTGCGCCCGTCTCGGTGCAGGGCGGGGGGAGCGACCTCGTGTTCCCGCACCACGAGATGAGCGCGGGCCACACGGCGGCGCTCGCGCACGCACCACTCGCACGCGCCTACGTGCACACCGGGATGATCGCCTACCAGGGCACGAAGATCTCGAAGTCGCTCGGCAACCTCGTGACCGTCCGCGGCCTGCTCGACGACGGCGCCGACCCGCGGGTCGTCCGCCTCGCGCTCTTGTCCCACCGCTACTCGGACGACTGGGAGTGGTTCGACAGCGAGCTGACGAGCGCGACCACGCGGCTCGCCTCGTGGGACGCCTGGGCTCGCGGAGTCGATCTGGAGGACCGGGGCGACGCCGACACGTCGGTGGCCGTCGCGAGCATGGCTCGGATCCGCGAGCGGGTCGCGGACGACCTCGACACGCCGGGGGCGGTCGCCGCGGTCGACACCGCGATCGCGGCGGGTGGCACGTGCACGGGCGAGCTCGTCGACCTCGTCGACGCCGTGCTCGGGATCCGGATCGGACAGCACTGACGGGGGACCCGGACCGGGGGTCCGGGTCCGTCGGCCGTCCCGCCTTCAGGACTGGGGTGGGCGCCAGGGACCCTCGCCGGGGCCACCCGGGGCGCCGTCCTTGCCGTCGCGTCGGCGGAGGTACTGCTCGAACTCCTGGGCGATCGCGTCGCCGCTGGCCTCCGGGGAGTCGACCGTGTCGCGCGCCTGTTCGAGCTGCGTGATGTAGCTCGCCATGTCCTCGTCGTCGGCTGCCAGCGCGTCGATGCCCTGCTCCCAGTTCGCGGCGTCGTCGAGCAGGGACCCGCGCGGCACCGTCACGTCGGTGAGGTCCTCGATGCGGTCGAGGAGCGCGAGGGTCGCCTTCGGCGAGGGGGCGTTGTGGACGTAGTGCGGGACCGAGGCCCAGAGGGAGATCGTGGGCACGCCGGCGGTGTCCATCGCGTCCGACAAGACGCTGATGATGCCGACCGGGCCCTCGTACGTCGAGTGGTCGACGCCGAGCGCGGTGCGGACGTCCTCGTCCTCACTGGACACGAAGACCGAGATCGGGCGGGTGTGCGGGACGTCCGCGAGCATGGCGCCGACGAACACGACGGCGTCGATCGCGTGCACGTCCACCAGGTCCACGATCTCCGCCGCGAACCCGCGCCACGTCCGCGACGGCTCGGGACCGACGAGCACGTACACCCCACGCTCACTCGTGGTGCCGCCGGCACCGACGACCTGGGAGACTGCGGGCGTGGTGCCGGTGGACGCCGGACCGTGGAGCACGATCCGCGGCCAGATGACGCCGCGCACGCCGTCGTCGTCGGCGCCGATCGTCGGGCGGTTGAACTGGTAGTCGACGTACCGTTCACCGTCGAGCTCCCGGAGTTCCTCCAGGTCGAGCGCGTCGACGATGCGTCGGGCGAGTCCGCTCGCGGCCTCGCCCGCGTCGTTCCATCCCTCGAACGCGACGACGAGCAGGCGCCCGTCGCTGAAGGGGGAGTGCTGTGGCACGGAGGTGACCTCCTGGTCGATCTGCCGAGGGACGCGGGGCGCCGCGACCTGCACACCAACAATAGGACGTGCGTCCTCGCGGGCACCGCGGCCCGCGCTCCCGGCGTCGTGCCCGGAGCGAACGGGCGTTCGGGTGCCCGCCGCTACACTCGGGGGCCGTGACCTCCGAACTCCCCGCCGCGGTCCTCTGGGACATGGACGGCACCCTCGTGGACACCGAGCCGATCTGGCAGCGGTCCCAGATGGTGCTGACCGCGCAGTACGACGCCCCGTGGACCCACGAGGACGGCTTGTCCCTCGTCGGCAGTGGCCTCGAGCGCTCCGGCGAGATCCTCCGTGAGCACGGCGTGGACCTGACCGTGGAGGAGATCGTCGAGTGGATGACGACCTACGTGGTCGAGCACATGCACGACGCCATGCCGTGGCGTCCCGGGGCCCGCGAGCTCGTCGAGGAGCTGCACGACCGCGGCGTCCCGACCGCACTCGTGACGATGTCCCGGCGACGGATGGCGGTCGACGTGGCCGAGTTGCTCGGCGCGAGGGGATTCCGCGTGGTCGTCGCGGGCGACGACGTGGAGCACGCCAAGCCGCACCCCGAGGCGTACCTCCGTGCTGCGGCAGAACTCGGCGTCGACCCGGCCCGCTGCGTCGCGATCGAGGACTCGCCGACGGGTGTCGCCGCGGCGCTCGCCTCCGGGGCCGTCACGGTCGCGGTCGAGCACGTCGTGCCGATCGCCGAGGGCAGCGCCGACGTCCGGCTCGAGTCGCTGGACGGCGTGGACGTCGACCGGCTCGTCGCACTGACGGCGCCCGCGTTCTCGGCGCACGCCGCCGCGGCGACCACGGCGTCCTCCGGGGCGGCGGCGGCGCAGCTCCCGGGCGAGGGCATGCGATGACCGGCGCGCCAGCCCGCGGTCCCTTCCGTGCCGGCGACCGCGTCCAGCTCACCGGCCCGAAGGGCAAGCTGACCACGCTCTCGCTCGAGCCCGGCGGCGAGTACCACACGCACCGCGGCGTCCTCCGCCACGACGACGTGATCGGCCAGCAGGACGGCTCCGTGATCGCCTCGTCGAGCGGCGACGAGTACCTGGCCCTCCGCCCCCTGCTGAACGACTACGTCATGTCCATGCCCCGCGGGGCCGCGATCGTCTACCCGAAGGACGCGGCCCAGATCGTCGCCTTCGCGGACGTGTTCCCGGGGGCCCGGGTCGTCGAGGCCGGCGTCGGCTCGGGCGCGCTCTCGCTGTGGTTGCTCCGGGCGATCGGCGCCGAGGGGACCCTGCACTCGTTCGAGCGTCGTTCCGAGTTCGCCGACATCGCCCGCGGCAACGTCGCCACGTTCCTCGGGGCCGATCCGGACAACTGGACCGTCACCGTGGGCGACCTCGTCGAGGAGTTGGCGCAGCACGTCGACGCCGGATCCGTCGACCGGGTCGTGCTCGACATGCTCGCGCCGTGGGAGTGCGTGGACGACGCCGCCGACGCACTCGTGCCCGGCGGACTCATCGTCTGCTACGTGGCGACCGTGACGCAGCTCTCCCGCGTGTGCGAGGCGATCCGCGACACCGGCCGCTACACCGAGCCGGAGCCGAGCGAGACGCTCGTCCGCACCTGGCACGTCGACGGACTCGCCGTGCGTCCCGACCACCGGATGGTCGGCCACACCGGGTTCCTGGTGACGGCCCGACGGCTCGCGGACGGCGTCGTGCTGCCCGACCACCGGCGCCGTCGCAAGCCCGAGTTCGCCGACGAGGACGTCGAGCTGTGGACGCCCGGCGCCGTGGGCGAGCGGGCGACGAGCGACAAGAAGCTCCGGAAGGTCGCCCGGCAGGCGGCCGCGCAGGCCCGGAAGGTCGCCGCGGCGGACGGGCCCCGGGCGGACGAGGCGCCAGCGGACGACCGCTAAGCTCTACCGGAGTCGTCCGGCGTCATCCGGGCGCGAACCCCCGAACGAGTGGAAAGAGGGTCCGTGCGCACCATCCCCGCACTCCTGGTCACGGTCGGCCTCGTCGCGTCGCTCACAGCGTGCGCGTCGGGCTCGGCGTCCGCGGGGGGATGCACGGCACCCGCGCCCGGCAACGCGTCCGAGGCCGTGTCGGCATCCGGCGCGATCGGTGCGAAGCCGACGGTCCACGTCCCGTCGCCGCTCACCACGAAGCGGACCGAGGTCTCCGTGCTCCACCAGGGGTCCGGCCGTGTCCTCGGCGAGGGTTCCCCGGCGGTCATCGAGTACACGGTGGTGGACGGCGCGACCGGCAAGACCCTGCAGACCAGCGGGTACAAGGGGACGACGAGTCCCATCACCGTCGGGTCGACGAACGGCGGTGCACTGGGCAACGCGCTCGAGTGCGCGCGGGTCGGTGACCGACTCGCGATCGTGGTGTCGAAGAAGGCGCTCCAGAACGGCAGCACCACCACGGCGAAGGTCCAACAGGACGCCGCGGTCGTCGTTGCGGACGTCGTGGACGGCTTCGCCTCGCGTGCCGACGGACGGCCACAGGTCGCCGCCGACGGCATGCCGGCCGTCGTGCTCGCCCCGAACGGTGCGCCCGGGATCACCGTGCCCGCCACCGCTGCACCGTCGAGTGACCAGGTGCACCTGCTCCGCAAGGGGTCCGGCCGCGAGATCACCGCGAAGGACACGGCAGTGGTCAAGTACACCGCGGTCAACTGGGGCACGAACTCGACTGTCGCCGGGTCGAGCTGGACCGACGGATCGGGTGCCGTGACGGTCCCGCTGGCGCCCGGCAACCAGATCGCCGCATCGATCCGCAAGGCCCTGATCGGCAAGCAGGTCGGCGACCAGGTGCTCGCCGTCGTCAAGCAGAACGGCACGACGTACGCGTACGTGTTCGACCTGCTCGGCGTGATGCCACGCTGATCCCGGGGGTACGCCCGCTGCCGTAGGATCGGGTCGTGCCAGCGACCCGATCCCCGCGTGTCCCGGCGGAGGAACGGCTGTTCAGCCTCGTGCTCGCGCTCCTGTCGACGGAGTCGGGGCTCACGAAGGGCGAGATCCTCGCGAACGTGCAGGGATACCGCCAGCGGTACACGCCGGGTGGTGACAACGCCTCGCTGGAGCGTCAGTTCGAGCGCGACAAGGACGACGTCCGCGAACTCGGTGTCCCGCTCGAGACCATCGAGACGCCCGGAGCGACCGGCAACAACCAGACGCTGCGCTACCGGATCCCGAAGGGCGAGTACGACCTGCCCGAGGACGTCCGGTTCACCCCGGACGAGTCCGCGCTGCTGTCCCTGGCGGCGATGGCCTGGCGTGAGGGCGCGCTCTCGGCCGACTCCCGTCGCGCCCTGCTCAAGCTGCGGTCCGTCGGCGGTACCGACGACGACAGCGAGGACGCGCTCGCGGACGGCCGCGCCGTGGACGCCTACGCTCCTCGGCTCCGGGCCAGGGACGCCGCGTTCGAACCACTGCGCGCCGCGCTCGACCGCGCCGCCGCCGTCCGGTTCGACTACATCACACCGGGCAGCACCAAGGCTCGGACCCGGCAGGTCGCGCCACTGGCACTCGTGCAGCACGGCGGACGCTGGATGCTCGCCGCGCACGAGTTCGCGACCGACTCCGACAAGAACTACCTGCTCTCCCGCGTCGTCGGTCCGGTCACGACGTACGAGGTCGGCCAGCACGAGGCGCCGGCGGACGCCGGGGAGCGTGCCCTCGCGGAACTCGACCGGGTCTGGGCGAACCGGACCGCCACGATCCAGGTCGCCACGGGCAGTGACGCCGAGCGGCGACTCGCCCGCCGACGCGGCACCACCACGGACGCCGACGGTCGACTCGTCCTGCACTTCGTGGATCCCCAGATCCTGGCCGAGGAGCTCGCCGCCTTCGGGCCGGAGGTCCGTGTCGTGGAGCCGTCGGCCGTGCGGGACCTCGTGTGTGCCCGTCTCGAGCGACTCGTGCAGGACCACGACGACACCGCGGGGGAGGCTGCCCGTGGCTGAGCAGCCGCTCCAGGCGCAGGACAAGCTCGCGTTCCTCCTCTCGCTCGTGCCGTACCTCATCGACCGCGAGCGCGTGTCGGTCGCCGAGGCCGCACGACACTTCGGGGTCCCCGCGGCCCGGATCCGCCGCGCCGTCGAGCTCATCGCCGTGTCGGGGGTCCCGGGCGAGACCATGCAGTACCAACACGGTGACCTGTTCGACATCGCCTGGGACGACTTCGAGCAGAACGACATGATCGTGTTGACCAACCTCGTCGCGATCGACGACTCCCCGCGGCTCTCGGCCCGCGAGGCCTCGGCGCTCATCGCCGGCCTGCAGTACCTGTCGGCGCTACCCGAGGCCGGGGACCCGGAGGCGATCCACGCGCTCATCGCGAAGCTGTCCCGTGGGGCGGGTGGCGCCTCCAGTTCGGTCGCGGTCGGGCAGGACGCGCACGACGTCACCCTCGAGGTGATCCGGCGGGCGATGTCGGCCGGTCGGGGCCTCCGGTTCGACTACGCGGGGCCGCGGGCGCCCCGCGGTGAACGCCGCGTGGACCCGCTCCGGGTCGAGTCCATCGACACCGACTGGTACCTGCGCGCCTGGGACCTCGATCGCGATGCGCTCCGGACCTTCCGACTCGACCGCATGTCGGGCGTCGCCGTGGACGACCGTCCAGCGACGAAACGGATCGAGGACGTCGAGATCCCCGACACGCTGTTCCAACGTGGGCCCGAGGACACGATCGTCACCGTGGAGCTCGACTCCTCGTCCCTGCCGCTCGTCGCGGATTACCTCGCCGACACCGCGGACGACCCGGACGACCAGGGCCGCGTCCGCATCCGGCTCGCCGCGACCGGGTTCGACGGCGTCGTCCGCCTCGTCGCCGGGCTGCCCGGCCGTGCGGTCGTGCTGCACCCACCCGCCGCGCGCGCGGCCCTCCGCGCCTTCGCCGCGGCAGCGCTCGCCCCCGCGGACTGAGCCGCCCCCGGCGTCGTCCGCCATGTCGGTCCACGGCGGAGAGGACGTAGGATCACAGCCATGGCCTCGACGACTGCGCGCGGACGCCAGCCTCGCCCGGGGATGCCGAAGAAGGACCCCGAGGGGCGGATGTCCCTCGGACAGCACCTCGTCGAGCTCCGCAAGCGCCTGTTCCGCGCCGTGCTCGCCATCGCCGTGTGTGCCGTGGCGGGGTGGTTCCTCACGCCGTGGGTGCTCGACGCCCTCCGCGCGCCGGTCCGCAACCTGGCCCGTGCCGGCGGCGGGCACGTCGCCGAGCTGAACTTCCCGGTGATCACCGGTGCGTTCGACCTCCGTCTGCAGATCGCGATCACGATCGGCATCGTCATCTCGAGCCCCGTGTGGCTCTACCAGGTGTGGGCCTTCATCGTGCCGGCGCTGGTCCGCCGCGAGAAGCTCTACGTCATCGGCTTCTTCGGCTCGGCGATCCCGCTCTTCCTCGGCGGCTGCTTCTGCGGGTGGTACGTCCTGCCGCACATCGTCGGGATCCTCGGCAGCTTCGTGTCGCACGAGGACGCCTCGATCGTGGACGCCAAGACCTACTACGACTTCGTCATCAAGCTCGTCCTCGCCATCGGCATCGCGTTCGTGCTCCCGGTGTTCCTCGTGCTCCTCAACTTCGTCGGGGTGCTCTCCGCCGCGGCCATCATCGGCTCCTGGCGCATCGCGATCCTCTGCATCCTCGTGTTCACCGCCCTGGTCACGCCGTCGGCCGACGTCATCTCGATGTTCCTGCTCGCCGTGCCGATGGTCGTGCTGTACATCGCTGCCTGCGCGGTCTCGTGGTTCCACGACCGGCGCGCGGCGCGACGTCAGGCAGCGGTGGACGCGGAGTACGGCCTGTGACCGACACGGGACTGACCCCGGCCGCCCGGTTCGCCGCCGCCCGCGCGCGGGCGCGGTCACGGAATCTCGAGCTGTTCCGCACCGAGCTCCGATTCGACCTCGACCCGTTCCAGATGGCGTCGTGTCTGGCGCTCGACGAGGGCCGCAGCGTGCTCGTCGCCGCGCCCACCGGTGCCGGCAAGACGGTCGTCGCCGAGTTCGCGGTGTGGCTCGCGATGCGTTCCCCGACGGCGAAGGTGTTCTACACCACGCCGATCAAGGCGCTGTCGAACCAGAAGTACGGCGAACTCGTCGACGCGTACGGCGAGTCGGAGGTCGGGCTGCTCACGGGCGACACCAACGTCAACCCGAGGGCGCGCGTGGTCGTGATGACGACCGAGGTGCTCCGCAACATGATCTACGCCGAGTCCGACCTGCTCGACGACCTGGCCTACGTCGTGCTCGACGAGGTCCACTACCTCGCCGACCGGTTCCGCGGGCCGGTGTGGGAAGAGGTGATCCTGCACCTGCCGAGCGAGGTCCGGCTCGTCTCCCTGTCGGCGACCGTGTCGAACGCCGAGGAGTTCGGCGACTGGCTGCAGGCGGTGCGCGGGGACACGGACGTCATCGTGTCGGAGGAGCGTCCGGTGCCGCTCGAGCAGCACGTGCTCGTCGGTCCGAAGCTCGTCGACCTGTTCGACTCGTCGGGTGCGGCTGCGACCAACCGTGTCAACCCGGAGCTCATGCGACTGGTCGGTGGGGCCTCGCGGGGTGGCGACCGCAACGGCGGTCGAGGCCGCGGCCGCGGACGCGGTCCGGCGTACGACCATCGCGGGCCGCGCCAGGAACGCATGCACCGCGAGGGCATCGTCCACATGCTCGACGAGCGGCGGTTGCTGCCGGCCATCTTCTTCGTGTTCAGTCGGAACGGATGCGACCAGGGCGTGCGCCAGGTCCTCCGCTCCGGGATCTCGCTGACGACCGCCGCTGAGCGCCGCGAGATCCGCGAGACCGCCGAGTACCACTGCCGCACGCTGCTCGACGAGGACCTCGCGGTGCTCGGCTACTGGGAGTGGCTCGAGGGCCTCGAGCGGGGCGTCGCGGCGCACCACGCGGGTCTGCTGCCGGCGTTCAAGGAGGTCGTCGAGGACCTGTTCCAGCGCAAGCTGCTCAAGGTCGTGCTCGCCACCGAGACCCTGGCGCTCGGGGTCAACATGCCGGCTCGCACGGTGGTGCTCGAGAAGCTCGAGAAGTTCAACGGCGAGGCGCGCGTCCCGATCACGCCGGGGGAGTACACGCAGCTGACCGGCCGCGCCGGTCGCCGCGGGATCGACGTCGAGGGCCATGCGGTCATCCAGTGGACCGACGGCCTCGAACCACAGGCGGTGGCGTCGCTCGCCTCGCGCCGGACCTACCCGCTGAACTCCGCGTTCAAGCCGACGTACAACATGGCCGTCAACCTCATCGAGCAGTTCGGGCGGGAGCGGACGCGCGAGGTCCTCGAGACGTCGTTCGCGCAGTTCCAAGCGGACCGCTCGGTCGTCGATCTCGCCCGGAAGGCCCGATCGCAGCAGGAGTCGCTCGACGGCTACCGCCGGTCCATGGAGTGCCACCTCGGGGACTTCACGGAGTACGCGGCGCTCCGACGCGAGCTCTCCGACCTGGAGCGGTCGACGATCCCGGGCGGCCGCGAGTCCTCACACGGTGCACGCCAGGAGCGGCAGGCCGCGATCAGCGAGGTCCGGCGACGCATGCAGCGGCATCCCTGCCACGCGTGTCCCGACCGCGAGGCGCACGCGCGCTGGGCCGAGCGCTGGTACCGCCTGTCCCGCTCCACCGACAAGCTGCTCGCGCAGATCCGCTCGCGCACCGGTGCGGTGGCGATCGTGTTCGACCGGGTGACCGACGTCCTCCTGGCACTCGGCTACCTGACCCGCGACGCGCCGGAGGACATGGACGGCGTCCCGGTGCCGACGTCCGAGTCCGCGGGGGCCCGACGGGACGAGGTGCGCGTCGCCGCCGGTGGGCGCCGGTTGCAGCGCATCTACGGCGACCGCGACCTGCTCGTCGCGGAGTGCATCGAGGCGCACGTCTGGGACGAGTTGACACCGGCGCAGCTCGCGGCGATGGCGGCGACGATCGTCTACGAGCCCCGCCGCGAGGACGCTCCCGGCACGGAACACGCGCTGCCCCGCGGCGCCTTCCGTCCGGCCCTCGACGAGACGCTCACGATCTGGGCGCGCCTCGACGACCTCGAGCGGGACCACCGCCTGGCGGGGTCGATGCCGCCCACGCCCGCGATCGCGCTCGGCGTCTTCCGATGGGCGTCGGGGTCCTCGCTCGACGACGTCCTCCGGACCCTCGACCTCGCCGCAGGCGACTTCGTCCGGTGGTCCAAGCAGGTGATCGACCTGCTCGACCAGCTCCGCAACGCGGCCGACGCGCCGTTGTCGCGCACCGCCTCCCGTGCCGCCGACGCCATGCGCCGTGGCATCGTCGCCTACGCGACGGTCTGAGGGACGATCCCATGACGACGACCGAGGACCGTCCGACGCGCCTGCCCGCCGTCGGCGCGGAGGCCGTGCAGTCGCCCCGTCCGACACCGCGGCGGCGCCGTCCCCGGCACCCCCTGCCGGTCTGGAGGCACGGCCCCGGTCACGACGCGGGCGCGGTCGGTGTCCTCCCGCGCTCCGTCGCGTACCCGCTGGCAGCGCTCGGCGGACTCGTCCTCGACCTCGCGTTCCCCGGGGCCGGCGTCTGGGTGCTGGCGTTCCCCGCCGTCGCGATGATGCTCCTCGCGGTCCGAGGACAGCGGTTCTGGGTGGCGTTCGGGCTCGGCTACGTCTTCGGTGCCGCGTTCTTCCTGGTCGACGTGGACTGGGCGGCGAAGTACCTCGGCCCGGTGCCCTGGCTCGCGCTCGCGCTGTTCGAGGCGCTGTTCCCGGCGCTCGGGGGAGCGGCCATGGCGCTCGCGTACCGGTGGGTGCCGCGGGCGGTTCCGACCGTCCTCGGTCGAGTGCTCCTCACGCCTGCGGTCGTCGCGGCGCTCTGGACGGGCCGCGAGTGGCTCGGCGGGAACTACCCGTACAACGGGTTCTCCTGGGGTCGCGTCGCCCTGAGCCAGTCACAGAGTCCCTTCGCACCGCTCGTCGCTTGGCTCGGGGTGCTCGGACTGACGTTCGTGCTCGTGTTCATGGTGGCGGCACTCGTCGCCCTCGCGGTCGAGGTCGGTGTGCGGCCGTTCGTCCGGGCCGTGCTCGCGGTCGGCGTCGTGGTGGTCGTCCTCGCGGTGCCGGCGTGGCCCGCGACGACATCGGGCATGGTCCGCGTCGAGAGCGTCCAGGGCGACGGTCCGGCGGGGTACTTCGACGGCGCCCAGCCCGGCGAGGTCCTGTCGTCCCAGCTCGACGCGACGGACACGTCGGCCAAGGGAGTCGACATGGTGGTGTGGCCGGAGGCGTCGGCCGAGTTCGACCCTCGGCGTTCGCCCGGGGTGGCGGCGGCCCTCGACGCCCTGAGCACCGCCACGCACGCGCCGATCGTCGCCGGTGCGATCACCGAGAACGCCCGTGGCCAGTACCACAACACGTCCTTCGTCTGGCAGGCCGGCAAGGGCTGGCTGGGCTCCTACGACAAGGCCCATCCGGTGCCCTTCGGTGAGTACGTGCCCGACCGCTGGTTCTACAGCAAGCTCGCGCCGTCCCTGATCGGGCTGATCGGCCGTGACTACACGCCGGGGACGAAGCCGAACACCGTCAGCGTCGCGGGGGTGCGCGTCGGGCTCGCGATCTGCTTCGACATCGTCGACGACCGCCTGACCGACGAGATGACGGCCGCCCATGCGCAGCTCATCCTCGCCCAGACGAACAACGCCGACTTCGACGGCACCGACGAGAACCTGCAGCAGCTCGCGATCGCCCGGATGCGTGCGATCGAGACGGGGCGCTCACTCGTGAACATCTCGACCGTCGGTGCGAGCGCGGTCGTCGATCCGTCCGGACGCACCATCGACTCGGTTCCGGCCTACACGGCCACGTCGATGGTGACCGACGTGCCGCTGGGGACGAGCACCACGCCGGCGACCGTCATCGGCACCGGTCTGACGACCGTCGTCGTCATCGGTGGCGTGCTCGTCCTGCTCGGCGCGGCGCCGTGGCGCCGGCGCCGCACATGACGGGAGGGCCGCCCTCGTGATGAGGACGGCCCTCCCGGTCCGCAGGCGCTGACGGTGTCAGGCGCCGATCTTCTGTTCGCCACGTCGGGCGCGCAGGTAGGTCAGGCGCTCCTGCAGGAGCTCTTCGAGCTCCTCGCGGGACCGCCGCTCGAGCAGCATGTCCCAGTGGGTGCGCGGCGCTTTCGTGTCGTGTTCCTCGATCGGGACGGGAGCGCCGTCATCACCGAGGAGACGACCCTCCTGCCCGCTCCTGGGGGACTGCCACGTGTCGGGGATCTCCGCCTCGGCGGCGAAGACGACCTCGAACGTCGTGCCCTTGTCGGTCTGGTAGACGGCTCGCCTGCGCTCGGAGAACTCGACGCCCTCTTCGCTCTGGAGACTCTGGCTCCCGAGTCGCATGCCCCGGAGACTGCGATCAGCCATGGTTCGCTCCTTCCGCATCGCTTCCGTGTATGGGAACCGCGCTACCCGCCCGGGTGTTTCCGATGTTCGCCTTTCACAGAGGCTTCCCAGTCCCCGCGCGCCCGTCAGTCGTGCTGCGGCGAGCTCCCGTCGCTCGCGCCGAGGTGCTCGTCGACACTCCGATCCGACTCCGCCAACCGGGCGTCGAGCGCCGCGTCCGCTGCGTCGAGCGCCGCTCCGGGCGCCGACGAGGAGGGCGTCGTGTCGGCGAGGCTCGCCGCGGCGAGGGCCGAGATGCGGTCCATGAGGGCAGGAGCGGCCGACCCGCCGGCCTCGGTTCCGCCTGCGCGGCGGACCGGAGCGTTCCCGGAGTCCTGGTTGCGGGCGTCCTGGCCGGCGTCGCCGCTGCCCGCGCTCCCGACATGGGGTCGGCCGCCGCCTCCGAGCGGACCCGCCCCGAAGCCGCGCGCGATGCCCTGCAATGCCTCGGTGAACTCGCTCGGGATCATCCAGAGCTTGTTGGCGCTGCCCTCGGCGAGCTTCGGGAGGGTCTGCAGGTACTGGTACGACAGCAGCTTGTCGTCTGGGTCGCCCGCGTGGATGGCGCCGAACACCGTCGCAATCGCCTGGGCCTCGCCCTCGGCCTCGAGCACACGGGCCTTCGCTTCGCCCTCGGCACGGAGGATGGCGGACTGCCGCTGGCCCTCGGCCTCGAGGATCTGGGACTGCTTCGTCCCCTCGGCCTGCAGGATGGCGGCACGACGGCTCCGTTCGGCACGCATCTGCTGCTCCATGGAGTCCTGGATCGACGCGGGCGGATCGATCGCCTTGAGCTCGACCCGACCGACGCGGATGCCCCACTTGCCCGTGGCCTCGTCGAGGACGATGCGGAGCTGACCGTTGATGTTGTCGCGGCTGGTGAGCGCCTGCTCGAGGTTGAGGCCGCCGACGACGTTGCGGAGGGTCGTGGTCGTGAGCTGCTCGACCGCGCCGAGGTAGTTCGCGATCTCGTACGTCGCGGCCCGGGCGTCGGTCACCTGGAAGTACACGACCGTGTCGATCGACACGACGAGGTTGTCCTCGGTGATGACGGGCTGCGGCGGGAACGAGACCACCTGCTCGCGCATGTCGAGCAGCGGGCGGAGTCGGTCGATGAAGGGCACGAGCAGGTTGAGACCCGGTGTGAGCGTCTTGTGGTAGCGGCCGAGCCGTTCCACGACGCCGGCCCGCGCCTGCGGGATGATCCGGATCGCCCTGCTGAGCACGACGATCACGAAGATGACCACCACCACGATGAGCGCGATGAGCAGGATCGTCCCGGTGGAGACGGTCATGGTGTTGTCCTTTCGGTGAGGCGGACGACCGCCGTGGAGCCCTCGACGCCGGTCACGACGACCGGCGTGCCGAGGGGCGGGCGGACCGGGACCGCGGCGCCGGTGTCGGCGGCGATGCGCGCGCTCCAGGTCTCGCCGTTCGCCAGACGGACCTGGCCGGGGGCGGAGGCCGTGAACGCGACGACGACCTCGCCCGGCATCCCGGTGAGTGCGTCGACGTTCGTGCGGTGCGGATCGGCACCCCGACCCAGCGCGTGGATGACGCGCGGTCGGACGAGGGCGATGAGCAGGAGGGACAGCGCCGCCGCGATGAGCACGGCGGCCCACCACGGGAGTCCGAGCAGCGAGGCGACGAGACCGCCGGCCGACCCTGCTGCGAGCATCACGAACACGAAGTCGAGCGTGAAGACCTCGACCACGAGGAACACGAGGACGAGGGCGATCCACACGACCACCCAGGTCCACATGCCACCGTCCACGCGATCTGCCCTCCCTCGGGTCGCGTTCCGACGGCGCGTGCGTCGCACCGTCCGATCCAGGTGCCGCTCACGCTAGCAGCGCGGGGTGACAGCGGGACGGGAGGCCCGCGTTGCTAGGCTCGGACCCGGTCACGCGCGGTCCAACCGACGGCGGCGCGGGCCCGTATCCGAGGAGACACCACACGTGAGCAACCCCCTGGCCGCCGGTCGACTCGCCGGTACCCGCGCCCTCGTCACCGGGTCGTCCCGGGGGATCGGGGCGGACACCCTCGGTTACCTGGCGGAGGCGGGCGCCCGTGTGGTCGTGAACTACCGGAACAAGGCCAAGCGCGCCGACCAGATCGCGGAGCGCATCACCGCCGCGGGCGGCGAGGCCATCGCCATCGGCGCCGACCTCACGGACCACGACTCCGTGCAGGCGATGTTCGACACGATCGCCGAGCGCTTCGGCGGGCTCGACCTCCTCGTGCTCAACGCCTCCGGCGGTATGGAGGCCGGCATGGGCGACGACTACGCGCTGCGCCTCAACCGGGACGCCCAGGTCGACGTCCTCACGACGGCCGTGCCGCTCATGCCGGCGGGGTCGCGCGTCGTGTTCGTGACGAGCCACCAGGCGCACTTCGTCGAGACCGCCGAGACCCTGCCCGAGTACGTGCCGGTCGCCAAGAGCAAGCGGGCCGGGGAACTCGCGCTCCGTGACCTCATCCCGCAGCTCGACGCCGCCGGGATCGAGTTCGTGGTCGTCTCGGGCGACATGATCGAGGGCACGATCACGGCGACCCTGCTCGAGCGCATCAACCCGGGTGCGATCAGCGGGCGTCGCGAGTCCGTCGGCAAGCTCTACAACGTCGCCGAGTTCGCGGCCGAGGTCGCCCTCGCCGCGGTCGAGCCCATCCCGGCCGATCACACGAAGCTCGTCGGCGACGTGTCCGAGTTCGTCGGCTCGGCTTCCTAGCGGACCGCGGTCGTGACCGCGCTGCCGGGCCTGCGCCGCACCTCCCGGATCCTGCTGCTCGACGCCGACGGCCGCGTGTTCCTCATGGACACGCGAGCGCCGTCCAGCGACGGCTTCCACCGCTGGATCACGCCCGGCGGCGGTGTCGACCCGGGGGAGTCGCACCGCGACGCCGCGATCCGGGAACTCCGCGAGGAGACCGGCATCGTCATCGAGGACCCGGGGGAGTCCGTCTGGTCGTGGGACTTCGCGGTGGACTTCGACGAGGCGGACCACGACCGCGGCCACTCCGAGTTCTACGTCGTGCGGACCACCGGGTTCACCCTGTCGAACGCGGAGTGGACCGACGAGGAGCGCGTCGACATCCTCGACGCGCGCTGGTGGACGGCCGACGAGCTGGCGGCGACGACCGAGCCGTTCGAACCGCCGGAGCTGCCCGCACTCGTGCGCCGCTTCGCCTGACGCGGTCAGTCGCGCGGGGAGAGCACGCAGAACTCGTTGCCCTCGGGGTCGCGCAGGACGACCCAGGAGACGTCGTCGTCCTGACCGACGTCCGCGCGGGTCGCACCGCGGTCGAGCAACGCCTGCACGTCGGTGGCCTGGTCGTCCTCCGGTCCTGGCGCGAGGTCGATGTGGAGTCGGTTCTTCACCGTCTTGCCTTCGGGGACCGGGACGGACACGAGGCCCGGACCCCGCTCGTGCAGGGGCACGAGACGAGAGGGATCGAGTGCGTGGGGCGGCACGATCACCGCCTCGTCGTCGGCTTCGTACACGAGTCGCCAGTCGAGCGTGTCCGCCCACCACCGCGCTTGCGCGTGCAGGTCCTGACAATCCACGACGACGCTGAACCACCGAACGGTCATGCCCTGAGTCTGCCGAGCACGGCGGGCGACGACAAGCGCTGGCGGCGGCTCTCCGCCCGCGCCCGTCACTCGCCGACGAGTCCCGTCACTCGCCGACGAGTCCGTCCACGGCCTCCCGGATCAGGTCCGCGTGCCCGTTGTGCCGGGCGTACTCCTCGATCATGTGGCAGAGCACCCAGCGGAGGCTCGGCCGTCGCCCGTCCGGCCACGCCACGGCCGACGCCCGGTCGAGTCCGCCGTCCGCGAGCGCGGTCGCGACGGCGCCGCGAGCGCGCCCCACCGCCTCGGTCCACAGCGACCGGAGGGCGTCGGGGTCGTCGTCCGCGGCGGTCCGCCACTCCCAGTCCGGGTCGACGTCCCAGTCGACGGCGTCCCAGGGAGCGCGGTCGGGGTGCCCGAGCACGACGTGGTCGAACCAGTCGTCCTCGACGAGCGCGAGGTGTTTCAGCATCCCCCCGAGCGTCATGGTCGAGACGCCGACGCTCGTCGTGAGACCCGCGGCGTCGAGGCCCGACGTCTTCCACGCGAAGGTCGCGCGCTGGTACTCGAGGAACCCGACGAGTGTCGCGGCCTCGTCGGCCGCGACCGGCGGCTCGGGGCGTCCCACCGCATCGACCACGACGTCGTCCATGGCGCGATGGTAGCGCGGTCCCCGGCGTCAGGACACCGTCGTCACGGCACCCGCGTTCCGGCGCAGCTCGGCGGGGAGGCGCCGGTGTCCGGGCCCGAAGAACCGCTCGCGCAGGGTGTCGCCGACGTACTCGTCCCGGGCGAGACCGCGGGCACGGAGCACCGGCAGCAGGTACTCGATGAGGTCCTCGTACGTGCCCGGTGTCATGTGGGGCTGGATGAGGAACCCGTCCGCATCCGTCGTCCGCACGAACTCCTCGACCTGGTCCGCCACGCTCGCGCCGGTTCCGACGAAGACGCTGCCGTTGATGCCCGTCACCCGGAAGTCCTCGATGATCTCGCGCACGGTGGGGCCGGGGCGACCGTCACGGCCGAGGTACCGCTGCAGGTTCGACAGCCCGAGCTCGGTCCGCTGCTGCGCCAGAGGCTGGTCCGGGTCGAGCGCCAGGAGGTCGACACCGGTGTTCCCGGCGAAGATCGCCGCGGCCCCCTCGGGGGTCGACATCGCGAGCATCTCCCGGTGCGTCCGCTGCGCCGCCTCCTCGGTCGGTCCGACGAGGAACAGCGCGCCGACCAGGACCTTCACGGCGCTGGGGGAGCGGCCGGCCTCGACCGCGGCCTGCCGGATCGCGGCGATGTTCCGTGCGACCCGCTCCGGTGCCCCGCCGGCGACGAACACGGCTTCGGCGTGCTCACCGGCGAACCGCATCCCGCGCCCCGATGTCCCGGCCTGGACGAGGAGCGGCGTTCGCTGCGGCGACGGCGGCAGGTTGAGGATGCCGCGCGAGCGGAAGTACGGCCCGTCGTGCGTGATCATCCGGACCCCGGCCGGGTCCGCGTACGTGTTCGTCGCCTTGTCCCGGACCAGCGCGTCGTCGGCCCATGAGTCCTCCCACAGCGCCAGGTCGAGCGCCAGGTAGTCGTCCGCCATGTCGTAGCGCTCGTCGTGCGGCACGAGGGCCTTGCCCATCAGGTCCGCCGCGGTCGCGCCCGAGGACCCGGTGACGATGTTCCAGCCGATCCGGCCCTTGGTGAAGTGGTCGAGCGTGGCGAACCGGCGGGCGTTCGCCGCGGGTGGTTCGACCGTGGTGGAGGCCGTGAGGATGAACCCGAGTCGCTCGGTCGCCGCGGCCAACGCGGTCACGAGCGGCATCGGATCGCCGCCCGGGATCCCACGACCCTCCTTGACCGAGGCCGGGATGAGTTCGCCGTCGAGCGCCGGGAACCCGTAGCTGTCGGCGAGGAACAGGAGGTCGAGCCGTGCCTCCTCGAACATCCGTGCCAGACGGATCCAGTGGTCGAGGTCGGTGAAGTCGGCCGAGCGGTCGTCGGGGTGCTGCCACGCCGACCCGACGGTGCCGTTCGGGCTGAGGCTCTGGAAGATGCCGAGGATGAGCGGGTCCATGTCCCATTGATGCCATGGATCGTGTTTCGCCCGGGTGAACTCTGCTGACTGGCGCGCTCGTGCGCGGACGACGCCGCGGTTGATCTCGGATCGGCAGAGCCGCTTCGTCGGCGGGAACGCCGGGGGAGTGCGCCCCGACGGAGCCGTACGGTCGCGACGCAGCACCGCCGTCGGCGCTGGTTCCTCAGGCCGGCTCCGACCCCGGAGCCGATCACCCCGAAGCGACTCGGGGCCCGGGCCGAACCCGTGGCCCGTCGCCTCGATCGTGAGGAACAGCATGAACACCATCGTCCGAACCGTCGTCGGCTCCGAGACGGACTCGTACAGCCCGGGTCTGACCATGACCCCGCGCAGTGTCACCGTGTCGGTGTCGGCGTCGTACGACTGCCCGCTCGGCTTCTCGACGCCGCAGGTCAGCAGTGCGTCGATCTCCTACGCCAAGAAGACGGCTCCGCAGGCCTCGTGTCTGGAACCGGCGCACGTCGGTGCCGGGGCGGTCGCGATCCGGTGGAGTACCGGTCAGGTCAGTCAGTTCGCCTTCACGCTCACCGACGACGTCGTCGACGGCGCGCTCGTGCAGACGCAGACCGGCTCGATCATCTCGGGGCTGTTCGCCGGCGACCAGGTCGTCCGGGTGACGACCGGGACGCCGGCCGACCTCACTGCCTGCCTCGCGACGGGCGTGCCGCGGACGACGAGCGACTCGACGATCACGGTGCTCGCCTCCGGCCTCTGACGGTCACGCACTGCGCACCCGACCGTTCTCCGGACGGGAGGAACGGCACCAGCCGGTGTCGCGCCTCCCGTCCGGGACGCGTGCGGTACTGAATGCCGATGATCGGATCCTCGAGCTCGTCCGAGACGTTGACGTTCAACGCGCAGAACGAGATCACCTCGTCTGGGTATAGCTATGACGGAGCGGGCAACCTCACGGCGTCGCCAGGAGTGACGTACACCTACAACGGAGCGGAGCAGATGACGTCTTCGACTACCGGCGGGAAGACCACCACCTACACGTACGCGGGTGCCGATCAAAACGAGCTGCTCAGCCAGAGCACGCCTGGCGGTGACTCGTACGTTCACACGTACGGCAGGGACGGCCGCCTGGCCCTGCAGGACAGCAGCGGACTCCGCTCCTACATGCTCAACGACCCGGCCGCCGGGCAGATCCTCGACGTCACCGGTCCCGATTTGACCACCGCGCTGTTCCTTGACCACGGCATCGGGAACCCCGTCGAGATGCTCAGCGACGGCGGCCAGCGGTTGTACTCAGTGTCCTTCGATCCCCACGGCGGGCGCATCTTCACCGCCGGCGGTAACTCGAACTGGTACCTCTACCTGCCCTATGGATACAAGGACGGCATCCGGATCCACGGCGACGGACTTGTCAAATTTGGACTCTGCTGGTGCCTGCCCGGCACCGGGTCGTGGACGCAGGAGGACACCCTCGACGCACCCCTCGAACCCAGCATCGCGAACCGCTACGCCTACGCTGCTGATGACCCAATCAACAATGTCGATCCGTCGGGGCGCATTCCTCATGCTCTGATCGCTAAGTTGATCTCGGCAGTATTTTCCGGGGCGAGCCTCGTATCGGTTCTAGAGGGCGAGAATCTGGCTGGTTACATCACCGGAACGGGGGTTGAGATCGCCTGCGACGCGTGCGTGACTGCTGCGACAGCGGGCATCGGGCTTCTTGCGTCAACCTTCGTATGTGGCGTTATTGGTGAGGCCGCCACCTACGCGATCAACGAGCAGGTAGAAGAAGCCGCGTAGATGATTCAGCGGTCAAATCCGAAGAGGAGGCAACCGAGGTGGCGAAGGACAACGGCCAAACACCGAGCGCAAGTCGCGTAATGCTCTTCGGCGCCGCCATTTTCAGCCTGGGCGTCATCGCGACCCTCATGCCAGTAGCTGTGAACGCTGCGAATCCACGTGTGGGCGGGGAAGCGCTCGTCATATTCGGCCTCCTTGGGGTTGTGCTCGGACTTATCCTCGTGGGTTACGGTCTGGCACAGAAACTTCGAGGGGGCGGAAAGTAGCAATTTCACATGCTCCGCGGAGGCAACCTAGTAGGGCGTTCGCGGATTGGCCCCGAAGGACTCGAGGCGGCGTCCATGAGTAGATTCGAGAAATGGGCAAGAAACCGCTGAGGGTACATCAGATGAACGCAACGCCACCCCAACCCTCATCATCACTCCACGAAACCAGTTACGGTTTCCGGCTCTTCGCAGCTGAGGGGGCAGCCGCCGGGGTGTGAGGGCTGGCGCGTTGAGCCGGGGAAGAAGGTCGAGGTCTCCCAGGATAGATGTTTTCACACTCACCGTCTGAAGACCTCGACGGGCACCACGCTACCTTCGCGACCCCCGACCTGACGACGCTCTGCTGTCTCAACTGCGAAGAGCCACTTAGATACCGAGGCGGTCTCTGCAAGACGGCGCCGCGCGGCCGTCCCACGCGCCGATAATGCATATTATGTCAGGTAAGCGCCAGCGCTGGGCCGGCTTGGAACGGCGGACGGCCCCTGCTCGGAACGGCGGATGGCCCCGGCGTTCTGCCGAGGCCATCCGTCGATCCGCAGGAGTGTCACATGTGCTGCGAGATGATCGACGCCGCGACGATGATGTTCACGATCGCCGCGACGATGGCGATGGCGCCCAGGATGACGCCAGCGAGTGCCATGCCGCGCCCGCGCCCAGGGGCAGCGCCGCGTCGACGCGCCACGAGGCCGAGCACGAGCGCCAGGACGCCGCAGATGATCCCGATGATGGGGACGAGGAGCGCGAACACGACACCGATGACCCCGAGCACGAGGGCAGCGATCGTGAGACCGTTCGAGCGCGACGGAGCGGTGACGGGACCGCCGGGCTCAGTCGGTGCGGGCGGGTAGTTCTCGGACATGCGGGGTCCCTCTCGAACGGGACGCGCCCAGGGGCCGTCGGAGTGCGGCGTCGCGCGTCATCGCGGACGCTAGTCGCCGGACCCAGCGGTTGTCCGATTTTCGCTCACGGTTACTCGGCGTCCCGCTCTCCGAACCCGGAGGCCGTGAGCGCGACGAGCGCCTCGACCGCGTCTCGCGCGTCCTCCCCCGTCGCGTCGATGGCGACGGTCGCGCCCTGGGGCAGTGCGAGCGCCATGATCGCCAGCAGGCTCTTGGCGTCCACGCCGTTCACGGTGACCGAAGCGTCGTACTTGGCGGCGGTCTTGACGAACTCGGCCGCGGGTCGGGCGTGGAGTCCCGAGGCGTTCACGAGCTCGACCGTCGCCGAGACGACGCCCGTGGTCGGTCCGGCCGGGGTGCCACCGTCCGGTACGGACTCCGGCCCGTCCGGTGTGTCCGCTCCCCCGGCGGACTCCGAGGCCGCGACCACCGCGCGGGTGTCGCCTCCGGTCTGCGCCGCGACCGCGGCTGCGACGGTCCCCTCGACCAGCGGCGCGTGCGAGACGTGCACCCGACCACGGTCGTCGTCCGTCAAGAAGTCGAGTGCGGTGTCGGTCGTCAGGTAGGCCGAACCGAGGTCACACAGGACGACGACGCCGTCGGTGTCGCCGAGCGCGGCGATGCCGTCGGTGACGGCCTCGAAGCTCGTCCCGATGCCGCCGTCGTCGGTGCCGCCCGCGGTCGCGAACCGGACGTCCGGGGCCATCTGTGCCGCGAGTTCGACGACGCCCTCGGCGATCTTGGCGCTGTGCGAGACGACGAGGATCCCGACGCTCACGCCGGGCCGCCCGATGCGTCCACCGCTGCCCGGAGGAGCAGCGCGGTCGACTGCGCGCCCGGATCGCGGTGCCCCACGGCGCGCTCCCCCAGGTAGCTCGCCCGGCCCTTGCGCGCGACGAGCGGCTCGGTCGCCGCCGCGCCCTCGGCCGCCGCGTCGGCCGCCGCCACGAGCACGGCCTCCGGGGTCGCTCCCCCGGCCGCCGCGGCGGTGCCGGCATCGACGGCCGGCGTCCACGCGTCGATCATGGTCTTGTCGCCGGGCTCGGCCTTGCCGCGGGCGACGATGCCGTCCCGCGCGGCGGTCAGCAGGGCGACCACGGCGTCGGCGTCGAGCGTCTCACGATCCCCCAGCGCCTGCGACGCGCGCAGGAACGCGGTGCCGAAGAGCGGTCCCGACGCGCCGCCGACCGTGCTGATGAGCCGCGTGGCGACGAGCTTGAGGACCGCGCCGGGGGTCGCCAGGTCGCCGTCGTCGAGGGACTCGACGACGGCGTGGAACCCACGGTCGAGGTTCTCCCCGTGGTCGCCGTCCCCGATCTCGCGGTCGAGGGCGATGAGGTCGGTGCGGTTGTCCCGGATGACGTCGGCGGTCCTGCGGATCCACTGCGTCGCCCAGTCGGTGTCGAGCGGCATGTCGTTCCTCTCTGTCGGGGCGGTCAGCGGCCCCAGCGGAGCGCCGGGGTCTCGACCGGGGCGTCCCAGAGTGCGGTGGAGTCGTCGTCGAGCACCGTGACGGTGATCGAGAACCCCTGCATCTCGAGAGACGTGACGTGGTTCCCGACCAAGCTACGCGACAGCTCGAGTCCCTGGTCCGACAGGATCTCGGCGGCGCGGCGGAACACGATGTACAGCTCGGACAGTGGAGTGCCGCCCATCCCGTTGACGAACAGGAGCACGCGGGAGCCGCGCGGTGCGTCGAGGTCCGCGAGCACCGGTCCGATCACCTGCTCGACGAGGACGTCGGCCGGGGCCATCGGGATGCGCTCGCGCCCGGGTTCGCCGTGGATGCCGATGCCGAGCTCGACCTCGTCGTCCCCGAGGGTGAACGACGGCTCCCCCGCGTGCGGCACCGTGCACGGCGCGAGCGCCAGCCCCATGGACCGTGTCGACGCGATCGCGCGTCGGGCGACGTCCGCGACCGCGTCGAGGTCGTCGCCGCGCTGGGCAGCGGCCCCTGCGAGCCTCTCCACGACGACGGTGCCGGCGACCCCGCGGCGCCCTGCCGTGTAGAGGGAGTCCTGCACCGCGACGTCGTCGTCGACGAGCACCGACACGACGCGGATCCCCTCGGCCTCGGCGAGTTCGGCGGCCGTCTCGAAGTTGAGGACGTCGCCCGTGTAGTTCTTGACGATGTGGAGCACACCCGCTCCCCCGTCCACCGCCTTCGTCGCGTCGACGATCGGGTCGGGCGTCGGCGACGTGAAGACCGGTCCCGGTACCGCGGCGTCGAGCATGCCGTACCCGATGAACCCGGCATGCAGCGGCTCGTGCCCGCTCCCCCCACCGCTGACGATGGCGACCTTGCCGGCGACCGGCGCGTCGGCGCGGCGGAGGTGGACGGGGTCCTCCTGCAGGACGACGGCCCCGGCGTGGGCGAGCGCGAACCCGCGGACCGTCTCGGTGACGACCTCGCGCGGATCGTTGACGAGCTTCTTCATGCGGTGCCTCCCGTGGTCGGCCCGAGACGACGAGGGTGGTCACGGTCGGCGTCGTCCGGTGCTGGTCGTCAATGTAGCGCGAGGGGTGCGGCGGACCGCGTGCACGAACGTGCATGCTCAGCGGACCCTCGTGCGGTCGGACGCGCGGAGCGGTCCGCGCGCTGCTCTGCACGTTCGTGCAACGTGCCCGCACGGGCGCGGATCCGCCGTCCGGCCAGCCCGGACCCGCCGCTATGCTCGGCGACAATCACTCAACGGGGAGTGGCGGGTCGCCCGCACCTCCTCCTCATGACAAGGAGGTCGCCGATGGACGGCATCGGGATCAAGTTCCTCTCCGAGGTGGTGGGCACGGCGGTGCTGGTCCTCCTCGGCACCGGCGTCGTGGCGAACGTCGCCCTGACGAAGACCAAGGGGTTCGCGGCCGGCACCCTGATGGTCACGATCGGTTGGGGCCTCGCCGTGTTCGCCGGCGTCACGGTGTCGTACAAGTCGGGTGCGCACCTCAACCCGGCGGTGAGTCTGGCGCAGTTCATCCTCGGGAACATCTCGTTCGGCACGATGCTGCTGTACTGGCTCGCGCAGATGATCGGTGCGGTCATCGGAGCGGCGCTGTGCTGGCTCGCATACCGGCAGCACTTCGACCAGGAACCGGACCCGGCAGCCAAGCTCGGCGTGTTCTCCACCGGTCCTGCCATCCGCAACTACGCCTGGAACCTCGTGACCGAGATCATCGGCACGTTCGTCCTCGTCTTCGTCATCATCGCCTTCACGAACGGCAAGACCCCGGCGCAGCTCGGCGCCATCCCCGTCGCCTTCCTCGTCATCGCGATCGGTGTGAGCCTCGGCGGTCCGACCGGGTACGCGATCAACCCGGCACGTGACCTCGGTCCGCGCATCGCCCACGCCATCCTGCCGATCCGCGGCAAGGGATCGAATGACTGGGCCTACGCCTGGGTCCCGGTCGTCGGCCCGCTCGTCGGCGGCGCGCTCGCGGCGGTGCTGTCCGTGGCACTGCTCCCGATCGGCAGCTGACGCGGGGCCACGGGCCTTCACGACCACGGGCCTCCACGACCACGGGCCTCCACGACCACGTCCCCGTCCCGGGCCCTGAGCGGACCCGCCGACCGGGCCCCGTCCCTCCCGGACCGGTCCCAACCGAACCGTCGCGCCGCACCAGCGGCCGGCACCGACAACCCAGAGGAGCACACACCAATGGCCGACTACATCGTCGCCATCGACCAGGGCACCACGAGCACGCGAGCGATCGTCTTCGACCACTCCGGGTCCATCGTGTCCGTCGGGCAGAAGGAACACGAGCAGATCTTCCCCCGCGCGGGCTGGGTGGAGCACGACCCGACCGAGATCTGGGACAACACGCGCGAGGTCATCGGTCAGGCGCTCTCGCGGGCGGACATCACCCGGCACGACGTCGCGGCCGTGGGCATCACCAACCAGCGTGAGACCGCCGTCGTGTGGGACAAGACCACGGGCAAGCCGGTCTACAACGCGATCGTCTGGCAGGACACCCGCACGCAGTCCATCGTCGACCGCCTCGCGGACGGTGACACCGACCGCTTCAAGTCGATCGTCGGCCTGCCACTCGCGACGTACTTCGCCGGCACCAAGATCATGTGGATCCTCGAGAACGTCGAGGGGGCGCGGGAGAAGGCCGAGGCGGGTGACCTGCTCTTCGGGACGACCGACACCTGGGTGCTCTGGAACCTCACCGGCGGCACGGATGGAGGCGTCCACGCGACCGACGTGACGAACGCGTCGCGGACCCTCTTCATGGACCTCGAGACGCTCGAGTGGCGCGACGACATCCTCGAGCAGTTCGGCGTGCCGAAGTCGATGCTGCCGAAGATCTGCTCGTCATCCGAGGTGTACGGCACGGTCGAGCCGTCGAACCTGCTGCGCGAGGTCCCGATCGCGGGCATCCTCGGCGACCAACAGGCCGCGACGTTCGGTCAGGCGGCGTTCGACCAGGGCGAGTCGAAGAACACCTACGGCACCGGCAACTTCCTCATCTTCAATACGGGAACCGACATCGTCCGGTCGGAGAACGGGCTCCTCACCACGGTCGGGTACAAGCTCGGCGACCAGCCGACGCACTACGCGCTCGAGGGCTCCATCGCCGTCACCGGGTCGCTCGTCCAGTGGCTCCGCGACAACCTCGGCCTGATCGGGAGCGCGCCGGAGGTCGAGGCGCTCGCGACGACCGTGGAGGACAACGGCGGCGTGTACGTCGTCCCGGCCTTCTCCGGGTTGTTCGCGCCGTACTGGCGCTCGGACGCCCGTGGTGCGATCGTCGGGCTCACCCGCTACGCGAACAAGGGCCACATCGCCCGCGCCGCGCTCGAGGCGACCGCGTTCCAGACGCGCGAGGTCCTCGACGCCGTCAACGCCGACTCGGGCGTCGACCTGACGGAGCTCAAGGTCGACGGCGGCATGGTCGCGAACGACGCCCTCATGCAGTTCCAGGCGGACATCCTCGACGTGCCCGTCGTGCGGCCGGTCGTCGCGGAGACCACCGCGCTCGGTGCGGCGTACGCGGCCGGTCTCGCTGTCGGGTTCTGGCAGAACCTCGACGAGCTGCGGGCGAACTGGCAGGAGGACAAGCGGTGGGAGCCCCAGCTCGACGAGACCGAGCGGGCGCGCCAGATCCGGCTCTGGAAGAAGGCCGTCACGAAGACCTTCGACTGGGTCGACGAGGACGTCCGCTGAGCCGCTGACGCCCGCCGACGGACGGCCCCGACCACGACCGTGGCCGGGGCCGTCCGCGTGTCGGTCGGGAGGACCGGCCTCCCCCGCCGCACGGCCCGCCTCGTCCCCGAGCGGTCCGGACCTGACGGGGATGGACGACGCGCGTCGTCGACACGCCCGTGCTCCGTGAGGAACGCCTCAGGCTCGATGCTCGCCCACCCAGGCCGCGAGCTTCGCTTCCGCCGCTCCGGAGTCGACGGCGTCGGCCGCGACCACGAGTTCCTCGCGGAACCGCTGTAGCAGCGGCCGCAACACCTGTGTGGGATCGGCGGCGAGCCGGAACGCGACGAGGCCGGCGGCGGCGTTGAGGAGCACGATGTCGCGCACCGCCCCGGTCTCCCCCGCCAGCACGCGCCGCACGATCGCGGCGTTCTCGGCGGGCTCGCCGCCCAGGAGGTCGGTCGTTCGGGCACGAGGGATGCCGAGGTCCCGGGGATCGAGATCGTGCTCGGTCACGGAGCCGCCGCTGACCTCCCAGATGTGGCTGTGGCCCGTCGTGGTGAGCTCGTCGAGACCGTCGTCCCCCCGGAACACCAGGGCCGTCGCACCCCGTGTCTGGAACACGCCCGTGATGATCGGCACGAGGTCGAGCTGCGCCACGCCGACGGCGTTCGCCTCGCACCGAGCCGGGTTCACGAGGGGTCCGAGGAAGTTGAAGACCGTGGGGACGCCGATCTCCCGGCGGACCGACGCGGCGTGGGCGAACCCCGGGTGGAAGGCACTCGCGAACGCGAACGTCAGGCCGACGCGGCGGAACGTCTCGGCGACGCGCGCGGCGTCGAGGGTGAGGTCGAGGCCGAGTGCCGCGAGGACGTCGGACGACCCCGAACGGGAACTCGATGCGCGGTTGCCGTGCTTGACGACGGGCACCCCGGCGGACGCGATGACGATCGCCGCCATGGTCGAGACGTTCACCGTCCCGACGACGTCGCCACCCGTCCCGACGATGTCGAGCGCCATGGGGTCGACGTCGAGTGGGACGGCGCTCTCGAGGATCGCGTCACGGAACCCGACGACCTCGTCCACCGTCTCGCCCTTGGCGCGGAGCGCGACGAGGAACCCGGCGATCTGGGCGGGTGTGGCACGCCCGGCGACGATCTCCTCCATGGCCCATGCGGATTCGCTGATCGACAGGTCCGTGCCGGCCATGAGGGAGCCGATGACCGACGGCCAGGAGAACGAGTCGTGCATGCCCCCGATCGTACTGATTTCGAAGGACCCGCCAGTTGCCTGCGAAAACACTGTCCGTGGTTCGGGCCATAATGGACGACGTGACAAGCACCCCTCTCTCCAGACCAGCCCAGGGCGCGGTCCTGAACCGGCCGAACCCCGTCGCCGTGGGGACCATCGTGTGGCTGGGCAGCGAGGTCATGTTCTTCGCCGGCCTGTTCGCGATCTACTTCACGCTGCGCAGCACGTCCCCGAAGCTCTGGGCGACCGAGACCGCGCACCTCGACGTGCCGTACGCCGCCACGAACACGATCGTCCTGGTCCTGTCGAGCTTCGCCTGCCAGTTCGCGGTGTTCGCCGCCGAGCGCTTCCAGGTGCACCGCACGAGCTGGAAGCCGCGCGACTGGGGCATGACCGAGTGGTTCTTCGTCACCTACTGCATGGGCGCGGTGTTCATCTGCGGCCAGGTCTACGAGTACTCGAACCTCTGGCACGAGGGCGTCACGCTGTCCTCGAGCGCCTACGGGTCTGCCTTCTTCATGACCACGGGCTTCCACGGCCTCCACGTCACCGGCGGCCTCCTCGCGTTCCTCCTGACCCTCGGCCGCGGCTTCGCCGCGAAGAACTTCGGTCACAAGGAAGCGACCACCGCGATCGTCGTGTCGTACTACTGGCACTTCGTCGATGTCGTCTGGATCGGCCTCTTCGCCGTCATCTACCTTCTCAAGTAGGAATCGGATAGCCCCACGCGCATGTTCTCTCGAAGCAAGTCCGAGCGCCGCACCGGCGCCAAGAAGGGCCGCCGCTCCCCGCTGGCGACCGTGTCGCTGATCGTCGTCGGCCTGATGACGACCGGTGGCGCGTACGCCCTGTTCACCTCATCGGCCAACGCGGACTCCTCGCAGTCGACGACGGTCGCGGCCACCAGTCAGTCGCGGGTCAACGAGGGGCAGAAGCTCTTCGCGTCGAACTGCGCCACGTGCCACGGGCTCAGCGCACAGGGCACGAAGTCCGGTCCGTCGCTCATCGGCGTCGGCGCCGCCTCGGTCGACTTCCAGGTCGGCACGGGTCGCATGCCCGCGGCGTCGAACGGCCCGCAGGTCGAGGAGAAGCCCGCGCAGTTCACGGATGAGCAGGTCGCGGACATCGCCGCCTACGTGTCGTCGCTCGGCCCGGGCCCGTCCATCCCGAAGGCGAGCCTCACCAACGGCAACGCCAACGCGGCCAAGGGCGCCGAACTGTTCCGGGTGAACTGCGCGATGTGCCACAACGTCGCGGGTGCCGGCGGTGCCCTGACCGAGGGCAAGTACGCGCCGAACCTCAAGACGGTGTCGGGCAAGCACATCTACGAGGCCATGCTCACCGGTCCGCAGAACATGCCGGTCTTCAACGACCTGAACATCACGCCGAAGCAGAAGGCGGACATCATCACCTATCTGAAGTACATCCAGGACACGAAGTCCCCGGGCGGGTTCGCCCTCGGTGACATCGGCCCGGTGGCAGAGGGCCTGTTCCTCTGGATCTTCGGACTCGGTGCGGTCGTCGCGGTGACCGTCTGGCTCACCGCGAAGACCAACTGATCGACCCGTGTCGCACGACACCACTGAAGGGAACACCATGACAGAGCGCGACGACGACGTACTGTCCGCGTCCTCCGCTGTCGAGAAGCACGACACGCCCTCGATCCCCGCCGGTACCGCGGTCCTGCCCGCCGAGCCGTTCCAGAACCCGGGTGAGCCGCCGCACCGCCCGCGGCGGACCGACGTCGACCCGAAGAAGGAGCGTCTGGCGGAGCGTCAGGTCGCGACGTTCTTCTACGTCTCGATCATCGGCAGCATCCTGGCGATCGCGTCCTACGTCGCGTTCCCCGTCCGCGCCGGCGACCTGTCGACGGTCCGCTTCGGCAACCTGTTCCTCGGTCTGTCGATCACGCTGGCGCTCCTCGCCCTCGGGTTCGGTGCCGTCTACTGGTCCAAGACCCTCGTCGTGGACCGCGAGATCTCCGAGCAGCGTCACGCGACCCGTGGCTCCGAGGAGACCCGTGCGAAGGCCGTCGAGGCCTTCCGGCTCGGCGACAAGGAATCGGGCTTCAACCGTCGAACGGTCATCCGCAACAGCCTCATCGGTGCGCTCGTGGCGTTCCCGCTCCCTGGTGTCGTGCTGGTGCGCGACCTCGCGCCCGCTGCCGACCCCAACAAGCTCCTCAGCTACACGATGTGGAAGCAGGGCACACGCCTGACGAAGGACCCGACCGGCCTGCCGATCAAGGCGTCCGACGTCACCCAGGGCTCGGTCTTCCACGTGATCCCCGACGGTCTGCTCGACAAGTCGGACATGCTCGAGGAGAAGGCCAAGGCGGCCGTCCTGCTCATGCGCCTGGACCCGTCGGAGCTCCATCCCCGCAAGGGCCAGGAACACTGGGGGTACGACGGCATCGTCGCCTACTCGAAGATCTGCACCCACGTCGGATGCCCCGTCGCGCTCTACGAGCAGCAGACGCACCACCTGCTGTGCCCGTGCCACCAGTCGACGTTCGATGTCGCGCACAGCTGCGAGGTCATCTTCGGCCCGGCGAGCCGGCCCCTTCCCCAACTTCCCATCACGGTCGACTCCGAGGGCTACCTGGTCGCACAGAGCGACTTCCACGAGCCCGTCGGCCCCAGCTTCTGGGAGCGTGAGCGCGTTTCATGAGCACCACCACCACACGGACCACCGGTCCCACGCCGGCGGCGGCCACACCGCCGCAGAACGCGCCGACGCCGACGTCCCGGCTGGTCGGCGCGGCCGCGAACTACATCGACGAGCGCACGAGCATCTCCGGGCTGGTCAAAGAGGTCGGTCGCAAGATCTTCCCCGACCACTGGTCGTTCATGCTCGGCGAGGTGGCGCTCTACAGCTTCGTCGTCGTGCTGCTGTCCGGCACCTTCCTGACGTTCTTCTTCCAGGCGTCGATGGCGGACGTTTCGTACGACGGCTCGTGGGTCCCGCTCAAGGGCATCGAGATGTCGGCGGCGTACCAGTCGACGCTCAACATCTCGTTCGACATCCGCGGCGGTCTGTTCGTCCGGCAGATCCACCACTGGGCGGCGCTGCTGTTCGTGGCCTCGATCATGCTGCACATGCTCCGGGTGTACTTCACGGGCGCGTTCCGCAAGCCGCGTGAGCTCAACTGGGTGTTCGGCTTCCTCCTCTGGGTCCTCGCCATGGCCGAGGGTTTCACGGGGTACTCGCTGCCCGACGACCTGTTGTCCGGCAACGGCCTCCGCATCATCGTCGGCATGATCGAGGGTGTCCCGGTCATCGGCGTGTGGATCGCCTACCTGCTGTTCGGCGGGGAATTCCCGGGGACCGCGATCGTCGGCCGCCTGTACACGCTGCACATCCTGCTGCTGCCGGCGATCCTGGTCGCCGTGCTCGGTGTGCACCTCGTGCTCGTCGTCATCAACAAGCACACGCAGTACGCCGGCCCGGGCCGCACCAACGAGAACGTCGTCGGTGTCCCGATCCTCCCGGCCTTCGCCGCGAAGGCGGGCGGGTTCTTCTTCATCGTCGCGGGCATCCTCGCACTGATCGCGTCGCTGTTCACGATCAACCCGATCTGGACGTACGGTCCGTACGACCCGTCCCCGGTGTCCGCGGGGACCCAGCCCGACTGGTACATCGGCTTCGCCGACGGCGCCCTGCGTCTGGTCCCGCCGCACTGGGAGTTCGTGATCTGGGGCAACTACACGCTCTCGATGAACATCCTCGCGCCGATCATCGTGCTCGTGCTGCTCATCAGCGCCATCCTGCTGTACCCGTTCCTCGAGGCGTGGGTCACGGGCGACAAGCGCGAGCACCACATCGCCGACCGCCCGCGGAACGCGCCGACCCGCACGGCCATCGGTGCCGCCGGCATGACGCTGTACGGCAGCCTCTGGGCCGCTGCGAGCTCGGACATCATCGCCACGCACTTCATGGTCTCCCTGAACCACGTCATCCACGTGGTGCAGGCGATGGTCGTCCTCGGCCCGTTCTTCGCCTTCTGGATCACGAAGCGCGTCTGTCTCGCGCTGCAGAAGAAGGACCGCGAGATCGTGCTGCACGGGTACGAGTCGGGCCGCATCGTGCGCCTGCCGCACGGCGAGTACATCGAGGTCCACGAGCAGCTCGACGAGTACGAGCGGTGGCGTCTGCTGCAGTTCAACGAGTACCAGCCGCTCATGCTCCGTCCGAACGCACGCGGCAAGATCAGCCCGGTCGAGCGGGTCCGCGCTCGGATGTCGAAGTTCTTCTTCGAGGATCGCATCGCCCCCGTCACCAAGCCCGAGCTCGACGCCGCGCATGCGGCGCACCACGGGCCGGACCTCGAGGGCACGCACCAGGCGCCGCAGGTCGGCAGCGGCGGTCACTGAACCGACACACGGGAGCGCCCGACCACGATGGTGGTCGGGCGCTTCGTCGTTCGTCGTTCACCTGGGGACGATCGGACACGCCCACCCAGTTCAGGGCACGTTCACGCGCGGGTGCTGGACTGGTGTACGTGGCTGTGACAACCTTGGCCGCGCTGTTCCTCGACGAGTGATTGATTGCGAGCTCCATGGACATCCGGACGGCCGAACACCCCAGGCCGAACCACTTCCTGCTCCACCTCTCCGACACCCACCTCATCGCCGCTGACGGCGAGCTGTACGGAGACGTCGACTCGGCTGCGCGGTTGCAGCAGATCGTCGACGAGATCGAGGCGTCGGGTTCGCACCCCGAGGCCATCGTCGTCACGGGCGACGTCGCGGACCGCGGTGAGCCAGGAGCGTACGCACGGGTCCGCCGCATCCTCGAACCGGCGTCGGAACGACTCGGTGCCCAGCTCATCTGGGCGATGGGCAACCACGACGAGCGTGGCGCGTTCCGGCGTGAGCTGTTCGGTCTGCAGCCCACCGACCGGCCCGTGGACTTCGTGTACGACGTCAACGGGCTCCGGGTGATCACGCTCGACACGAGTGTCCCTGGCCACCACTACGGGGAACTGACCTCCGCGCAGCTCGACTGGCTCGCCGAGGAACTCAGCGTGGCGGCGCCGCACGGCACCATCCTCGCGCTCCACCACCCGCCCGTGCCGAGTGTCCAGGACCTGACGGTCCTCGTCGAACTGCGCGACCAGCAGGCACTCGCCGAGGTGGTGGAGGGCTCCGACATCATCTCGATCATCGGTGGCCACTTGCACTACTCGACGACGTCGCAGTTCGCCGGGATCCCCGTCTCGGTCGCCAGCGCGACCTGCTACACGCAGGACCTGGTCACCGAGGGCGGTGGCACCCGCGGGCGCGACGGTGCGCAGTCGTTCAACCTCGTGCACGTGTACGGATCGACCGTGGTCCACTCGGTCGTTCCGATCGGGCACTACGCGACCGTGGGCGAGCGCGTCGCGCCGGTACAGGTTGCCGAACGGCTCGCTGCGGCAGGCGTGGTCATCCCGGCCGCGGTCGAACCGCAGCCGGTCACCTCGAGCATCCCGGTGTTCCGCGACGAGGTGGTGCCGGCCTCCCCCGTCAGCCGGCGGTAGCGGCTCCGGCGGGAGCGATCCCATCGGTGGGCCGCTCCCACGGGGCCGGGAACGGGAAGTACTTCTCGAGGAAGTCCGTCACCCGGGCGGTGCGCTCGTCGTCGGAGACCTCCGGGAAGCTCCCGTCGTTGAGGCAGAAGAAGTCGACGTTGCGCCGGCGGAGCAGCTCGTCGAGCGCCGTGAGGCCGGACACCATGGTCGTGTCGACGTACTGCACCACCGCGTTCTCCTGGACGATGGCGCGCCCGGTCATGAGTGCGTAGTAGTGGTACAGCGAGTTCGTCACGGAGATGTTGTCGGCGGCGCGGAACCGTGACGCTGCGGTGCGCGCGAACTCGTCGGCGAACTCGTGCTCCATCTCGGACATGACGCTCTTGCGGAGCGGGGTGGCGGCGTGTTCGAGGTGCCGCGTGGTGATCGCGCCGAACCGCTGCTGGAGGAGCTGCCGGTTCACCCGTGCCGAGTTCTCGAAGCCGCTGCGCTGGGCGTTGTTCGTCCCCAGGCCGATGCGGGTGGTGGCGAGGATGAACTTCGTGATCGAGCCGGGCGAGAAGAACATCGAGGGGTCGACCCAGCGGCCGAAGAACATGTCGTCGTTCGAGTAGATGAAGTGTTCGCTCAAGCCGGGGATGTGGTGGAGCTGCGACTCGACGGCCTGCGAGTTGTGCGTCGGCAGGACCGACGGATCGGCGAAGAACTCCTCGCTCCGGACGATCCGCACCCGTGGGTGATCGGCGAGCCAAGCCGGGGCGGGGGAATCGGTCGCGATGTAGATCGTGCGGATCCAGGGCGCGAACGTGTGCACCGACCGGAGTGCGTACTTGAGCTCGTCGATCTGCCGGAAGCGGGCCGGGGCGTCGTCGCCCTCGCCCAGGACGGCGCCGGCCTGCTGTGCCTGCCGGGCGCGCTGGTACTCGATCGCGTTGCCGTCGACCCACGAGAAGACGATGTCGATGGGGAACGTGATGTCGCTGACGTGGTCGTCGAACATGTGCTCGATCGTCTGCCACGTGCGGCCGTAGCGCTCCACCTCGGTCCGGACGAACTCGTCGAGCGGCAGACTGCGGCGCATCATCGCGTTCTCGACGGGCGCGAGGACCTCGGTGTCGGTGACGCGCCAGAACTCGACCTGGACCGCGGTGTCCGCGCCGTAGCGGAGGCGACCGATCGGCTCCAGACGGGGACGGAACAGCCGCAGCACGTCCCTCCCGGACTGCCCGAGACCGTCGTCGGCGATCAGGACCGCGCGCTCCCCCGGTGGCTTCGCGTAGAACGGCTCGTTCACGCAGGCGTCCATGAGCGTGCTCTCGGCGCGCTGTCGGTCACGCTCGTCGAGCGCGAGGACGGGCCGGGTGTCGTTGCCGCGGATGAGCATGTGGTCGACGTCGGCGGCCGTGAGCGCGTCGTCGATGAAGAGCAGGTCCTCGATCATCGACTGCTGCGGGGTGAGGTGCCCGTTGAGGAGCGTCAGCCGGCCCTTCCGGACCACGACGTCGGATCGTTCGAGTCCGCCGGAGGACGGATGAGGGTTCAGCAGCGGACTCTCGGTCTCCGGTGCGGTCTCGTCGGCCATCCACGCCCTTCTCGATGCGGTCGGGCACGGTGCCCGCCATCCGAATCCTATCGGTCCACGGTGGCGGCGTCAGTGCGGTCGCTCGGCGGCGTGAGCGCGCGCGTGACCGTCCGTCAGGTGCGGTCGTCGGGCACCTTCACGACGATGCCCACCGCGACGAACGCCGCGGCCGCGACGATCTGGAGGGCCGCCCACAGCTGGCCGGGGATCGGCACCGTCACGACGGGGTTCCAGCACACGGCGATCGCCAGCGTGACGGCGGCGGCGACCCACGCTCGCGCCCGGAACGCGAACACGATGACGACCAGCGCCAGGAACGTCACGCCGACACGCACGAACACGAAGCCGGACGAGCCGACGAGCGCGATGCAGGCCAGGAGGCCCACCGCGGCCAGGAGGCCGGGCGCGAGAGCGGGACGTGTGAAGTCCGGTTCCGCCTGTCGGCGGGAGCCGGACGGCATCAGCGCTGGAGGTCGCGGAGGTCCGCCAGGTTGATCGGACGCGACATCGGCGGCAGGTCCCGGAGCCGCTCGAGCGCGGGGAGGAGCTCGCCCACCACGGCGCGGTAGCCGTCCTCGTTGAGGTGCAGGTCGTCCTCGGTGAACCGGGGGTCGATCCGGTCGCCCTCGGCGAGTGCCGGCCACAGGTCGAGGAACTGTGCGCGGCAGGTCGCGACGAACTGCCGGAGGTGCCGGTTCGCCTCCTCGATCCGGGGTGTGAACGACGCCGCGCGGGGCAGGATCGACACGAGCAGCAGCCGGACGCCCGGCAGGTCGCGGCGCAGGTCCACCAGGATGGACTCGACGTTGCGCACCACGTGCTCCGCGGTCGCCCGGTGGTTGCCGAAGTCGTTCGTGCCGATGAGCAGCACGATGACGTCGGGCTGTGCCGCGACGACCTCGTCGAGGCGCGCGAGCACGCCGTCGGTGGTGTCCCCGTTCACCCCGAGGTTCCGCACCCGCTCCCCCGGCAGCCACGACTGCCAGTCGCCGCCTGCCGTCAGGCTGTCGCCCACGAACAGCACGAGTTCGCCGTCGTGGTCCGAGGACGACGGCCGCTGGCGTGGGGCCGGGGTGGCGGACGAGTCCGCTGCTGCTTCCCCCGCGGGAGCCTCGTGGGCTTCGTCCGCGCCGCCTTGTTCGATTCCGGTCTGCTCGTCGGTCATGACTGCCTCCTCGACGTCGTGGTCCATTCTGCCGTGGGCGGGCTTCCGGTGCGAGCCGGGGACCTCATCCGGCCGCCGAGCGTTCGCTCGCGGCGGTCTCACGGTGTGGTGTGCCGAGCGGCGCCTCGTGTGGGAGGTCCTGGCGTCCGCCGCCGCGTTCCGCACGCGCCGTGATGCGCTCGACCATGCCGGGGAAGATGATCCCGTGGAACGGGAGGATCGACCACCAGTAGAGGCGTCCGGCGAGTCCCTGCGGGAACCAGATCGCCCGCTGGTGGTACTCGGAGCCGTCCTCGGTGGGCCGCACGGACAGCTCCAGCCAGGCCCGGCCCGGGGCCTTGAACTCTGCTCGCAACCGGAGGTAACGGCCCCGGTCGAGCTCCTCGACCCGCCACCAGTCCAGGACGTCCCCGGTCTCGAGTCGATCCGGGTTCCGTCGGCCGCGGCTCAGACCGACGCCACCGGCGATGCGGTCCATCCACCCGCGCAGGGCCCAGGCGAGGGGCAGCGAGTACCAGCCGTTGTCGCCACCGATCGACTCGATGACACGCCAGACGTCCTCAGCCGAGGCCGTCGTCCGGCGCGTTCGATCGTCGACGTCCACGACGTGGCCGGCCCACTCCGGGTCGCTCGGCAGCGGGTCGCTCGGCGCGCCGTCCATGCTCGCGTTGCGCCAGCTCGTCTCGACCTCGCCCTCGCGCGTCTTCTGCAACGCGAGTCGGACGGCCGTCCGGTACGGGGTCAGGCCGCCGTCGGGATGCGGGATGAACGCGTCGATGTCGTGTTCCCGCTGCACGCACTCGTACTGCAAGGACTCGATGATCGGCTTGGCGAGGGCACGCGGGATCGGCGTCACCAGGTTGAACCAGTGGGCCGCCAGCTCGGGCGTCAGGACCGGGAGGGTCGAGATCGGTCGCTGGGGCAGGCCCGCCTCGACCGCGTACGCGTTGAGCATCTGTCCGTAGCGGAGGACGTCGGGGCCGCCGATGTCGAAGGTCCGGTTGACGTCCGCCGGTAGCTCGATCGCCCGGACGAGGTAGTACAGGACGTCGCGGACGGCGATCGGCTGGATGCGGTTCCGGACCCACCGCGGCGCCGGCATCCATGGCAGCACGTCGGTGAGGTGCCGGATCATCTCGAACGAGGTGCTGCCGGACCCGATGACGACCCCCGCCTGCAGGGCGACGGTGGGGACGCCCGAGTCGAGGAGGACCTGCCCGACCTCGGCCCGGCTGCGGAGGTGCTTGCTCGTCGCGCCGTCCGGGTGCAGCCCGCCGAGGTAGACGAACCGTCGGACACCGGCGGCGCGTGCGGCCGAGGCCATGGTGCGCGCGGCACGGCGCTCGGTCTCCTCGAAGTCGCCGCGCGTCCCCATGCTGTGCGCGAGGTAGTACACGGCCTCCATGCCGTCGACGGCGCGAGCGACCGCGTCGGCGTCGGTGAGGTCGCCCTGCACCACCTCGACGCGATCCCGCCACGGCACGTCGTCGAGCTTGCGCGGGGTCCGGGCGAGGACACGGACGTCGTGGCCCGCCTCGAGCAGGCGCGGGACGAGGCGGCCGCCGATGTACCCGGTGGCTCCGGTGACGAGGAGACGCATGTCCGGGACGGTACGCTCGGATGCTGTGGAATCCGCACTGTTCCCCGCGTCCGCCGACGACGTCCGTCGTCTCATCGATCACGCGATCCTCAAGCCCGAACTCGACCGCGCCGCCGTCGACACCCAACTCGACGAGGCGGCGACCCACCGGGTCCTCAGCGTGTGCGTCCGTCCGAGTGACGTCCGACACGCCGTCGAGCGCCTCACCGGTACCGGCGTGGGAGTCGGCACCGTCATCGGGTTCCCGCACGGCACGACGACCACGAGCACCAAGACCGCGGAGGCCCGTCAGGCGATCGCCGATGGCGCTTTCGAGCTCGACATGGTGCAGCAGATCGGCGCCGCGAAGAGCGGCGACTGGGCCGCGGTCGAGGCCGATGTCCGCGCGGTGGTGGAGGTCGCGGGCGACGTCCCCGTCAAGGTGATCCTCGAGACCGCGTTCCTGACCGACGACGAGATCGTCGCCGCCTGCCACGCGGCCGTCCGGGCGGGAGCCTCGTTCGTCAAGACGTCGACGGGCTTCGCGGGCGGCGGCGCGACCGAGGACCACATCCGCCTCATGCGGGCGACGGTCGGACCGGACGTCGGGGTGAAGGCGTCCGGCGGGGTGCGCGGTCTCGACGCCGTCATCACCATGGTCGCCGCCGGGGCGGATCGCATCGGCACGAGCGCATCGGCACGGATCATGGACGAGTACGCCCATCGGGCTCGTACCGGTGCGGCGTCCGGCCTCGGGGACGACACCAGCTCGTACTGAGCGGCCTCAGATCGCCCGGTCGGGCGACTCCTCCACAGGGCGGGATGCACCGACGACGTTGGACCGACGGCCGCGCCAGACTCGTCCGGTGCGCCGCATCCACACCCCTGACGACCTCGCCCTCGCGGAGCTCTGCGCCGCGCGGCTGGACGGCGAGCTCTACGAGGTCGACGCCTGCTTCGCGTCCGTCGCGCTCCCCGACGACGCCCTGACGCGGGCGAGTGCGTTCGCGTGGTCCGTGTCCGACTCGCGCATCGTCGCCGAGCGGCTCACGGCGGCGTGGATCTGGGGTGCTCGGTCACGCGCCCCCGCCGTGCTGCAGGCCTGCGCCGGCCCCGGGACGCGCGCTCGGGCCTCCCGGCCGCGGCTCCGCGTGCGCGAGACCCGGCTCACTCGGTCCGACGTCGTCGTCGTCGGTCCGGCACGTGTCACCGCCCCCCTCCGGACGGCCGTCGACCTCCTGCGCGTCGGTGAGCGGTGGGAGCGGGACGACGCCGAGGCGGTGCGACGGTTGACCGCGCTCGTGCATCCGGACGCGATCCGGACCGCGCTGGCGGCGACGCGGTCCGCGCCACACTCGCGACAGGCGGTCGGCCGGCTCGAGGAGGCCCTGCGATGACCGTCCCCCGCCGGCTCAGCCCGCGCTGACCCGGTAGACGTCGTACACGGCGTCGATGCGGCGTACCGCGTTCAGCACGCGGTCGAGGTGGGTCGTGTCACCCATCTCGAACACGAACCGGGACAGTGCCAACCGCTCGGACGAGGTCGACACGGTCGCCGACAGGATGTTGACGTGGTGTTCCGAGAGCACCCGGGTGACGTCGCTGAGGAGGCCAGCGCGGTCGAGTGCCTCGATCTGGATCTGCACGAGGAACACGCTCTTCGACGACGGGGCCCACTCGACCTCGATCATCCGGTCGGGCTCCTGCATGAGCGACTGCACGTTCGAGCACGTCGCCTGGTGCACCGACACGCCCTGTCCGCGCGTGATGAACCCGACGATCTGGTCCCCCGGCACCGGGGTGCAGCACTTCGCGAGCTTCACGAGGATGTCCGGTGCGCCGCGCACGAGCACACCACTGTCGCTGTTCCGGAGCACCCGACTCGACACCCGGGCGGGGAACGTCAGCTCGGGTTCGTCGGTCTCGGTCTCGGTCTGGACGCTCGCGAGGATCTTCTCGATCACCGACTGCGTCGAGACGTGTCCCTCGCCGATGGCGGCGTACAGCGCCGAGACGTCCTCGTACCGCATGCTCGACGCGACCTCGGCGACGGTGTCCTGGCTCATGAGTCGCTGGAGCGGCAGGTTCTGCTTGCGCATCGCACGGGCGATGGCGTCGCGGCCCTGCTCGATCGCTTCCTCGCGGCGTTCCTTGGTGAACCACTGCTTGATCTTGTTGCGGGCCCGAGGACTCCGGACGAAGGCGAGCCAGTCCTGGCTCGGGCCGGAGTCGGGGTTCTTCGAGGTGAAGATCTCGACGACGTCGCCGCTCGACAGCTCGCTCTCGAGCGGCACGAGCCGACCGTTCACCTTCGCACCCATCGTGCGGTGGCCGATCTCGGTGTGCACCGCGTACGCGAAGTCCACGGGGGTGGCTCCGGCGGGCAGCCCGATCACCTTGCCCTGCGGCGTGAAGACGTAGGTCTCCTTCGCACCGATCTCGTACCGCAGCGAGTCGAGGAACTCGGTCGGGTCGCTCGTCTCCGCCTGCCAGTCCGAGATGTGCGCGAGCCAGGCCATGTCGGCGTCGGAGTGGCTCGTCGTGTCGACGTCGCGGCCGTTCATCCGCTGCTTGTACTTCCAGTGGGCCGCGACCCCGAACTCGGCACGGAGGTGCATCTCGTGCGTGCGGATCTGGATCTCGACCGGGCGACCCTGCGGGCCGATGACGGTCGTGTGCAACGACTGGTACAGGTTGAACTTCGGGGTCGCGATGTAGTCCTTGAAGCGTCCCGGGAGCGGGGTCCACCGCGCGTGGACCGACCCGAGCACGGCGTAGCAATCGCGGACCGTCGGCACGAGGACCCGGATGCCGACGAGGTCGTAGATCTCGTCGAACTCCCGCCCTCGCACGATCATCTTCTGGTAGATCGAGTAGTACTGCTTCGGGCGGCCCATCACGTCGCCGCGGATGCGCGCGGCCTTGAGGTCCTTCTTGACCAGGCCGATGACGTTCTGCACGAACTGTTCGCGCTTCGGGGTGCGCTCCTTGACGAGGCTGTCGATCTCGACGTACAGCTTCGGATGGAGGACCGCGAACGACAGGTCCTCGAGCTCGAGCTTGATCATCTGGATGCCGAGACGGTGCGCCAGGGGCGCGTAGATCTCGAGCGTCTCCTTGGCCTTCCGGGTCGCGGAGGCGGACTCGACGAAGCCCCATGTCCGCGCGTTGTGCAACCGGTCGGCGAGCTTGATGACGAGGACGCGGATGTCCTTCGACATCGCGACGACCATCTTGCGGACCGTCTCGGCTTGCGCGCTGTCGCCGTACTTGAGCTTGTCGAGCTTGGTGACGCCGTCGACGAGCATCGCGATCTCGTCACCGAAGTCGTCGCGGAGTTCGTCGAGTGTGTACTCGGTGTCCTCGACGGTGTCGTGGAGCAGCGCCGCCGCGATCGTGATGGACCCGATGCCGAGGTCGGCCAGGATCTGCGCGACCGCCACCGGATGGGTGATGTACGGCTCGCCCGACTTCCGGCGCTGTCCGTCGTGGGCGCGTTCGGCCACGGAGTAGGCGCGCTCGATGAGCGTCACGTCCGCCTTCGGGTGGTGCGCGCGGACCGTCCGGATGAGGGTGTCCACGGCCCCGGCCGGTTGGGCGCGCGAGAACAGTCGCGGGAGCAGGGAGCGCAACGACCCGATCGAACCGGTCGTGTTGGCACCGGTCGGGGCGCTCGACGGCATCGTCGCCGGATCGGGTCGCGCTGCGGCGCCCTCGGCCGCCGCGGATTCCCGTGTGTCGGTCATGCGTCGCCTCCGGCCCCGGCACGTCGCTCGGAGCGTCGTCCCACTGATGTCCCTCGGCCGCGGTCGCGGTCGTCCGCACGCGGACTGCCCGACACTCGTGGTGCAGGCAACGCCGGGTGCTGTGCGTTCAACACTACGCGCGCGGACTCAGGCGTCCGAACCCGGTTCGCCCACGGCGTCGTGGTGCCCGCTCGCGTCGTCAGCGGCCGTCGTGACCGCTCCCCCGGCCTGCGCCCAGGCGACCATGCCACCGGCCACGCTCACGGCCGGCACACCCGACCGCTCGAGCGCGTCGGCGACCATCCCCGACCGGTGGCCGGAGTGGCAGATGATCAGTGCCGGTTCATCGTCGGTGGCGATCTCGGTCCACCGCTCCTGCAGGGCCGACATCGGCAGCAGGCGCGCGACCGGGGCGTGGCCCGCGTCCCATTCGTCCTGCTCGCGGACGTCGATGAGTCGCGCTCCGCCCTCGACGCGGCGCATGGCCTCGTGGACGTCGATCTCCTGCATGCGGTCGCCTCTCGGTGGTCAGGCCGGCTGTCGTGCCGCGGCCTGCAGCTTCTTCTGGTCCGACTTGCGGATCTTCTCCTCGCCGATCCGCAGGTGTGCGTAGAGCGGCGACGCGATGAAGATCGTCGAGTAGGTGCCCACGATGATGCCGATGAACAGCGCGAGCGAGATGTCCCGCAGCGTCCCGGCGCCGAGGACGTACGACCCGATGAAGAGGATCGCCGCGACGGGCAGCAACGCGACCACCGAGGTGTTGATCGAGCGGACGAGCGTCTGGTTCACCGCGAGGTTCACCGACTGCGCGAAGGTGCGCCGCGAGCCCTCGGCGTCCTGGGCGGTGTTCTCGCGGACCTTGTCGAACACCACGACCGTGTCGTACAGGGAGTACCCGAGGATCGTCAGGAACCCGATGACCGCGGCGGGCGTGACCTCGAAGCCGACGATGCCGTACACCCCGGCCGTGATGAGCAGGTCGTGGAGCAGCGCCGCCATGGCCGAGAGCGACATCTTCCAGGTGCGGAAGTAGATGGTCATGAACGCGGCAGCGAGGATCAGGAAGATCACGAGACCGCGGATGGCCTGGTCGAGGACGTCCGCACCCCAGGTCGCACCGATGTAGGACGACGCGACCTTGGTGTCCGACACGTCGTACGCCTTGGCGAGCGCGGCAGCGACGTCGTCGTTCTGCGCGGTCGTCAGCTGCGAGGTCTGGACCCGGATCGAGTCCCGGCCGAGCTGGGACACCCGCGGGACGACGTCCGGGACGACCCGCTCGACCGCAGCGGTGGCCGGGTCCTGATCGAGGGTGGACACGTCGGAGATGGTGAACTCCGACCCGCCGGTGAACTCGATGCCGAGGTGGTAGCCACCGCGGAGCCACGGCACGACGACGGAGATGACGATCGCGGCGATGGCGATCGTGTACCACAGGCGTCGGCGCCCGACGATGTCGTAGGAGCGCTTGCCGGTGTAGAGGTCGCTGCCGAACTGGCTGAAGCTGGCCATCAGGAGTCCTTCCCGTCGGTCTCAGGGCGTTCGGAGTCCGTGGTCGTCGTCGTGCCCTGCGCCTTGCGTTCGGCGATCGTCTGTCGTCGCGCGGCCTCACGTGCGCTCCGCTGGCGCTTGCCGTCCACGACGGGGGCACGGAACTGCGCGCGGCCCCGGTACACCGCACCGAGTGCGGTCGGGTCGAGCCCGCTGAAGCGGTGTCCCTCGTTGAAGAACCGGGTGCGCGCGATGAGCCGGAGCATCGGGTGGGTGAACAGCGTCACGACGATGATGTCGATGATCGTCGTGAGCAGCAGGGTCAGCGCGAAGCCCTTCACGTCGCTCACCGCGAGGATGTAGAGGGTCACGGCCGCGAGGAAGTTGACCGAGTCGGACGCCAGGATCGTGCGGAAGGCACGGCGCCACCCCGCCTCGACCGCGCTCTCGAGCGCGCGGCCCTCGCGGAGTTCATCGCGGATGCGTTCGAAGTAGACGATGAACGAGTCGGCCGTGATGCCGATCGCGACGATGAGGCCTGCCACGCCGGCCAGGGACAACCGGTAATCGATGCGCCACGACATGATCGCGATCACCAGGTAGGTGATCGCGGCGGACACCGTGAGCGACAGGACGGTCACGAACGCGAGCGCCCGGTACTGCACCACGGAGTAGATGACGACGAGGAGCAGACCGATGAGACCGGCGATCAGACCGCCGATGAGCTGCGCCGAACCGAGGGTCGCCGAGATGACCTCGTTGCTCTGCACCGTGAAGTTGATCGGCAGGGCACCGAACTTGAGCTGGTCGGCGAGCGTCTTGGCGGAGTCCGCGGTGAACGACCCCGTGATCTGCGCCTTGCCGTTGGTGATCGCGCTGTTCGTGGCGGGCGCGGTGATCACCGTGCCGTCGAGGACGATGGCGAACTGGTTCCGCGGCGCCGTGAGCGAGACGAGGCGCGAGGTGACCGCGCGGAAGTCCTTGGTGCCCTGGCCGTTGAAACTGAGGTTGACGGCCCACTCGCCGGTGGACACGCCCTGCGAGTTCGTGGCGATGCCGGACGTCGCGTTGCTGATGTCGGCGCCCACGACCTCGACCGGGCCGAGGATGTACTTGCTGGCGCCGTCCTGGTCACACGTCACGAGCGGCTTCGAGTCGGGGGCGGAGGTGACGTCGTCCGGCGCGTTGCAGTCGTAGTTCTCGTACAGGTCCTGGAGGCGCGCGCTCACCCAGTTCGGGTCGCTCGCGTTCGTCGGCTTCGCCGTGGGCGTGGCCTCGAGCGACGCGGGCGGGCTGTACGGCGTCGGTGAGGCCGTACCGTTCTTCCCCTTGCCGCCGACCGAGGTGTTCGTCGCCGCGGTCGTGTACAGGACGGGGCGGAAGGTCAGCTTCGCGGCCGCCTCGATCCGCTGGATGGTCTGCTTGTCGGGCCGGCCGGGGATCGACACGACGATGTTGTTCGAGCCCTGCGTGTTGATCTCGGACTCGGACACTCCCGAGGCGTCGATGCGCTCACGGATGATCTCGACCGCCTGCTGCAGCTGCTGCGCGTTGACGTCGTTGCCACCCGTTTGCTTCGCGGCGAGCGTGATCTGCGTGCCGCCCTGGAGGTCGAGCGCCAGTTCCGGCACCCAGCTCGCCGAGTCCCACCATCCGGAGGTCTTCGCGCTGTTGGCCAGGATGGTCGCCGTCCCGTTGAGCGCCGAGAGCGCGGCGATGATGATGACCAACCAGGTGAGCGAGCGAAGCGCCTTCTTGACCGGTGTCGTTCGTGCCACCTGTGCGTCTCTGCTTTCTGTACGGACCGCGCAGCCGATCGGCTACCGGGTGCGGAGGAGTCGCCCTCGGGCGGGCCGATCGGGGTCGGCCGGGCGGTGGGTCGGGGTCAGCGGTCGTCGCGCTTGGCGTCCGGGTCGACCACGCCGGTGGTGTCGCTGCCGAGACGTTCGCCGAACTCCGGCTCGCCCGTGGTCTCGACCGGGGCGATCACCGGCCGGGGTTCCTCGTCACCCGTGGCCGTGGTGCCCACGACCGCGGTGGCGGCGTCGTCGCCGTTGTCGTCGACGACCCGCGACAGGGTCTGGCGGTGGACGGTGACGATCGTGCCGGGCGCGATCTCGACGTCGGCCGTGACCTTCTCGTCGTTCACGGACACGATGGTGCCGTAGAGCCCGAACGACAGCATGACGCGCGCGCCCGGGACCATCTTGGTGGTCATCGTCTCCTGCTGCTGCTTCCGCTTCCGGCTGTTGCGGAACATGAGGAACACGAGCCCCAACGCGAGGACCAGCATGACGATGGTGGTCGGACTAGACTGCATGGGATGGGCCTTCCGGGGGGTGCTCGAATCGGGCGGGGGTAGTCTAGGGCACCGCGCTGGGAGCATCGTCCCGCCCCGCGTCGCCGCTCGGAGCGTCAGTCGCGCTCGAACAGTTCTGGCTGTGCCGTGGGAGCGGAGCCCTGCTGGGCGGCGCCGCCGGGTGTGAGCCCGAAGTGCCGCCACGCCGTCGGCGTCGCGATCCGGCCCCGGGGTGTCCGGGTGACGAGCCCGACGCGCACGAGGAACGGTTCGACGACCGACTCGATGGTCTCGCTCTCTTCGCCCACCGACACGGCGAGCGTGTTGAGACCGACCGGACCGCCGTCGAACCGCGTGAGCATGGTCTCCACGACCGCGCGGTCGAGGCGGTCGAGACCGAGCTCGTCGACGTCGTACAGGTCGAGTGCGCCACGGACGGCGTCGATGCCGCTGACGGGCGCGTGCACGAGGGCGTAGTCGCGGACGCGACGCAGCAAGCGGTTCGCGATGCGGGGTGTCCCCCGGGACCGTCCGGCGATCTCGCGGAGGGCGGACCGGTCGATGGCGAGGTCGAGCAGCCCCGCGGCGCGGACGAGGACCTGCTCGAGCTCGTCCTGTTCGTAGAACTCGAGGTGGGCCGTGAACCCGAAGCGATCGCGGAGCGGGTTCGGCAGCAGCCCGGCCCGCGTGGTCGCCCCGACGAGGGTGAACGGGGCGAGGTCGAGCGGGATGCTCGTCGCGCCCGCGCCCTTGCCGACCATGATGTCGATGCGGAAGTCCTCCATCGCGAGGTAGAGCATCTCCTCGGCGGAGCGCGCCATGCGGTGGATCTCGTCGATGAACAGGACCTCTCCCGGCACGAGTGAGGACAGGACGGCGGCGAGATCGCCGGCGTGCTGGATCGCCGGCCCGCTCGACATCCGCAACGGTCGCCCCGACTCGTGCGCGACGATCATCGCGAGCGTCGTCTTGCCGAGCCCGGGAGGCCCGGCCAGCAGGATGTGGTCCGGCGTGCGCTCCTGCATCGCCGCGGCCGTGAGCAGGAGCTCGAGCTGCCCGCGCACCTTGCGCTGGCCGACGAACTCCGCCAGGGACCGCGGCCGCATGGCTCCCTCGAAGGCGAGCTCGGCCTCGGACTCGGGTGCGGAGGACGTGATCCCGCTCATCGCGCCGCACCCGACGGCCGGAGCGTGCCGAGCGCGGCACGGAGCAACGCCTGCGTGCCCATCGCTGCGACACCGGGCTCGTTCGCGATCGTCTCGTCGACGGCGGTGCGCGCAGCGTCCTCGCGCCAACCGAGACCGACCAGGGCGATGACGACGTCCTCCGATGCGGGGTGCGGAGCCGCGGGCGACGGGGTGGCCTGGTGTACGGCGGTGAGCTTGCCGGCGAGGGCCACCGTGATGAGCTTGGCCGTCTTCGGGCCGATGCCGCTCACCTTGCGGAAGGCCGTGTCGTCGTCGTCGGTGACCGCGCGCGCCACCTGTGCGGGCGTCATCGTCGCGAGCACCCCCATCGCGGACTTCGGCCCGACGCCGGAGACGCCGCGGAGCAGGTCGAACACCTGCAGCGCCTCGGCGGTCTCGAACCCGTACAGCGACATGTCGTCCTCGCGGACGACGAGCACGGTCCACAGGAAGACCTCGGCCCCGTGGCGGACGGCCAACGCGTGCTGCGGGGTCACGGTCACGCCGTACCCGACGCCACCGACCTCGACCACCATGCGGGAACCCGCCGTGTCGATGCAGGTGCCTCGGAGACTCGCGATCATCCTCCGAGCCTACGAGACACCACCGACCGCTCGGCCTCTCGCCACGCCCGCTGTGCCGGCGTGAGCGTGACGGCCCCCGCACCGGCCTCGGTCGGTGCGCCGACCCTCCAGGCGTGGCAGATCGCGAGTGCGAGCGCGTCCGATGCGTCGGCGGGCTTCGGGGCCTCGGCCAGTCCGAGCACCCGCGCCACCATCGTCGCCACCTGCTTCTTGTCGGCGTTGCCGTAGCCGCTGATCGCCGCCTTGACCTCGGAGGGGGTGTGCAACGTGACGGGGATCGACCGCGACGCCGCTGCGTGGAGTGCGAGTCCTGCCGCCTGGGCGGTGCCCATGACCGTGCGCACGTTCGCCTGGGCGAAGACACGCTCGACGGCCACGGCATCGGGCCGGAACTCGTCCATCGCGGCACCGACGCCCGCGGCGATGCGGACCAACCGCTGCTCGAGCGCCATGTCCGACGGTGTGCGGACCACCGTGACGTGCACGAGACGGGCCCGACGGTCGGCCGCGACCTCGACGACGCCGACGCCACACCGGGTCAGGCCCGGGTCGACGCCGAGGACGCGGATCACGGACGGGGCCGGTCGGACCCGGTCACGGGACTAGTCCTCGTCCTCGTCGAGCTCGGCCTGCACCTCGGCCGGGATCGCGAAGTTCGCGTAGACGTTCTGCACGTCGTCGCTGTCCTCGAGGGCGTCGATGAGCTTGAACACCTTGCGGGCCGTCTCGGCGTCGACGTCGATCCGGAGCCCGGGGACGAACTCGGCGTCGGCGGCGTCGTAGTCGATCCCGGCGTCCTGCAGGGCCGTCCGCGCGGCGACGAGGTCCGAGGCCTCGGTGATGATCTCGAACCCGCCACCCTGGTCGGTGACCTCCTCGACACCGGCGTCGAGCACGGCACCGAGGACGTCGTCCTCGGTGAGGCCGTCGGTCTTGGTGACCGAGATGACGCCCTTGCGGGCGAAGTTGTAGGCCACGCTGCCCGGGTCGGCCATGGTGCCGCCGTTGCGCGTCATCGCGGTCCGGACCTCGGCCGCGGCGCGGTTCTTGTTCTCCGTGAGGCACTCGATCAGCATCGCGACGCCGTTCGGGCCGTAGCCCTCGTACATGATCGTCTGGTAGTCGATCGACTCACCGGTGAGGCCGGCGCCGCGCTTGATCGCGCGGTCGATGTTGTCGTTCGGGACGGAGGTCTTCTTCGCCTTCTGCACGGCGTCGACCAGCGTCGGGTTGCCCGAGAGGTCCGCACCGCCCATCTTGGCGGCGACCTCGATGTTCTTGATGAGCTTCGCGAAGGACTTCGCACGGCGCTGGTCGATGACCGCCTTCTTGTGCTTGGTCGTTGCCCACTTGGAATGCCCGGACACGGTTCTCCTCGATCGGTTCTGGTGATCCCGGTCATCGTACAGGCCGGGAGGGACGGGACGGGTGGAGCCGCGCCTCCCCGCTGGCGCGCGCCGACCGGGTCAGGCGTCGGCGACGAGCTGGAGGAAGCGGCGGTGGAAGCGGTCCTCGCCGCTGACCTCGGGGTGGAACGCCGAGGCGATGACGTTGCCCTGCTGCACCGCGACCGGTCGGCCGTCGGGCAGGGCGCCGATGACCTGCACGTCGGGACCGTGGTCCTCGACCACCGGGGCACGGATGAACACGGCGTGCACCGGGGCCTCGCCGAGGTCCGGCATCGGGATTTCGATCTCGAACGAGTCGTTCTGGTTGCCGAACGCGTTCCGGCGGACCGTCGTGTCGAGCACGTCGAGCGTCTGCTGCCCGTCGATGCCGTCCTGGATGCGCGACGACAGCATGATCATCCCGGCGCAGGTGCCGTACGTCGGCAGGCCCTCGTGGATGGCCTGGGACAACGGCTCGGCGAGACCGAACGACCGCGCCAGTTTGTCCATCACGCTGGACTCGCCCCCCGGGATCACGACGCCCTGGAGGCTCGCGAGTTCCTCCGGGCGACGGAGCGGCACGACCTCGGCACCGAGCGCCGTCAGCGACGCGATGTGCTCCCGGAAGTCGCCCTGGAGTGCGAGGACCCCGATCCGGGGCCGGGCGCTCCCGACGACGGGGCTACCAGCCACGCTCGGCGAGGCGGTGCGGCGCGGGGACGTCGGCCACGTTGATGCCGACCATCGCCTCGCCCAGACCGCGGGAGACCTCGGCGATGACCTTCGGGTCGTCGTGGAACGTGACGGCCTTCACGATCGCCGCGGCGCGCTTCGCCGGGTCGCCGGACTTGAAGATGCCCGAGCCGACGAACACGCCGTCCGCGCCGAGCTGCATCATCATCGCCGCGTCCGCCGGGGTGGCCACGCCGCCCGCGGTGAACAGCACGACGGGCAGCGCACCCGTCCGGGCGACCTCCTTGACGACGTCGTACGGAGCCTGCAGCTCCTTGGCGGCGACGTAGAGCTCGTCGTCCTTGAGGTTGCGGAGCGCGGCGATCTCCTTCGAGATCGTGCGGATGTGCCGCGTCGCCTCGGAGACGTCGCCCGTGCCGGCCTCGCCCTTTGAGCGGATCATCGCCGCACCCTCGGTGATGCGACGGAGGGCCTCACCGAGGTTCGTCGCGCCGCACACGAAGGGCGTGGTGAAGTCCCACTTGTCGATGTGGTTGACGTAGTCCGCCGGCGAGAGGACCTCGGACTCGTCGATGTAGTCCACACCGAGCTCCTGCAGCACCTGGGCCTCGACGAAGTGGCCGATGCGTGCCTTCGCCATGACGGGGATCGACACGGCGGCGATGATGTCCTCGATCATCGACGGGTCGGACATGCGGGCGACGCCGCCCTGGGCCCGGATGTCGGCGGGGACACGCTCGAGCGCCATGACCGCCGTCGCGCCGGCGTCCTCGGCGATGCGCGCCTGCTCTGCGTCGATGACGTCCATGATGACGCCGCCCTTGAGCATCTCGGCGAGGCCGCGCTTGACGCGCGAGGAACCGGTGATCGAGGTGCCGGGGGTCGAGGCGGGATCGGTGGTCGATGCGGTGCTGTCGCTCATGATCCACCCAGTCTAGTTGCCCGGCGGAGCGTGATCACGCTGGGCGAACACGCGACTCGTGCGGCCACGCCTCGGCCACCAGGCGCCGGGTCTCGCCGAGGAGCTGGGTGATCGCCTTCGTCCGCGCGATGATCGGGAAGAAGTTCGAGTCGGACGCCCAGCGCGGCACGATGTGCTGATGCAGGTGCGCCGCGACGCCCGCGCCGGCGATCTCGCCCTGGTTCATGCCGATGTTGAAGCCGTCGCAGTGCGCCACGGTCCGGAGCACGCCCATCGCGGTGCGCGTGAGGGCGGTCATCTCGGCGGCTTCCTCGTCGGTCGCCTCGTCGTACAGGGGCACGTGGCGGTAGGGGCAGACGAGCAGGTGGCCGTTGTTGTACGGGTAGAGGTTGAGCAGCACGAATGCCGTCCGGCCGCGGGCCACGATGAGGGCGTCCTCGTCCGGCAGGGTCGGCGCGACGCAGAACGGGCAGTCGTCCTTCTGGCCACGCCCCTCCCCCGCGCGTCCCTGCTCGATGTACACCGCGCGGTGCGGCGTCCAGAGGCGCTGGAACGCGTCGGGCACGGCGGCCATGTCCGCGGAGGAGCGGATGACGAAGGGGTCGCCCTCCGTTCCCGGGGTCTCCGCCACGGTCAGACCTGCGCCCGCTCGCGGATGGCCGTCGTGATGCGGTCCACGGCCTCCTGGATCGGCACGCCGTTGTGCTGGCTGCCGTCGCGGAACCGGAAGCTCACGGCGCCCTGCTGCCGGTCCTCGTCGCCCGCGATGAGCATGAACGGGACCTTCTGCTTGGTGTGGGTGCGGATCTTCTTCTGCATGCGGTCGTCAGAGTGGTCGACCTCGGCGCGCACGCCCTGCTCGCGGAGCCGCGTCACGACCTCGTCGAGGTAGTCGCCGTACTCCTCGGCCACCGGGATCCCGACGACCTGCACCGGTGCGAGCCACGCGGGGAAGGCACCCGCGTAATGCTCGGTGAGGACGCCGAAGAACCGCTCGATCGACCCGAAGAGCGCGCGGTGGATCATCACCGGACGCTGACGCGAGCCGTCCGCGGCGGTGTACTCGAGGCCGAAGCGCTCGGGCAGGTTGAAGTCGAGCTGCACCGTCGACATCTGCCACGTGCGGCCGATCGCATCACGGGCCTGGACCGAGATCTTCGGACCGTAGAACGCCGCTCCGCCCGGGTCCGGCACGAGCTCGAGACCGGAATCGGCGGCGACCTCCGCCAGGGTGCTCGTGGCTTCCTCCCAGACCTCGTCGGAGCCGACGTACTTGTCCGGGTCCTTCGTGGAGAGCTCGAGGTAGAAGTCGGTGAGGCCGTAGTCCCGGAGCAGCGACAGCACGAAGTTCAGCGTGCGGGTGAGCTCGTCCTTCATCTGCTCGCGCGTCGTGAAGATGTGGGCGTCGTCCATCGTGAGACCACGGACACGGGTCAGGCCGTGGATGACACCGGACTTCTCGTTCCGGTACACGGTCCCGAACTCGAACAACCGGAGCGGGAGGTCGCGGTAGGACCGGGCCTGCGAGCGGTACACGAGGATGTGCATCGGGCAGTTCATCGGCTTGAGGTAGTAATCGGCGCCCTGCCGGGTGATCTCGCCCTCGTCGTTCCGTGCCTCGTCGAGGTGCATCGGCGGGAACATGCCGTCCTTGTACCACCCGAGGTGGCCGGACTGTTCGAAGAGGTCGCCCTTCGTGATGTGCGGCGTGTTGACGAAGGAGTAGCCCTCGGCCTCGTGGCGGCGCCGCGAGTAGTCCTCCATCTCGCGGCGGATGATCCCGCCCTTGGGGTGGAAGATCGCGAGGCCCGAGCCGATCTCGTCCGGGAACGAGAACAGGTCGAGCTCGGCCCCGAGCTTGCGGTGGTCGCGCTTGGCGGCTTCCTCGAGGCGCTCGAGGTACGCGCGGAGCTGGTCCTTGTCGGGCCATGCGGTGCCGTAGATCCGCTGGAGCTGCGGGTTCTTCTCGGAGCCACGCCAGTAGGCCGCAGCCACCCGCATGAGCTTCGCAGCGTTGCCGATGACCCGGGTCGTGGGCAGGTGCGGCCCGCGGCAGAGGTCCTGCCAGACGACCTCGCCGGACTTCGGGTCCACGTTCTCGTAGACGGTGAGTTCGCCGGCACCGACCTCGACGCTCTCGCCGGCGTCACCCTCGCTCGCCGCGCCCTTGAGGCCGATGAGCTCCTGCTTGTACGGCTCCCCCGCCATGAGCTCGCGCGCCTCGTCGTCGCTCACCACGCGACGGACGAACCGCTGGCCCTGCCGGATGATGCGGCCCATGCCCTTCTCGATGGCCTTGAGGTCCTCGGGCGTGAACGGCTCGGCCACGTCGAAGTCGTAGTAGAAGCCGTCGGTGACGGGCGGTCCGATGCCGAGCTTCGCCTCGGGGTTGATCGCCTGCACGGCCTGCGCGAGCACGTGCGCGGTCGAGTGCCGGAGGATGTCGAGGCCGTCCTGCTCAGCGAGGGTCACGGGCTCGACGACCGCCCCGGCGGAGACCTCGGCCGCGAGGTCACGGAGCACACCGTCGACCCGGATCGCCACGACCGACCGCTCGCCCGCGAACAGCTCGGTCCCGGTCGTCGTGGTCGTCGCCGTCACGGTCGCGGGTGCCGGCGGCACGTCGGGCTGGTCGGCGGCGGGGACGACTGACTCGGTCACGGTGGTGGGGCTCCCTCGTTCGGTGGTGCACCAACACTAGTCGGCCGGGAGGCCCGCACCGCCCCGTCGACGACCCCGGCCCGCACCGTGGCGGGAGTGCTCGCTGCGCAGCGCGCGCGAGGCGTCAGGCGGGCGCGGTCCCGAGGGTGTGCACCGGCAGTCGACCCTCGAGACGGGCCCGGCCCCCGAGGCCGTCGAGTTCGAGGAGCGCTGCGAACCCGACCGTGTGGTACCCGGCACGTTCGAGCAGCGTGATGGTCGCCTCGGCGGTACCACCCGTCGCGAGGACGTCGTCGACCACGAGGACGCGCGTGCCCTCGGGCAGTTGTCCGGGGCGCAGCTCCACCGCGGCCTCGCCGTACTCGAGCGCGTACTGCTCGCTGAGGACCTCGCCGGGGAGCTTCCCCGCCTTGCGGACGGTGAGCACACCCCTGCCCCGCTGGACGGCGATCCCCCCGGCCAACGCGAACCCGCGCGCCTCGATGCCCGCCACTGCCTCGACGTCCGTGAACGGCTCGGCGAGTGCGCCACAGACGGTCGAGAACGCGACGGGATCGGCGAACACCGGGGTGACGTCGCGGAAGAGGATCCCCGGCTTCGGGAAGTCCGGCACCACGGCGGTGAGTCGTTCGACGAGGGACGCGGCGTGCTCGGTCATGCCCCAACCGTACGGGGACGGCGCTGGCCGACGTGCCGTCGGTACCGGCGCGGATCGGGGTACGCCGTGTGCCGATCCGGGATGCCCACCGGGGTACAGGCCGTCCTGCTGTCCGGCGAGGAGCACACGGCGTGGCGGTTGGCAAGCCCCTCCGGTCCGCGTGGACAAGCGGAACGGCGGCCGGTTGACTTGTCCCCCACACACGGCAGACGTACAGGACGTCTGTCAGCGATCACCCAGGGGAACAACCGATGAACCGCATCGTCCGTGCGGCCCTCGTGGCCGCCGCCGTCGCGTCGATCAGCACCACGACGGCCATCACCGAGACCGTCAGCGCATCGGCGGCGACCGCCACCGTCACACCGGCGACGATCCGTACTGCTCCGACGCAGACGATCTACCAGGGCGGTCTGTACGTCCAGCCCGACAGCCAGCCGGCGCAGGCGGCAGCGACCCTCGCCGCACAGGGCCGGGCCACCGAGGCAGCGGCGGCGCGGACGATCGCACGCCAGCCGATCGCGATCTGGTTGGGCGAGTGGTTCCAGGGCGGCCTGCTCGACAGCACCATCGCACGGAACCTGGCGAGCGCAGAATCGAAGGGCACCACCCCGGTGTTCGTCACCTACGCGATCCCCGACCGGGACTGCGGCGGGTACTCCGCTGGTGGGCTGACGCCCGCGCAGTACACCGCGTGGAACCAGCAGATCGCGGACGACCTCCACGGTCATCGCGCGGTCGTGCTCGTCGAGCCCGACTCGCTCGCGATGCTCCCGTCGTGTTCGCAGGACGCGTCGACGCGGCTCCCGCTCCTCAGGACAGCGGTCGCACAGTTCCACGCCGCCGGTGTCCCCGCGTACCTCGACGGGGGGAACTCGAGCTGGAACGCGCCGGCCGTCACGGCCTCGGAGCTGAACCAGGCGGGCGTCAGCCAGGCGCGCGGGTTCTTCACGAACGTGTCGAACTTCAACGCCGTCGACCCGGAGCGCTCCTACGCCGGCAAGGTGTCCGCCCTCACCGGCGGATCGCACTTCGTCATCGACGTCTCGCGGAACGGTCGCGGTGCCCGCGGCGACTGGTGCAACCCAGCGGGTGCCGGCCTCGGTCAGGACCCGCACGTCACGTACGGCAGCGGCCAGCTCGACGCGCTGCTGTGGGTGAAGACACCCGGTGCGAGTGACGGCACGTGCAACGGTGGGCCGGCGGCCGGCGACTGGTTCGCGTCGTACGCGGTCGGACTCGTGCAGAACGCCGCGCGCTGACGCCCGTCCGGTCCGTGGCACCGCCCGGACAGGCGACGGGAACGCCCCCGGTGTCGATGCGACACCGGGGGCGTTCCTCCACCCGGAGTGGACCTAGACCCGCACGCGGGCGTCCCGGTCCACGGTGGCGACGAGCTGGTCGGCGACCACGTCGATCGCGATGGTCTCGCCGGCCGCGACCTCGGAGCGGACCATGAGGTCCGCGACGCGGTCCTCGACCTCGCGCTGGATGAGCCGACGCAGCGGACGGGCGCCGTACTCGGGTTCGTACCCGTGCTCGGCGAGCCAGTCGACCGCGGCGGGACGGACCTCCAGGTCGAGGTCCTGCGCGGCCACCCGACGTGCGGTGTCGGCGAGCAGGAGCCCGACGATGGCGTGCAGCTGCGCGCGGTCGAGCTTGCGGAACAGCACGATCTCGTCGATCCGGTTGAGGAACTCGGGCCGCATGGCCTCGCGGAGCTTGCCCATCACCCGGTTCCGCAGGTCCTGCTCCTCGTACCCCGAGGCGTCGGTCGCCGCCGAGAACCCCAGGGCGCCCGAACGGCTGGCGAGGAACTCGGACCCGAGGTTCGACGTCATGATCACGACCGTGTTCCGGAAGTCCACGGTGCGTCCCTGCCCGTCCGTGAGTCGTCCGTCGTCGAGCACCTGCAGGAGCAGGTTGAACACGTCCGGGTGCGCCTTCTCGATCTCGTCGAGCAGGATCACCGAGTACGGGTTCCGGCGGACACGCTCGGTGAGCTGCCCGGCTTCGTCGTACCCGACGTACCCGGGAGGGGCGCCGACGAGCCGACTGACCGTGTGGCGCTCCCCGAACTCGCTCATGTCGAAGCGGAGCATCGCGGTCTCGTCGCCGAACAGGCTCGACGCGAGCGCCTTCGCCAGCTCGGTCTTGCCGACACCGGTCGGGCCGAGGAACAGGAAGCTCCCGACGGGGCGACGCGGGTCGCCCATGCCGGTGCGGCTGCGACGGACGGACTTGGCGATGGCGGCGACCGCGTCGTCCTGCCCGATCACCCGCGCGTGCAGGTCGTCCTCGAGGACCGCGAGCCGGGCGCGGTCGTCCGCGGTGAGCCGCGAGGCGGGGATGCCGGTCGCACGGGCGACGACCTCGGCGATGTCCGCCTCGGTGATCGTCGTGTCGGCCTCCGTCCGGGAGGCGCTGCTCGCGTCGGTCGCGGTGGGCGCGGTGGCGGACTCGATCCGGGCCTCCAGTCCGTCGATGGCGTCACGGAGCCGCGATGCCTCCTCGTACTGCTCCTCGGCGACCGCGCGGTCCTTGGCGGACTGCAGGTCGACGATCTCGGCACGCAGGGCGTCGACGTCGACCGTGCCGCTGAGGGCGAGACGGCGCCGCGCGCCGGCCTGGTCGATGAGGTCGATGGCCTTGTCGGGCAGGAAGCGGTCGGTCACGTAGCGATGTGACATCTCGACGGCCGCGCGGATGGCGTCGTCCGTGTAGGCGACGCCGTGGTGCTCGGCGTACCGCGGCGCCAGGCCGGCGAGGATCTGCACGGCGTCGGCCACGCTCGGCTCGCCGACCGTCACGGGCTGGAAGCGGCGTTCGAGCGCGGCGTCCTTCTCGATGCGGCGGTACTCGTCGAGCGTCGTGGCGCCGACCATGTGCAGGTCACCGCGGGCGAGGCGCGGCTTGAGGATGTTGCCGGCGTCCATGCCGCCGTCACCACCGCTGCCGGCGCCGACGACGGTGTGCAGCTCGTCGACGAACACGATCAGCTCGTCGCGGTGCGCCGCGATCTCGTCCATGACCTTGGTGAGTCGCTCCTCGAAGTCACCGCGGTAGCGCGTGCCCGAGACCATCGCGGCCATGTCGAGTGCGACGACCCGCTTGCCCTGGAGCAGCGTGGGGACGTCGCCGTCGACGATGCGCTGGGCCAGGCCCTCGACGATCGCGGTCTTGCCGACGCCCGGTTCACCGATGAGGACCGGGTTGTTCTTGGTACGGCGGAGCAGGATCTCGACGGTCTGCTCGATCTCACCGGCGCGACCGATCACGGGGTCGATCCCGCCCTCGCGCGCGCGGGCCGTGAGGTCGGTGCCGAACTGGTCGAGCGTCGGGGTGTCGGACCCCTGGCCCGGCGTGCCGGCCGCGGTGCTGCCAGCGACCGGGCGACCCTCGCGGGCGGCACGGGCGGCGTCCTGCGCGTACTGCTGCATGGTCTGCGGCGTCACGCCCGCGGCGACGAGCATCTGCCCGGCGACGGTGTCCTGCTCGACCACGAGCGCGAAGAAGACGTGCTCGGGGTCGACGTACGTGGATCCGAACGCGCGCGCGGCCTGCGCGGCGTCGAGGAGCGCGCGCTGCGCTGAGGGCGTGAGCGCGGGACGGCCCTCGGGGCGCTCGTCGGACGGCTCCGGGAGTCGTTCGTCGACCGCGGCGGCGAACCGCTCGGGGTCGGCGCCGACGGTGCGGACGAGCCCGGCGAACGGCTCGGCGGTCACGAGGACGCGGAGCAGGTGCAGCGCGTCGATCTCGTGGTGGCCGCGCTCCACGGCGAACGTCGCCGCGGCGCGGAGCACTTCGTGGGTGCGGCGGCTGAGGAGCCGCGTGATGTCGACGGGCCGGCCGAACGGCACGGACCGCTGCTGGCCCTGGAGCAGGCGGGCGAGGAACTCGTCGAACGAGTTGTCGCTGCCGGTCGGGCCGAAGACGTCTGACAAAGGGACCTCCTGTGGAACTTGAGTGCGTCCGACTCAATACAACGCAGAGGTGCCCCGGCCATTCCCGGGTGCGGGAAGAAGTTGCGTCGACCCGACTCAGGTCCGCGAGGAGGTCGCCACGGGGTCGGCTCAGTCCCGCGCGATCGCGGCCGTCGCGCCCGCCGTGACCGCGAGGAGGTCTCGCGGCGCGAGTTCGATGTCGAACCCCCGCCGTCCGCCGCTCACGAAGATCGTGGCGTAGTCCTCGGCCGACGCGTCGAGCACGGTTCGGAGCGTGGTGCGCTGTCCGACGGGGCTGATGCCGCCGACGACGTATCCCGTGCGCCGCTCCGCGAGGTCCGGTGCCGCGAGCGACGCCTTCTTGCCCCCGACCGCGGTCGCGATCGCCTTGAGATCGAGTCGGTTCGCGACGGGGACCACCGCGACCACGAGCTGCTCGTCGACCTGGACGACGAGCGTCTTGAACACCTGGTCCTCGCGGAGCCCGAGCGCCGCGGCCGCCTCGGCGCCGAAGTTCGTCGCCGTCTCGTGGTGCTCGTACACGTGCGGCGTGTAAGGGACACCGGCACGGTCGAGTGCGACCGTGGCCGGGGTGCGCGGGGAGGCAGCGGTCATGCCGTGATCTTGCCTTGAGTCCGCTGAACGTGGTCCGCGGCGCGCGGGCAGCCGTCGCTCCCGCGGAACGGGATCAGCCGCCCTGACCCTCCTGCTGCGGGCCCTGGTCCACCGGGTCGTACTCCGTGCCCCGTCCCTGCTCCTCGTCCGGCAGCGGGTTGCGGCGCTCGGCGGAGACACCGCCCGTGTTCGTGGCCACGTAGTCCGCCGCACCCGACTGGGTGTCCTCGCTCATCGGCCGGGTGAGGTCGCCCTGCAGCACGCTGTCGGAGGTGCTCGCCGCTGCCGCCTCGGCAGCCGCAGCCGGGTCGCGCTGGTCGTGCCCTGGTTCCGTCATGTCGCCGAGCCTAGGCCGACGGCGACGACGACGTCCCTGGGAACGGGGGTCGCGGGCCGCGCCTACCGTCGGCGCGAGGAGCGCTCAGCGTGGGCGCCCCGGCCACGCGGACGAGGAGGCGTCATGAGCAACGACGGAACGAGCGGCAGCGACCGCGAGTGGGAACCGCCCATCGTCGACGGGGAGCCGGTCACCGCGGAACGGCTGGAGCGCGACCTGTCCTTCGACAGCGATGCGGCGCCCGCGGACGACGCGCTCACGGACGACGACGCCCGGACCGCCGACCTGGAGGCCACCGAGGCCGAGGACTGACCCCGGCCGCTCCGCGGGCCGCTCCACGGAGCAGGATGGGTGGGACGAACGGCGGAGGACATGTCGGCACTCGATGACGGGGTCGGCGGCGCAGGCCCGGAGCCGGGCCGGCGCCGCGCGGCGTTGCAGGCGATCGCGTACGGGCCGGACGCCACGCCCGCCGAGGCGCAGGCCGCTCGCCGGGCGCTCGATGCCCTCGACCCCGCGCCTGGCCGGCCGGTCGCCGCCGAGACGCGCGATGCTCGACCGACCGGCGCCGACCGGACCGACTCGATGCCGATGGCTGCCGACCGGGTCCCGTCCGGTGCGGGCGCCGCTGCCCCCGCACCGCCCGACCCGACCTCGGCCCGGGCGAGCGACGTCGCACCGGTGACCGCGCTCGACGACGGGCGGTCCAGCGGCTCCGGCTCCGGTCGCGCGCCGAGGCGAGGAGCGTGGGGCCGCCTCCCGGTCCGGCTCCGCCGTGTCGGCCTCGTCGCGATCGTCGGCACCGCACTCGCGTCGTTCGGCGTCGGTGCACTGGTCGGGACGACGATCGACCAACAGCGGTCACGACCGTCGGTCGCGGCCGCCACGAGCGACGGGGAACGCACCCTCGCGGCGCTGCTCTCGGCGCCGCAGACGTTCGCCGACCAGATCCCGGGAGCGGTCTCGGCTCCCGTGCGGCTGCACTCCACACGCCTGGTGTTCACGAACCGCTCCCTGTCGGCGGACGACGCCCAGACGCCGTGGGACGTGTACGCGGCGGTCGGGACGAACGCGTCGCTCGTCTGCCTGCTCGCGACGGCGGACGGTCGGACGGCGAGCACGTCGTGCTTCCCCCGTGCCGACGCCCTCACCGGATCCGTCACCCTCGTGACGCAGAGCGAGAGCGGCACCCTCACCGTGCACGTCCGCGGCGGGGTCGTGTCCGGTCGTGTGCGGCCCTCGTCCTGAGCCCGCCGCCTCTCTCGTGGGCGCGACGCCTCTCTCGGGTGCGACGCCCCTCTCGTGGGCGCGACGCCTCTCTCGCCGCCCCTCTCGTCGGCGCTACGCCTCCTCGCGACGGAGCAGGGTGAGCAGGGCGTCGAGCGCAGGCACCTGACCCGCCACGAGGTCCGTCCGTGCCGCGGCGACGCTCGTCCACCGGGCGTCGTCCACCTCGGGGAACGACACCATCCGGCCCGACCCCCGCGGGAGCTCGACGAGGAAGGTCGTGCTCCGGACCGTCTCCACGACGAGGTCCGACGCGCCCGCGAACAGCGTGACGCGCTTGCCCGAGGCCTGGCGGAACGTGCCGAGTTCGACGTACGGCACGTCCGGTGCGGGGACGCCGATCTCCTCGTGGAACTCGCGCCGCGCGGCGTCGAGCGGTGTCTCGTCGAGGTACTCGCCCTTCGGGAACGACCACGCCCGTGGTCGCCGCCGCCAGAACGGGCCGGCCATGTGCGCGACGAAGACCTCGGTGTCGATCTCCGGGTCGGCGGCACCACGAGCGACCGATGCCGCGGCCGGTCGGTACAGCACGATGCCCGCGCTCGTCACCACGGCCGTCACGACCCGTCGGGACGACGTCGACGACGCACGAACGCCCAGACGACCACGACAGCGCCGAGGCCGACCACCCCCGCGCCGATCGCCAGCCGGCCCGCGTCGGCGGAGGACCGAGCGGCGGCCGCACGAGCCGCTGCCGACGCGGACGCCCGCGCCTGCGCGGACGCGCTGGCCCGTGCCTCCCGGGCCCGTGCCGCGGCCTCCGCGTACACGGCGCGGATGCGGCGTCCGGCGTCCGTGGCCATCGCTCCGGCACCCGCTGCGTTCGGATGCAGCGCCCCGGGTACGAGGTCGACGTCCCGGAGGCCGGACGAGGCGGACAGGGTGATCCCCCGGACGAACGGCCGGGTCCTCGAACACGGTGAGTGGGCGGCCGTCGCGGAGAGCATCGAGACGTAGGTCCCACCGGCCTGGTGCACGACGGCCCGCGTCGTCCGGTCGAGCCGCTGCTGCACGCCGTGGAGGTAGCGGACGTCCGTGTCCGTGAACGGGAACGCATCGCGCGGGAACGACCCGGTCAGGCTCGCGGCGTCGAGCGCGGCGCGGAAGCAACCCGCCGTTGGTGTGTGGGCGGCGTCCGGAAAGATCGTGGGGTACCCGACGACGACGAGTCGGGCGTGCGGCGCGGCCGTCCGCACCGCACGCACCGCCGACCGGATGCCACGGGTGACGGGACCCTCGACGGCCGCCGCGAGCGCGTCGGTCCCGTCGGTGACCAGGCGGCTGCGACAGTTCGGCACGTCCGCCCCCGACAGCACGGGTCCGCGTCGGGACAGGGCGACGCACGAGGACGCCGTCGCGAACAGCCCCGCGTCGTTGCCGCCGATGGACAGCGTGACGAGCCGCGTCCGGTCGCTCAGCGCGTCGACCTGCGGTGCGGCACCGTTCTGGCGTCGGGAGACGACGTCGGCGCTCGTGGCCCCCGCGCACGTCACGTCCACGAGCCGGAGGTCCAGGCTGGCCGCGATGCGGTGCGGGTAGTCCTCGGATGACTGGCCGCAGGCCGGGACCGGGTCCCCCGTCGCATGTGGCAGGCCGTAGCCGGCGGCGTAGGAGTCGCCGAGCGCGACGTACTCCGCTCCGCGCGGGGGCAGACCGTCGCGACCGGCGCGCGCACCGTGGTGCGCGGTGGAAGCGGGCACCACGGTGGCCGCCGACGCGGCCGGTCCCGCACCGGGGTCGGCGGTGCCGATGACGACGACGGACAGGGCGGCGGATGCGGCGATCACGGCCAGCGGACGGCAGAGCAGGATGGGGACCTCACCAAGCGGGGACGGGGGCGGCGGGGCGACCGATGCTACGCCTCCCGGCCCGCGTGACGATCGTGGGCGGCGGTCAGCCGACCAGTCGCCGCAGCCGACGACGGATGCGGTCGACGTCGTCGCACCCGGCCTCCTCCATCGCCTCGATCGCGCGTTCGGTGGCGGACGCGAGGGCCGCGGGGGTGGCACCGAGCGTCGCGTAGCGGTCGAGCGCGTTCGACACGGCCCGGGCGACGAAGCCCTCGTACTCGCCGAGCGACTCAGCGAGCTCGTGGAGGCCGACGAACCCGGCGACCATCAGGTGCGCCTCGAACGGGATGTCGACCTCGGGCGGGGCGTCCCCGATGTCGACCGCGCGCTGCAGCGTGGTCGCGCACAACTGGATCCACCCGACGTACGGCACCGGCAGGTCGATGTCGATGAGTTCGGCCTCGCGCTCGAGCCGCACGACGGCCCGACCGATGGGGTCCGACTGCTCCTGCATCGCGACGAAGACGGTCGACAGGGCGAGTTCGTCGAACGGGGGACGATCGGCGGCCGGCAGCGCGGCGAACACGCCCTCCTGCGTGAAGGACACGTCCATGATCGCCTGGACCATGTCGGTCTTCGACGCGAAGTGGTAGCTGACGAGGCTCTTCGCCACCTGCGCCCTGGCCGCTACCGAGGCGTAGGTCGTCGCCTGGTAGCCGCGTTCCCCGAATTCCAGGGCTGCGGCCTCGAGGATGGCGTCCCTCGTGCGTCGGCGTTGGTCCTCACGCATGCCCATGGCAGACCACCGTAGTGGCAGGAGCGATGAGGGACGCCGCCCCGGCCTGGTTCCCGTCGATTTCCCAGGACGGGCGTCCTGTGGGAGACTTCGAGCACAGGCGCGGCTCCGGCCGTGCGACGGCCGTCGAGCGGCCGGATGGACGTGCCGATGTGGGGGGACGTCCAGGGCCCGCTCGACGGTCGTCGGGGTCAGCGGCGCCCGAGTCGCCGTTCGCCGCCCGCACCGGCCTGGTACACGAGGCCGTAGTGCTGGTACAGCGTCGGTTCGACCGACGCCTCGAGCTCGCCGTCGGTGTCGATGGACGGCGCGTCCTTGACGAGCTTCTTGTCGTAGGTCACCTTGAGGTGCTTGGGCGACACGGTGGCGCCGTCGAGGGGCACGAACACGAGTCGCTGCCGACCGATCAGACCGATCTGGACGCTCGCGAACGCCGGCTGCGACGTCGCGGTGTCGAAGTAGATGCTCTCCAGGCTGCCGATCCGGTCGTCGCCGGCGTCGACGACCGGCTGCCCGATCCAGTCGCGGATGTTCTCGGCCTCGAACACGTCGTTCCTCTCCCCGCGCCGGAACGATTCGGGCGCGGTGCCGCAGACGGTAGTCCCGGTGCGGGCGTCGTGTCGCCGGTGCGCCGTGTCGCCGCTGCGCCGTGTCGCCGCTGCGCCGTGTCGTCCGTGCTCAGGGTCGCGGTCCAGGATCGGGTCGTGACGGACCGACGAGCGACCCTGCCGCGCCTGGCCGATCTCGCCCAGGGCGACGACACCGCGACGGGGACGCTCCGCGACCGTGCTCGCCGGTTCGCGGAGCTGCTCGGCATCGCTCGGCGCAACGGGCTGCTGCCGTTCGGCCGCCTCGACTTCTCGCGGTCCCCGGGAACGGCCGGTCTCCGGGTCGAGCAGGCGACCGGGTTGCGGCGCGCACTCGAGGAGGCCGGCGGCGCGTTCGTCAAGATCGGTCAGCTGCTCTCGACGCGTGACGACCTGCTGCCGGACGAGTGGCGCGCCGCCCTCGCCGATCTCCAGGAGGACGTCACCCCCGCGCCGGCCGACGCGGTCGCGGCCCTCCTCCGTGAGGAGCTCGGTGCGCCCGTCGACGAGGTGTTCGCCGCGTTCGATCCCGTCCCGGTCGCGGCCGCGTCGATCGCGCAGGTCCACCGTGCCCGCCTCCGGGACGGCCGGACCGTCGCGGTCAAGGTGCAGCGACCCGGCGTCGCGGTCGTGATCCGCCGCGACGTCGACATCGCCCTGCGGGTCACCCGGTTCCTCGCGCGCACCTCCGCCCAGGCACGTCGGCTCGGGGTCGAGGACGCCGCGGCCCAGTACGCGACGGACCTCGTGCGGCAGGTCGACTTCGGCCGCGAGGCGACGAACCTCGCCGCACTCCGCGCGACGCAGGCGCGCAGTCGTCGTGCCGCGGAACTCCACCTGCCCGAGCTCGTCGACGAGCTGAGCTCCCGCCGCGTGCTCGTCATGGAGTTCCTCGACGGTCGTACGCTCGCGACGGCCCGCGCGGACGGGGCCGACACCGCGTCGCTGGAACCACTGATGCGGACCGTGGTCCGCGCCTTCATCCGGCAGGTGGTCGTCGACGGGGTCTTCCACGCGGACCTGCACCCCGGCAACATCCTCGTCATGCCCGACGGGCGGCCGGCGCTCGTCGACTTCGGATCGGTCGGGAGGCTCGACCTCACCCTGCGCGAGACCGTCCAGGAACTGCTCGTCGCCTACCTGCAGGCCGACACGCGCGGCATCGCCGACGGGGTGCTCCGGCTCGCCCCGCTCGCCGACCCCGTGGACGAACCGGCGTTCCGACGGGACATCGCGACGTTCGTCGTCGACGAGCTCGGACCCGGAGCCCGCATCGGGATCGACACGGTCGACGCGGCCGTCGAGGTCTTCGGCCGCTACGGCATGGCGGTCCCCGCGGAGTTCGTCGCGGCCGCCCGGGCGTTCGCGATCCTCGAGGGCACGCTGCGCACCGTCACGCCCGCGTTCGACCTGCTCGAGGAGGCCCGGACGCTCGCCCGCGACCAGATCCGGGACCAGGTGACCCCCGCCGGGGTCCGGGACCTCCTCGTCCGTGAGGCACTCGCGGTGCTGCCCGGACTCCGGCGCCTGCCCCGCCGCGTCGACCGCATCGGGGAAGCCCTCGAGACCGGTCACCTCAACGTGAACGTGCGTGTGCTCGCCGACCGACGCGACCGACGCCTGGTCGCCGGTCTGGTCCGTCGAACGGTCTGGACGGTGCTCGGGGCGCTCGCGGGCATCACGGCGGTCGTGTTCCTGGCGGTCCCGCGACCCGTCCACCCCGGCGCGCTGACCCCGGCGGCGGCGGGCTGGGTGCTCGTGGTGGTCGCCGTGGTGTCCCTCGGCGCGACCGCGATCGACGCGGCGCTGGCTCGGCGTCGCGAGTGACGCCGGCCGGATTCACCCCGCGAGGGACCGGTACCAGTCGCGGTCCTCGGCGTCGAGCTCGAGCGTGCCGAGTGGCTCCGGGTCGGCGACGTCGAACCACGCGTCGTCGAGCAGCATCGCGAGTTGGTGGGAGCTGAGGCCCCGACCGGCGGCGCGATCGCGGAACTCCTCCACGGACACGACCGGGGGCAGGGAGCGGCCGAGCACCTCGGCGGCGGTGACCACGACCTCGCCCGCGGCCACGGGCGGATCGGTGTGGACGGGGACGACGCCCGATGCGCGCGTGAGGGCGGCGGCCGCGATGCGGCGGCCGAGTGTCCGGACGTGCACGACGCTCACCCGCGCCGCGGTGTCCGGAACCGCCCCCACGGCCGTGACGAGGCGCAGCGCCGACGGGAACACCCATCGGTCCCCCACCCCGTGGACGACGTTCGGGCGGACGACGGCTCCGCCAGCTCCGAGGACCAACCGCTCCGCCTCCGCACGGCTCACGGAGGTCGCGGACTCGGGCGTCGCACCCGGACGCGGACCGCCCCGGTGCGGCCCGGAGCCGAACACCGCCGCGGTGGACACCAGGACCACGCGCGCTCCTGCCTCGGCCGCCGCCTCGACGACGATGCGCGTGCCGTCCACGTTCGTGCGGCGGACGGCGTCGTCGTCCCCGCCGATCGCGACCGCGCTGTGCACGACGGTCTGCACACCCGCGACCAGGCGGGCCACGGCCTCCGGGTCGAGCAGGTCCCCGGACACCGGGGAGAAGGCGGCGTTCTCGGGCACCGCACGACGCACGAGACCGCGGACCGGCACGGCCTCCGCCACGAGCGCGTCGACGACGCGTCGCCCGATGAACCCGAGCGGACCGGTCACCGCGACAGGTGTCGAGGAGGACAGCGAGGAGGACATTTCGGGGGACGATTGCACGCTGGGGGCCATCCATTCATGTCGAGGGGTGTCGTGCGGACGGTAACAGGACCTGAGCGTGGCTACCATGTCGGAGCGGCCGTCGGGGCCGTTGGGAGTCGGAGGGGACACCATGGCCCAGCAGGAGCGCGCCGTCGTCACGCGCGACAAGATCGTCCGGAGCGCCGCGACGATCTTCGAGCAGCGCGGGTACGCGAACGCGTCGCTCGACGTCGTCGCCTCGGAGGCGGGCGTCACCAAGGGTGCGCTCTACCACCACTTCAAGTCGAAGGAGGAGGTGGCGAACGCGGTCATCGAGCTGCAGTACGAGATCGCGCAGTCGTACGGCGAGCGGGTGTTCCTGCTCGGACGCACCGCGCTCGAGCGGATGATGTGGATGTCGCAGACCTTCGCCCAGCAGATGAAGGACGAGGTCGTCGTGTCCGCCGGGGTGCGGCTCACCACCGAGGCCGGCGGCAACGGTCTCGAGCGCGAGGCGCCGTACGCGGGCTGGATCCACACGGTCGAGGGGCTCATCGCGGCGGCGGTCGAGGAGGGCGACATCCGCGCCGACGTGGACCCCACGCGCCTGGCGGCGTTCCTCATCCCCGCGTACACGGGCGTGCAGCTCGTCTCGGACATCCTGCACAGCCGCGAGGACCTCTTCCAGCAGCTCGAGAACATGTGGACGATGTTGCTCATCCCGGCGCTCGTGCCGGCCGAGCGGCAGCCGCTCGTGGCGGACCTCCCGGCCCGCATCATGCGTTCGGCGGTCTGACCGCACGCCCCACGGCACCGCTCCGTCGGGCGGTGCGGCTCGGCCGGCGGTGCGACGAGGCCGGGCAGTGCCGCTCAGCTGGGCAGTGCGACTCAGCAGGGGCAGTGCGACTCAGCCGGGGAAGGCGGAGGCGCGGACGCGCGACACGACGACGCCGTCCTGGCACAGGACCGCGACCTCGGTGCCGTCCTCGCGCTCGAGCGTGATGGTCACGGGACTCGTGAGCTCCGCGTGGGCGAGGAACTCGACCGTGACCTCGCGGGGCGTGTGCGTCGGATCGTCCGCGTGGGCGCGGAAGGCCTGCAGCGCGGCCTCGAGCACGACCATGCCCGGCACGTGGTCGAGCGGGTGGTCGAAGTACACCGGGTTCGTGGCGTCGAGCGAGAGCTCGAACGCGTCGCTGCCCGCGGCACCGGACAGCAGGACGAAGTCCGGCGTCGGCGCGCCCACCAGCCCGTGCGCGGCCGGACTCGGGCGAGGCGGCAGGCGATCGACGTCCGCTGAGGACGGCGCGCCCTCGCGCATCCGGCGGTACACGGGTCCGGGGATGGTGCGGGCACGACCGCCCCCGCGGGCGAGGACGTGGTCGCCGTCGCGGACCGTGAGCATCGAGTCGTAGGACGCGGCGACGCCCTTGCGCTCGACGAGCTCCGAGACCACGACGTCGATGGTCGGCGATCCGGGGCGGTCGGAGCGGCGGACCGCGTCGTCGGCGACCTCGACGCGCATCGACTCCATCACGAACGCCTGTCCGAACGGCACCCCGAGGTGCAGGTGCGCGAGTGCGATCGCGGTCTGACGGAGCGTCTCGAGCGCGAGCGCGGGTCCGACGGCGACGTCGTCCGTGCCCCACGGTCCGAAGTACGCGTGCCGCCTCGGCCAGTGCACGTCCGCCACGAAGGTGCTGTCGCTCGTCCGCTCGAGCGCAGTGAGCAGCACCTCCGTCAGCTGACGGCGGTGCACCAGGGCTCCCGGGAGGAGATGCGCGTGAGGGGACAGGTCGGTCTCTCGGGTTCGCGTACTGGACGTACGTTCGGTGGCGGTCATGAGCATCGTATGGGGCAGCGGTCCGTCGCGACACCACCCGTTCCACACGGTCGCGCCGCCCCGACGGCGACGTGCACCTCGCGCGGGGTACACGACGTGTGTCGTGCGGCACCACGCCCTCGCCGCCGTGCTGCCCGCGCGCCCGGAGTGCCGCGGATCGCGAGGAGCGGGGCGTCCCGCCGTCCGGGGTCCGCGCCTGCCCGGTCGACGGGCCGAGCGGTACACGGGGACAGGCTGCGTCCCCCGTTTTGGGGTCGAACCCCCGTCCTCCCCGAGCGCCGCCGGACCGACACCCCCGGAGTGGGGCCAAGAAGCATACCCAACAGTACGGTTTTGCCGTTACGCTGCTGGTGATCGGACGGAACGGCGCCGGTGTCGTGGTCTCAGGGGTGGTACCGGCGTCGTCCCCGTCCACCGCCGACCGACCCGGAGCCGACATGACCACAGCGCGCGTCACCGCACCGCGGAGCAGCACGATGCTCCTCGGTGGCACCGCGCTGGTGGTGGGCGCCCTGCTCAGCGTCATCGCCCAGCTCGCCGGTCCCACCGGCGGTCCCACCGGACCGTCCGGTCAGGCGTCGTTCGCGATGCTCGGTGGTGCCGCGACCTTCATGGCCGCGTTCGTGCTCGGGTTCGGCGACGGCGGCGCATGGGACGCCGTCCGTGGATCGTGGATCGGGCGGGTCTCGTTCGCCGTGTTCGGCGGCGCCGGCCTCCTGGTCGGGGTCGTGCCGCTGCTGCCCTCGCCGCCGATCGCGTCGGCCGGGGTCGTGGAGGCCGGCCTCATGGTGACGGCGGGAGCCGCGGCGGTGACAGCCGCCGTCGTCGTGCGGAGGGTCGCTGCGACACCACGCCGCATCTCGGTCGTCGTCGCCGCGATCGGCGCCGCCACCGCGGCGTCCGGACTCCTCGCGCTCGCGCCGTCCACGGGGCACCTCGCTCCGTTCGCCGCGGTCGCCGCAGGGTTGCTCCAGGCCGCGGTCGGCGCTGTCGTCCTCCGGCAGCGCCGACGGAAGGGTCGGCCCGTGCCGTGAGCCAGACCTCCAGCGTCGGTCATGCACGCGCTCCTGGTGGATGCATCCCCCCTGCACCCGTCGGGACCGCGATCGACACTGGACCAGCCCGCCACCAGGCGGGCCCACGGGGCGACCGAGCCGTGTTCGGGTCATGGCGCGATCGTCCGCGTGGACGCCCCGTCGCACATCGCGACGCCGGGCACCGGAGGGTCCGGGTGCGTTCGGGTCACGCCCGGACCCTCTCCACGCTCGTCCATTCGGGTCGCGGGCGGCGTCGGCCGGGAGGCGCGGCATGGGTCGCCGAGGAGTGGTCTCCGACCGTCGTCAGATCCCGCCAGCCGCGGTCAGATGACGCCACCGGCCGCGTCGGTCGCGCCCGCGGTCACTCCGGCACCCTCCCAGGCAACGCAGGTCCACCCGTCGTCCGGTGACCCCTGGAGCTCGACGACACCCGTGTTGCCGAGGACGTGATCGGCCACGAACGCGAGGTCCACGTTGTCCACCCGGAGGCCGACCCACGCCCGGATGGCCGCGCCCGAGCTCACGGCGACCACGACCTCGTCGCCGGCGGTCGCGATGCGCTCCACTGCACCGTCGAATCGGTCGAGGAAGGCGCGGCCCGTGATGGTGCCGGGCATCGCACGGTCGAGGTTCCCCGCGACCCACGCACCGATCGTGCCGTGGTACCGCTCGACGGCGGCACGGTCGTCGTGACCCTCGAGCTCACCCGCCTCGATCTCGAGCAGGCCCGGGAGTTCCACCGCGACCAGGTCACGCCCCTGGAGGAGCGGGGCCGCGGTCTGGTGCGTCCGGACGAGCGGTGAGACGTAGACGGCGTCCAGCCGGCGGCTCACGAACGATGCCGCGAGGGCGTCGGCCTGCTCGCGTCCCGTCGGGGTGAGGTCCGGACCCGGGACGCGGGTCTCGAGGCGCTTGGCGACGTTCGTGGGGGTCTCCCCATGGCGGATCAGGAACAGCTGCACGAGGGACAGCGTAGGGAAGCGGCGGCGCGCGGTGCGCGCCGCCGCTTCCGCGTGTCGGCGCCGGAGGACCTCCCGGCGCCGTGCTCCCCGCCGCGCGCGGCCGCCTCGGGCCCGGTCGCGATCAGCGGTGTCGTGGTCGGTCGACGTCGTCGTCAGAGCCGAAGTGCATGCGAGGGAGCGGGCGCGTCGACGCCGTACTCCCAGCCGTCGTAGTCACCGTGGTGGTGACGGGCCAGGTCGGTGAAGAACCGCCGGGCGTCGGACACCGTGCGTTCGTCGATCACGGAGACGGTGCGGACCGCGATCACGGCCCATCCGTCCTCACCGACGGCCCGGCCGAGGCGACGGATGCCCCATCCGGACTCGCGCATGCGGTCGGCCGCTGCTCGGGCGTCCCGCTCCGTGTCGCAGTACCAGAAGTGCAACCACGGTCGTGCCGTGGTGACCGCGCCCGACACGGTCGCGAGCGACGCGCGGTCAGCGGCGGTGAGGAGCGCCTCCCCCGCGCTGCCGCTCGTGCGCCGACCGAACTCCCAGATCTTCCCCATGGCCGTCATACAACCATGCGTGAGCATGGTTCAGGAAAAGGATACTCGGTATGCTTTCTCGGTCCCCGTGTTTCCGCCGGAGTCGGCCTTCCTGGACTCCGTCCGGCAATTCGATTCCCAGCCGTTTCCGAGCGGAGTGGAACGGACGCCCTGCCGTGCACATCGCTTGCGGGAGCGCCGTCGCGTCGGGGGTCCGCCGTACCGTGCGAGGGTGACGAACGACGAGGCGATCGACGACCGTGGCCACGGGACCGCCGCGCGACGCTCGCGGATCACACGGGCGGCCGCCTGTGCGGGTCCGGCGTGCGGCTCGTCCTGCCGCCGCCCGGTCCCTCCGGACGCGCCCGTCGCGCTCTGCGCGCAGCACCTGGCCGTGGCGGCCGAGTGGGCCGGCGCCACGGGCGGTGTCGACGACGTCCTCCCCGCGCCGTGCGCCGCCTGCGGAGCACGGACCGGCGTGCGGTATCCGTCTGGGTGGGTCTGCGGGGTGTGCGAGTGGCGCGTCGGGGCGGTGCCCGACGGCGAGGCACGTCCGCCACGCGTCGACGTCGTCTACTACATCCGCTTCGAGGAGCGCATCAAGATCGGCACCTCCGCCAACCCCCGCCAGCGGCTCGCCCGGCTCTGGCACGAGGAACTCCTCGGGTTCGAACGGGGTGGGCGCGCCCTGGAACGCGCCCGACACCACCAGTTCGCGCACCTGCGGTACCCCGGGTCGGAGTGGTTCAGGATCGAGGACGACCTCCGCCAGCACGTCGGCCGCGTGACGGACGGCCAGCCGGCGCCGTGGGACCTCTACACGCGCTGGGTGAGCGAGGCCGTCGCGCTCCGGACCTGATCTCGGGCCCCGTGCGGACCGTGCCCGGTGTCAGTCGCGCAGGTAGGCGTCGACGAGCAGGTCCCCGCGCACCGCCCGCAGTTCGTCCACGAGCCGGGCGAGCGTCCGCCGGGACCACCCGCCGGCCTCGATGTCGTGCGGCCCGAGTGCCGGGAGCCGTCCGGTCCGGATGCGGATGACCTCCCACCCCGCGGCTCGGAGGGCACGGTCCTTCCGGCGGTCGGCGTCCTCACGGCGGCCCACGTGCTCGAGACCGTGGCGTCCCGTCGAGTCGTACTCGATCGCGACGCGGAGCTCCGGGAGCACGACGTCGGGCCACGCCTCGAGGTGGTCGAAGAATGGTCGGGCGAGACGCACCGCGTTGTCGCCCTCGGTGTGCTCGAGCCGCGCGCGGAGGTCGGCACGCAGCTGCGCCTCCACCGCGGACGCCGGGCGCGGGGCGCACGCACTGCGGAACGGGGTCCCCGCCGGGAGGTCGGGGGTCCGGGTGCAGACGTCCCGGCCACGACGTGTGGGTCGAGTCGGACGCGTCGCGAGCGGAGCGGGCGCACGTGGTGCGTCGGATGCCGGCCCGGTGACCCCGCCCCGACCCGTGGCCGGCACCACGGCGGGGTGCAGCAGGGTCAGCGGTCCGCGGGGTCGGGCTTGCGCGGCACACTCGGGACACCACGAGGACCGCCGGCGCTCGCGGCGGGGACGGGACCGCTGTTCGCTCGGTGTGGCGACGAACACGTGGCCGGCGTCACACTCCCAACACAGGAAGACGTCGGCGGCGGGCGGGATCTGGCTGAGGACGATGCCGCTGTTGCGGTCGGGGTGGTACTGGCGCACGAGGACCGGGAAGGAACGCCATGCCTCGCGGAACTCACCGACGGCGTAGGGCACCTCGCGCCCGCGCGACCACTGCCGTCGCGCCCACCACACACCCACCGGTTCGGCCACGGACTGCAGCGTAGGGAGCACCACCGTCACCGGCGGCCGCGCACGATCAGGAGCGCACGAGCCGCGCGATCGCCGCCGATGCCTCTCGGATGCGTTCGTCCGCGGCATCGCCGCCCTCCGCGATGGCGTCGGCGACGCAGTGCGCGAGGTGGTCGTCGAGCAGTCCGAGGGCGACCGACTGCAGGGCCTTCGTCATCGCGGAGACCTGGGTCAGGATGTCGATGCAGTACTGCTCCTCGTCGACCATCCGCTGCAGGCCGCGCGCCTGCCCCTCGATGCGCCGGAGCCGTTTCAGGTAGTCGTCCTTCGCGGAGATGTACCCGTGGTGGTGCGTGGTCTCGTCGGTCATGCCGTGCCTCCCGGTCGGTGGCGGTATCGTGGTGCGGTACCCCGCCAGGGTATCGCGATGACCGAGGGAGACGAGCATGACCGAGCCGACGACGACCGACTACCGGATCAGCGGGATGACCTGCGAGCACTGCGTCATGAGCGTCGACGAGGCGTTCCGCGAGCTCCCGGGCGTCCTCGGCGTCGTGGTGGACCTGCAGGTCGGCGGGATCTCGACCGCGACGGTCACGAGCGAGCGTCCGCTCGGCGACGCCGAGGTCGCGGCCGCCGTCGACGACGCGGGGTACGCGCTGGCGGAGGCATGAGCGACACCGCCGCACCGGTCGACCTCGCGATCGAGGGCATGACCTGCGCATCGTGCGCGAACCGCATCGAACGCAAGCTCAACAAGCTGCCCGGCGTGGCGGCGAGCGTCAACTACGCGACCGAGACCGCCACGGTCCTCCTCCCGCCGGAGATCGGGGTCCCCGACGCGATCCGGACGGTCGAGGCCGCCGGGTACCACGCGCACCTGCCCGAACCGGACGTCGAGGAACGGGACCCCGCCCTCCCCCTGCGCCGCCGACTCGCTGTCTCCGCCGCGCTCGCCCTGCCCGTGGTCGCGCTGTCGATGGTGCCCGTCCTGCGGTTCCCCGGGTCGACCTGGGTCGCGCTCGTGCTGGCGCTCCCGATCGCGGCGTGGGGCGCATGGCCGTTCCACCGGTCGGCGGTCGTGAACGCTCGACACGGCGCCGCGACGATGGACACGCTCGTGTCGCTCGGGGTGACCGCCTCCCTGCTCTGGTCGGTCTGGTCCCTGGTGGCCGATCTCGCCGGCCGGGACGGGGCCGGGACGCACTCCTACGCCGAGGTGGCCGCGGTCGTGACCGTGTTCCTGCTCGCCGGCCGCGTGGCCGAGCTCCGGGCCCGTCGTCGCTCGGGGGCCGCGCTGCGGGCGCTCCTCGACCTCGGCGCCCCGACCGCCCGCCTGCTGCGCGACGGTCGGGAGGTCGAGGTGCCCACCACGGCGCTCCGCGTCGACGACCGGTTCGTCGTCCGTCCCGGCGACCGGATCGCCACCGACGGTGTCGTCGTCGAGGGGACCTCCGCCGTCGACACGAGCATCATGACGGGCGAGTCCGTGCCCGTCGAGGTCGCGGTCGGTGACGCCGTGACCGGCTCCACCGTGAACGTCGGCGGGGCCCTGGTCGTCGCCGCGACGAGCATCGGCGCCGACACCGAGGTCGCGCGGATCGGTCGCCTCCTCGTCCGCGCCCAGACGGGGAAGGCGTCCGTGCAACGGCTCGCCGACCGGGTCTCCGCGGTGTTCGTCCCCGTCGTGATCGGCCTGGCGCTCGTCGCGCTCGTCGGCTGGCTCGCCATGGGGGCCGGAACCGGTCCGGCGGTCGCCGCCGGCGTCGCGACGCTCGTGATCGCCTGTCCCTGTGCCCTCGGTCTCGCCACGCCCACGGCGTTGCTCGTCGGGACCGGCCGTGGATCGCAGCTCGGGGTGCTCATCACGGGCCCGCAGGTGCTCGAGGTCACCCGGCGCGTCGACACCGTCGTGCTCGACAAGACCGGCACCGTCACCACCGGTCGCATGCAGGTCCGGGAAGTCGTGCTCGCGCCCGGCACGGGGACCGACGAGGAGACCGTGCTCGCCCTGGCCGCCGCCGTGGAACGTCGGTCGGAACACCCGGTCGCGCGCGCGCTCGTGGAGCGCGCGGGTCACGACACCGCTGCGGCCGTCTCGGCCTTCCGCTCCACCGCGGGATCCGGCGTCGAGGCCGTGGTCGACGGCGCCGTGGTCCGCGTGGGTCGTCCAGCGTGGGTCACGGGGCTCGGAGCGACACCCCTGCCGGCAGCACTCGTGGCCGGCGTCGAACGGGCGACCGCGACCGGGCGGACCGTCGTGGCGGTCGCACGCGACGGCCGCGTCCTCGGCCTGGTGTTCGTCGCCGACGCGGTCCGCCCGACGAGTCGCGCCGCGGTCGAGCGGTTGCGACGCATGGGTCTCCGGACGGTCCTGCTCAGCGGCGACGGGCAGGAGGTCGCCCGTGCCGTCGCCACCGAGGTCGGCATCGACGAGGTGGTCGCCGAGGTGCGACCCGAGGACAAGCACCGCGCCGTGACCGACCTGCAACGCGCCGGGGCGGTCGTCGCCATGGTCGGGGACGGTGTGAACGACGCGGCCGCGATCGCCGCCGCGGACCTCGGCATCGCGATGGGCACGGGGTCCGACGTGGCGATGGACGCCGCGGACGTGGTCCTGGTCCGGAGTGACCTGGCGGCCGCGGCGGATGCGATCGCCCTGAGCCGACGGACACTCCGGACGATCCGCGGCAACCTCTTCTGGGCGTTCGCGTACAACATCGCCGCGCTCCCGCTCGCCATGGCCGGGCTGCTCGACCCCATGATCGCGGGTGCCGCCATGGCTGCGTCCTCGGTGTTCGTCGTCGGCAACAGTCTGCGGCTCCGCCGGTTCCGTCCCGCCTGACCGTCCGGAGCGGCGGCGGACGACGGGGCACCCGCGGACGACAATGGACCTGGCGCACGAGGGTCGAGGGCCCCTCGTGCCGGAGGGGGAACAGTGGACACGACCGATCACGTCGACGAGCCGGGCGACCAGGCCGACGCGCTGCGGGCCTCCCGGTCGAGGCGGCGGCAGCGTCCGCTGCTCGTCGCGGTGGGCGTCGTCGTCGGGCTCGTCGCGGTGGGCATCGGGGTCGGCGTCACCCACGGTGGTCCGGCCACGCCCGCGACGACCCCCACCGCCGAGGCACGCCGCATCACCCCGACGCCCGCGCCGACACCCACCCTCGCGGCCGTGCCACCGCCGGTCGGTCCCCAGGCGCTCGCGGCGCTGCCGTTGGCGTACTACGACGCCGTCATCCCCGGCCTGCTCGACGGCACCACGGCCCACCCCGCGAACCAGTGGGAGATCGCGACACCGAGGCAGGCGCTCGTGCCGCTCTACGCCAGCCCCGCCGCCGACAGCGCGCCGATCGCAGCGCTCGGCGCCACCGTGCCGACCGTCAACCGGCCAGCGGCCACGGCGGTCTGGGGACGCTCCCCCGGTGCCGACGGCGGGATGGTCCTGGTGTCCACGCCGTCCCGGAAGAGCACCCCTGGCACGAACGGTGTGGCCACCGCCCCGAGCGCGACCTTCGCGTGGGCGCGGGCGGCCGACTTCACCCTGACCCGGACGGACCGGATGATCCGGGTCGACAACGCGACCTCGACGATCGCGATCGTCACCGAGAGCGGTGCGACGGCCACGAGCGAGGCCGCCCGGTTGGGCACACCGACCGATCCGACGCCCGCCGCCACCTCGACGTACATGGAGGCGGACTACGTCGACACGAGGATCGCGTACACCGAGGGCCACCCGATCGCCCTGACCGGGGCGCACTCCGCCCTGCTTCCCGGGTACGGGGGGAACTCCGCCCTGACGGCGCTGCACTACTACCCGGACCCCACGGGCAGCTCCCACGGCTGCGTCCGGATCTCCGCCGCGATGACCGCCGCGCTCGCGACCCTGCCGGTGGGGACGCCGATCCAGTTCACCTGACGGCCGTGCGGGCAGCCGTCGTGCTGGTCGCCAGGGCGGGGAGCCTCAGCCGATGACCCGGCGGCGCCCGGCGAGCAGGCCGAGCCCGGCGAGCGCGACCTCGAGCACGAGCAGCACCACGAGTGCCGGTCGCCAGGAACCGACCGCGTCGTGGAGGGCGCTCACGGCGATCGGTCCGGCCGCGGCCAACAGGTACCCGACGGTCTGCGCCATCGCGGACAGCCCCGCCGCCTGTCGGTGGTGCTCGGTGCGGAGGCCGAAGAACGACAGGGCCAGCACGATGCACGCTCCACCGGACACACCGATGAGGCTGTCCCACACCGCGGCGAGGTGCGGGTCCACGAGCTGTCCCGCCATCGCCGCCACGAAGAACAGCGGGCTCACCGACGCCAGGATGCGCTGGTCCCGGAACCGTGGCAGCGCGGCGGAGCACAGGAGGCTGCCCGCGATGGCGAACGCGTTGAGGAGGAACTGGTGCACGCCCGCCGCGGCGGCGCTCACCCCGGCGGTGCGTTCGATCGTCGGCAGCCACGTGATGACGACGTAGTAGCCGACCGACTGGAGGCCCATGAACGCCGTGACCTGCCATCCGAGCGCCGAGCGCCACGGTGACCGGTGGGTCGGGTCCGGGTGCCGGACGTCGTCGAGCGCGACGTCGTCCGCGGCCGGCGGCACGACCGTCCGGGCTCGGAGCTGCGGCGCGAAGACGGCCAGCGCGACGAGCGCGAGACCCGCCCAGAGCCCGAGCGCGAGCCGCCAGCCCGAGCCGTCGGAGCCGGCGACGGGGACCGCGATCCCGGCCGCGATCGCGGCGAACGTCGACTGCACGGCGGAGTAGGCACCCGTGACCTGCCCGATGCGGTCGGGGAAGTCCCGCTTGACGAGCGCCGGCAGTTCGACGTTCACCACCGCGATCGCGACGCCGAGCAGGACGGTGCCGACCCACAGCAGCGCCGGTCCGGGCACCGAGCGGAGGACGATCCCGACCGCCAGGGCGGCCAAGGACACCCCGAGCGTGCGCTCGATCCCGAGGGCGCGTGCGATCGCGGGCGCGACCGGTGCGACGGCCGCGAACGCGAGCAACGGCAGGCTGATGAGCGCCGACGCCGTCGCCGAGGGAAGGTGCACCGATTGCTGCACGTCGGCCAGCACCGGCCCGACCGACGTGATCCCGGCGCGGAGGTTCGCGGCGACGAGCAGCAGGCCGACCAGGACGAGGCCGGGGCGGAGCACCCGTGAGGGCGAGGTGGAGCGGTGGAGCACGGCAGTGACGCTACCCCGCTCCGGCTCTCGGACGTCGGCGGGACCCCCTCCCGTTGCGCCCGGCCCGGCCGGACCGCGCCGCGCCGGACCGCGCCGGGCCGGACCGGACCGCCGGACCTGGACCGTGCCTCCCGGCGGGTGCCAGGCTGGGAGCGTGCGCCCGGACCACGGGCGCGGACGCGAAGGAGCGGACGATGACGGGTGCCAGGGTGTTGTTCATCGGCGGGAGCGGCGCGATCAGCGCCTCCTGCACGCGGGAGGCCGTGCGGCAGGGGTTCGACGTGACCGTGCTCAACCGCGGATCGAGCGACCTGCGGGCGATCCCCGACGAGGTCACCCGGCTGACCGCGGACACTGCCGATCGGGAGGCGCTGGAGGCGGCCCTCGGAGACGCGCAGTTCGATGTGGTCGTGAACTGGGTCGTGTTCACGCCGGACCAGGTCCGTCAGGACATCGAGGTGTTCGCGGGACGGACCCGCCAGTACGTCTTCATCAGTTCCGCGTCGGCCTACCAGACGCCGGCGACCCACCTGCCGATCACGGAGTCGACCCCGCTGAAGAACCCGTACTGGGAGTACTCGCGGAACAAGATCGCCTGTGAGGAGCTCCTGCTGCAGGCCTACCGGGACGACGACTTCCCGATGACCATCGTCCGACCCTCGCACACCTACGACGAGACGCTCATCCCGTTCGACGGCGGCTGGACCGTGATCGCCCGGATGCGGGCCGGCAAGCCGGTCGTCGTCCCGGGCGACGGCACCTCGCTCTGGACGATCACCCACAGCCGCGACTTCGCCGTCGGGTTCACGGGCGTCCTCGACCGCGCCGAGGCGATCGGCGAGGCGTTCCACATCACCGGCGACGAGACCCCGACGTGGAACCAGCTGTTCACCGAGGTGGCGGCCGCTGCGGGCGCGCCGGAGCCGCAACTCGTGCACGTGCCGACCGAGGCGATCCTCGCGAACGACCCGGCGTGGGGTGCGGGGGTGATCGGCGACAAGGCGAACACGATGGTGTTCGACAACGCCAAGATCCGGACGCTCGTGCCCGGGTTCGCGGCGCGCACGACGTTCCGGCAGGGCGCGCGCGAGATCGTCGCCTGGTACGACGCGCACCCCGAGCGCCAGCAGGTCGACCCCGAGAAGGACGCGCTCATGGACCGCCTCGCCGAGGCCTACGCGCCGCGGGTCGTCTGAGCGGGGACAACACCGCCCGCCTCCGCCGCGTCGCCGCGTCGGTCGACCCGCGCGGAGTCCTCGCGCAGCCGCACTGGGTCCGACCTCGCAGCGGCGCCGGGTCCACCACCACGACCACCATCTCCACCACCACGGAAGGACCCACCATGGCCACCTGGCTCATCACCGGCTGCTCGACCGGACTCGGGCGCTCGTTCGCCGGGGCCGTGCTCGCCCACGGTCACAACGCCGTCGTCACCGCGCGCGACGTGACGAAGGTCGAGGACATCGCCCGCGACCACCCCGACTCCGCGCTCGCGCTCGCGCTCGACGTCACGGACGACGCGCAGGTCACCGCCGCCGTGCGGGCCGCGGAGGACCGGTTCGGCGCCGTCGACGTCCTCGTCAACAACGCCGGGTACGGGTACCGGGCGGCGGTCGAGGAGGGCGAGGAAGGACCCGTCCAGACCCTCTTCGACACCCACGTGTTCGGGACCGTCCGCACGATCAAGGCCGTGCTGCCCGGCATGCGCGGCCGCCGATCCGGCACCATCGTGAACATCTCGTCGATCGGCGCCCGCATCTCCCCCGCCGGATCCGGCTACTACGCCGCGGTCAAGGCGGCGATGGAGGCCCTGACCCTGTCGCTCCGCGCTGAGGTCGCGCCGCTCGGCATCACCGCGATGGTGGTCGAGCCCGGTGGATTCCGGACGGACTTCGCCGGACGCTCGCTGACCCAGTCGGCCGAGCCGATCGCGGACTACGCCGAGACCGCCGGCAGACGCCGGAAGGAACACGACACCGTCCACGGCACGCAGAAGGGCGACCCGGCCAAGGCCGCGGAGGCGCTCATCACCGCCGTCGAGTCGGACGAGCCGCCGTTCATGCTCCTGCTCGGCAACGACGCGTCGGACGGCTTCCGATCCGCCCTCGACGCGCTGCGCGCGGACGCGGACACCTGGGAAGCCGTCAGCCGCAGCACCGACTTCGACGACTGACCGCCCGGCCGCGGAGGGCGGGCGTACCGTTGACGGGGTGATGCGTCCAACGATGACCACCGTCGGCGATCTCCGCGCCTCGGGCCACCAGGCCCGGAGCGTCCGCGCCGAGATCCGTGACAACCTCCTGGCCGCCCTGCGCGCCGGTCGGGATCCCTGGCCCGGCATGCACGGGTTCGAGTCGACGGTGATCCCGCAGCTCGAGCGTGCGCTCATCGCCGGTCACGACGTCGTGCTGCTCGGGGAACGTGGCCAGGGCAAGACGCGCATACTCCGGACGCTCGCCGGCCTGCTCGACGAGTGGACGCCCGTCATCGCCGGCTCCGAGCTCGGGGAGCACCCGTACGAGCCGATCACGACCGAGAGCGTGCGCCGGGCGGCGGAGCTGGGCGACGCCCTGCCGATCGAGTGGCGGCGCCGGGAGGACCGGTACGTCGAGAAGCTCGCGACGCCCGACACGAGCGTCGCGGACCTGATCGGCGACGTCGATCCGATGAAGGTCGCGGAGGGCCGCAGCCTCGGTGACCCCGAGACGATCCACTTCGGGCTCATCCCCCGCAGCCACCGCGGGATCGTGGCGATCAACGAACTCCCGGACCTCGCCGAGCGGATCCAGGTCGCGATGCTCAACGTCATGGAGGAACGCGACATTCAGATCCGCGGGTACGTGCTCCGCCTGCCGCTCGACGTGCTCGTCGTCGCGAGCGCCAACCCCGAGGACTACACGAACCGCGGGCGCATCATCACCCCGCTCAAGGACCGCTTCGGTGCCGAGATCCGCACCCACTACCCCACCGAGCTCGACGACGAGATCGCGGTCATCCGGCAGGAGGCCGAGTTCACCGCCGACGTGCCGGACGTGCTCGTCGAGATCCTGGCCCGGTTCACCCGCGCGCTGCGCGAGTCGAGCGCGGTCGACCAGCGCAGCGGCGTCAGCGCGCGGTTCGCGATCGCCGGTGCCGAGACCATCGCCGCCGCGGCGGTCCACCGCGCGACACGGCAGGGCGAGGACGAGGCCGTGGCGCGCCCGATCGACCTCGAGACCGCGGTCGACGTGCTCGGCGGCAAGATCGAGTTCGAGTCGGGCGAAGAGGACCGCGCGGACGACGTCCTCGAGCACCTGCTCCGCACGGCGACCGCCGAGACGGTGCGCGCGCACTTCCGAGGCATCGACTTCGGCGTGCTCGTCGACGCGCTCGAACGCGGCGGGATGGTCACCACGGGCGAGCAGGTGACCGCGCGGGACTTCCTGTCCGGCCTGCCGTCACTCGGCGAGTCCGACCTGTACGACCAGGTCGCCGACCGGCTCGGTGCGCACACCGACGGCGAGCGCGCCGGGGCGATCGAACTCGCGCTCGAGGGGCTGTACCTGGCCCGTCGCGTGAGCAAGGAGACCGGCGGGGGCGAAGCAGCGTATGGGATGTGAGGTCGCATGACGGGGACCAACCGGCGGCTCGCCCGCGACGCCCGGTACCGGAAGTACGCCGGCGGCCCGGACCCGCTCGCGCCGCCCGTCGACACGAGCGAGGCCATGGACGCCATCGGTCAGGACGTCATGGCCGGGTACTCACCCGAGCGCGCGATGCGGGAGTTCCTCCGCCGCGGTGGTCGTGACCAGGCCGGGCTCGACGACCTCGCCCGCCGTGTCGCCGAGCGTCGACGCGAACTGACGCGCAAGCACAACCTCGACGGCACGCTCGAGGAGATCCGCGAGCTGCTGGACCAGGCCGTCACGCAGGAGCGCGGCCAGCTGGCGCGTGACGTGGAGATGGACGACGGCGTCCGCGCCCTCGCCCAGATGCAGCTGGACAGCCTCCCGTCCTCCCCCGCCGCGGCGGTGAGCGAGCTCAGCGACTACCGGTGGCAGAGTCCGCAGGCGGCCGCGGCCTACGGGCGGATCAAGGACCTGCTCGGGCGCGAGATGCTCGACCAGCGGTTCGCCGGGATGAAGCAGGCGCTCGAGAACGCCACCGACGCCGACCGGGCCGCGATCAACGACATGCTCACCGACCTGAACGAACTGCTCGACGCGCACGCGCGGGGGGCCGACACGCCGGAGCAGTTCGAGGACTTCATGGCGAAGCACGGGGCGTTCTTCCCCGAGGCGCCGGTGGACATCGACGAACTGCTCGACGCCCTCGCCGCCCGAGCCGCGGCCGCCCAGCGCATGCGGAACTCGATGACCCGGGAGCAGCGGGACGAGCTCGACGCGCTGGCGGCCCAGGCCTTCGGCTCCCCCGACCTGATGCAGTCCCTCGCGCAACTCGACGGGAACCTCCGCGCGCTCCGTCCGGGCGAGGACTGGGGCGGGGGCGAGCGCATGGACGGCGACGAGGGTCTCGGGCTCGGCGACGGGACCGGAGTGTTCCAGGACCTGGCGGACCTCGACCAGCTCGCCGACCAGCTCGCGCAGTCGCACAACGGGTCACAGCTCGACGACCTCGACCTCGACGCGCTCCGGCGGCAGCTCGGTGAGGAGTCCGCGGTCGACGCACGGACGCTGCAGCAGCTCGAGAAGGCCCTCCGCGACACCGGGGCACTCAAGCGCGGACTCGACGGGCAGCTCCGCTTGACACCCAAGGCCATGCGACAGCTCGGCACGGCGCTGCTCCGCGACGTCGCCGCGAAGATGAGCGGCCGCACGGGAGGCCGTGACCTGCGGAGCGCTGGAGCCGCGGGCGAGCGCTCCGGCGCGACGAGGGCCTGGGCGTTCGGGGACACCGAGCCGTGGGACGTCACGCGCACGATGACGAACGCCCTGACGCGCACCGCTGGCGAGGGGCGCGCGATCGGTTCCGGCGTCCGGTTGACGATCGACGACGTCGAGGTGCAGGAGACCGAAGCGCGGACACAGGCGTGCGTGGCGCTCCTCGTCGACACGTCGTTCTCGATGGCGATGGAGGACCGCTGGATGCCGATGAAGCGCACCGCGCTGGCCCTGCACACGCTCATCACGAGTCGGTTCCGCGGCGACGACCTGCAGCTCATCGGGTTCGGGAGGACCGCCGAGGTCATGGACATCGAGCAGCTCGTGGGGCTCGACGCGCAGTGGGACAAGGGCACGAACCTGCACCACGCGCTGCTCCTGGCGAACCGGCACTTCCGGAAGCACCCGAACGCGCAACCGGTGCTGCTCATCGTGACGGACGGCGAGCCGACCTCGCACCTCGAGCCGGGCGGTGAGGTGTACTTCGCCTACCCGCCGGATCCGCTGACGATCGCCCACGCGATCCGCGAACTCGACACGTCGACGCGCCTGGGAGCGCACACGAGCTTCTTCCGTCTCGGCGACGACCCCGGGCTCGCCCGGTTCATCGAAGCCATGGCGAAGCGCGCGGGCGGGACCGTCGTCGCACCGGAGGCCGACGACCTCGGGGCCGCGGTGGTCGGGTCCTACCTCGGTTCGAGACGCGGCGGCTTCGGCGCCGCCGGGTTCGACGACGCCTTCGGCGGCGGCTGGGGGCGGGGAGACCAGGGGCGCGGCGGCTGGGACCGCTAGAACAGCGGCCAGGGCAGCGCGGGCATCGGCCCGTGCGGCGCCGGGAAGCGACCACGCGCTGCCAAGCGGGCGCACCGGCCGGCGAACGCCCCGATCTCCTCGGCGCTCAGGTACGCGATGAGCGTCTCGGCGAGGTCGCCCTCGAGCCCGGCGCGGACGCGGTCGAGACCGGCCAGCTCGTCGTCCGTCAGTTCCTCGCCCACCCAGCCCCAGAGCACGGTCCGGAGCTTGTGCTCCTGGTGGAAGGTCAACCCGTGGTCCACCCCGTGGCGATGACCGTCGGGCATCGCGAGGACGTGCGCGCCCTTCCGGTCCGCGTTGTTGACGACGACGTCGAACACGGCCATGCGCCGGAGTGCGACGGAGTCCTCGTGGACGAGGGTCACGGGTCGGCCGGTCTCGTCGTCCCCGTCGAGGACCTCGCGCCAGCCGTCGTCCGGGACCTGGTCCGAGGGGACGAGGTCGACCGGGTCCTGGTCCGGGTCGACGTCCTGCCAGAGCTGCACCATCCCCGCGCCGAGCGGGCCGTCGCGGAGCCACGTGCGCGGGACGACGTCCCATCCGAACGCCTCGGACACCAGGTAGGCCGCGACCTCGCGGTGCGCGAGGTCGCCGTCCGGGAAGTCCCACAGCGGGCGCTCCCCCGACACCGGCTTGTACACGACCGTGGTGTCGCCGATGGTCCCCAGGAAGGTGGCGTTCGAGGCGGTCGTGATGCGCCCGCTGATCTCGAGGTCCGCGGTGAGGAGGTCGGGCCCCTCGGGCATCAGCGCTCGCCGAGCACCGGGCAGACGTGCCCGTCCGGGTCCATGGGGGTGCCGCAGAACGGGCACATCGCTCGACCGGCGCCGACGACCTCGAGCGTGCGCTCGGCGAAGGCGCGCGCCGTCCCGACCGGGACGCGCACCACGAGCATCTCGGCGGGTTCGTCGGGGACGTCGTCGTCGTCCGCGGTGTCGATGGGGAACGCCTCGATCACGACCTGCGAGGTCGTCGGGTCCCACCCCAGCGTCATCGCACCGGCTCGGAACTCCGGCTCCACGGGCTGGTCGAGCGGCTCGTTGTCGACGAGCTCGACAGGTGTCCCCGAAGGGACGCTGACGGGGTTGCCCGCCGTCGTCATCAGCTGGTCGAGGATCTCGCCGATCTTCTCGGCGAGGGCAGCGGACTGTTCCTTCTCGAGGGCGACGCTGACGACCCGCGAGCCGGACCGGACCTGCAGGTAGAACGAGCGCGATCCCGGTCGGCCGACGGTGCCGACGACGACGCGATCGGGCCAGTCGAACCCGTGCACGATGGTGGGCATGCGTCCATCCTACGAGCGTCCGGTCGGACCCCGGTCAGCGAGGGGCGGGGCCGTCGGCCGTCGGTTCCGGATGCCCGGCACCGCCGCCCACCGGGGCGTCCGCGGCGGGTGCCGGCGCGCGCAACCAGGACAGGTCACCCGAGTCCGTGTTCGTGGCGACGACGTCCGGACGGGCGGTGCCGTACCGGATGATCGACACCGACGCCGGCCCGACCGAGATCCGCTGGAAGAGGTCGAGGTGCATGCCGAGGGCGTCCGCGATCACGGACTTGATGACGTCGCCGTGACTCACCGCCGCCCAGACCGCGCCCGGACCGTGCTCGGCCTCGAACCGGGCGTCGTGGCGCCGGATCGCCGCGACGGCGCGTGCCTGCATCGCCGCCATGGACTCGCCGCCCGGGAACACCGCGGCCGACGGTTGCGACTGCACGACCGACCACAGGGCCTCCTTCGCGAGCTCGCCGAGGGCGCGCCCCTGCCAGTCCCCGTAGTCGCACTCCGTGATGCCACGGTCCGCCAGGGTGGTGGGTGATCCGGTCTGGAGGTCCGTCACGGCCCGCGCCGTCTGACGGCAGCGCTCGAGGGGGCTGGTGACGACGCCGACGAGCGGCACGACGGCGAGTCGCTCGGCCGTGCGTCGCGCCTGCGACCGTCCGACGTCGTCGAGCGCCACGCCCGCCGCCCGCCCCGCCAGGACACCGGAGGCGTTGGCGGTGGTGCGGCCGTGGCGGACGAGGATGACGGTGGCCATGCGGTCCAGCCTAAGCGGCGCGCCGTGGTCGTGGAGATGCATGCAAGGGCGTGGACCGCGCGATCCGGATGGTCCGGTGGAGGGAGTTGGGCCTCCCGATCGCAGATCGTAGAGTCGTGGAACCGGGCTGTTCAGCAGTCTCGTCGCCACGACGGCCTCCGCGATCCGCGGAACGCTGGCACAGCGAGGCGGTCCGGCAGCGATGAGGTGTCCACAGCCTCGTGAAGGGCTGGTCGCATGACCGCCGTCCGTTCCTTCCTCACCGACTCCGACCGGTTCGCCGGTGTTCCGCGGAACCCCGCACTCCACTGGGCCGAGCAGACCCGAACACGTTCTGGCCGCGGCGACCACACGCGACGGCCCGCCCACTCGGCCTGACGCCGGGCGGCGTCGGCGCGACGCGGCGCCCGGGCCTCCCGGCCGTGACCGCGCTCGGCGGGACCGCCGTACCGTGTGCGCGGTGACGACAGCGACCAAGGGCAGGGGCATCCCCGACGAGATCGACCGCGAGGGCCGGTCCGACGACGAGGTCGCGTCCGCCACGCGGGGGCACGTCCGGCGCATCGCGCTCATCGCGGCGCTCGGCGGTCTGCTCTACGGCTACGACACCGGTGTGATCTCCGGGACGTTGATCTCGATCGGCAAGGACTTCGGGATCGGCAACGGGGTGAAACAGCTCATCACGGCGGCGATCCTCGCCGGTGCCGTCCTCGGCGCGTTCTGCAGCTCCTGGCTCTCACGTCGCATCGGTCGGCGTCGGACGATCATGATCGTGGCGGCCGTGTTCGTGCTCGGCGTCGTGTTCGCCGGACTCTCCCCCGGCCCCACGACCCTCGTGCTCAGCCGCCTGTTCCTCGGCCTCGCCGTCGGGGGGTCGACGCAGGTCATCCCGACGTACGTCGCCGAGCTGTCGCCCCGGGAGCGGCGCGGGCGGATGGTCACCCTGTTCAGCTGTGCCATCGGCATCGGCATCCTGTCGGCCGCGTTCGTCAACGTCGCGCTCGACGACGTGCTCTCCTGGCGTTGGCTCATCATGCTGTCCGGTGTGCCCGCCATCGTGCTGTTGCTCGGCATGTTCGTGCTCCCCGAGAGCCCCCGATGGCTCGTGCACGCGGGCCGGGACGACGACGCGGGGACGGTCCTCCGGTGGGTGCGGCGGTCCCCCGCCGACGCGGGTGACGAGCTCGACGACATCCGGTCCGTCGCCGACCGTGAGCAGAACGGAGGCACCGGCGGGGGCGCGGCGTGGTCGCAGCTCCGGGAGCGGTGGGTGCGGCCCGCGCTCGTCGCGGGGGTCGGCGTCGCGATCCTGACGCAGATCACCGGGCTCGAGATGATGATCTACTACACGCCGACGATCCTGACGCAGGCCGGGTTCCCGCATGCGTTCGCACTCTGGGCGAACGTCGGGGTGGGTGCGGTGTACCTGCTCATGACGTTCATCGGCAGTCGGCTCGTGGACCGGATCGGCCGTCGGCGGCTCCCCCTGCTCACGCTCCCGTTCTCGGCGGCGAGCCTGGCGGCGTTCGGGGCGCTGTTCCTGTTCGGGGGCGACCACCTCAACCCGGTGCTCAGTCTCCTGTTCCTGCTCCTGTTCATGTTCTTCCAGTCCGGGGGTCTGCAGGTCATCGGCTGGTTGCTCGAATCGGAGCTCTACCCGCTCACCGTCCGACCGGCCGCGACGAGTCTGCAGGCGATGACGCTGTGGGGTTCCGACCTGCTCGTGACCGTCACGGCCCTGACGCTCGTGCTCTGGCTCGGGCTCGGCGGCGCGATGTGGGTCTACGCGGGGCTCAACGTGGTCGCCTGGGTGTTCATCTTCTTCCGCCTGCCCGAGACGAAGAACCGGTCGCTCGAGGACATCGAGCGGTCCCTGCGCGACGGCGTGTTCCTGCCCCGTGTGGGGCGGCGGAAGGCGGCGCGGGATGCGGAGGGCGCGGCGGCGTCGTGACGCCGGCGCGCTGACCTGCGCGCGACACGGCCCGCCGCGGTCAGTCGCGTGGGTGGAGCGCGGCGATCGACGGCATCCGGTCGCGCTCGATGTGGGAGTACGCCAGCGCCTCCGCCATCCGCTCGTCGCCGCGTTCGATCGCGGCGGCGAGTTCGACGTGGTCGTGGAACGCGTCGTGCACGTCGAGTTCGCTCGTCAGGTAGAACAACCACTGCACGCGGCCGGAGACCGAGCGCATCGAGGCCTGCATGAGCGTGTTGCCGGTCATCTCCACGATCACCTCGTGGAACCGCGTGCTCGCCGCGGCGATCGCGTACGGGTCCCCGTCGTCGACCACGGCCTGCGAGTGCTCGAGCGCCTCGTGCAGTGCGTCGACGGAGGCACCACCCGCGACGGCGCGGGCGGCGTGGCGGGCCGCTCCGACCTCGAGGACCTCACGGAGGTCGAAGAGGTCGTGGACGAGGCGGGAGGTCCACGTCGCGACGACCGCTCCGCGTCGGGGCGTCGTGACGACGAACCCCTCGGACTCGAGCATCGGGACGGCCTCGCGCAGCGGGACGCGGGAGACCGCGAGCTCGTCGGCGATCCGGACCTCCGGCAGCTTCTGCCCCTGCGGGTACTCGCCGCGGATGATCGCCTCGCGGAGGCGCGCGTGGATCCGCAGTGGGAGCGACGGCGCGGCGGGGACGGTGGCCAGGGCGGCGATCTCGGGAGGGGTCATCAGGTCGATCTTCCTGGAAGCGGTGGACGGGGGGAAGGACCGCGGGCGCCGGCGTGCACCGGCGCCCGCGGACCTCACCCGGCGATGCCGAGCTTGCTGAAGTCCAGCTCGTTCGCGCCGATGTTGTGCGACTTCGCGACGCCGGTCAGCCACTTCTGCGCGACGACCCAGTCCTTGTTGTAGGAGAGGTTGTAGTAGCAGCCGGTCTGGGCGTACTGCTCGGCCGCGGCGACGTACGCGCTGTCGTCGCCGGTCTGCACGGCGTGGTCGAGCTTCTGGTCGACCGCCGGGACGTCGCAGCCGAAGTAGTCGATGCCGCCCGACTTGTCCCAGAAGACGTGGCCCCACATGTACGGGGAGCCGCCGTCCGGCCCGTTGTTGCCGTCGAAGAACGCGTCCGGGCCCGTGGTCGGGTCGTTGATCCACCCGAACACCTGGGACGTCGGGTACGACTTCGCCGTGGCCGTGATGCCGTCGGCCTGGAGCTTCGCCGCCTGGATGTTCGCCATCTGCTGGGCGTTCGTGTTGCCGCTCGCGTAGCCGATGGTCATCGTGGTGCCGGACGGCAGCGTCTTCGCGTACGACTTCATCGCCGAGGGCTCGTACGTGATCGTCTGCTCGTCCTTGCCGCCCGGGATCATGCCCTTGGCGTAGAGGGTCGTCGCCGGCTCGGAGCGGCTGCCGAGCACCTGCTTGACGATCGACTTCTGGTCGATGCTCTCGAGGAACGCGAGTCGGGCCTGTTTGCTGCTGAAGAACGACTTGGTCGGGTTCACGGTGACCAGGGCGGACTGCAGCGTGGGGAGCATGTAGCTGGCGTACTGCTTGCTGTCCTCGTACTTGGACAGGCTCGACGAGGGCAGTGCGGCGACGATCGCGGACACGTCCCCGCGGTCGAACGCGAGCTGCAGCGCCGAGGCGTCCGAGTAGATCGGCAGCTTCACCGTGGTGAACGGCGACTTCGTGCCCCAGTACCCGGCGTAGCGGGACAGGGTCCACGAGGTGCCGGGGTCGGCCGAGCTGATCTCGTACGGACCGGTCCCGACGTCGTGGGTCTGCAGGTAGGTCTGCGCGTCGTCCGATCCGGCGTGCTTCTGCAGCGCGGTGGGCGACTCCATCTTCGGGCCGAACGGCGAGGCGAGGTAGTCCAGGAACGCCGAGTTCGGGGCGTCGAGGGTCACCACGGCGGTCGAGGCGTCCGGCGTCGCGACGCTCTTCACGCCCTGCACCATGTACGCGGCGCCGCCCTTGACGGCGATGCGTCGGTCGAAGGCGACCTTGACCGCCGCCGAGGTGAAGGGGGTGCCGTCGTGGAAGGTGACGCCCTTGCGGAGGTGGAACGTGTAGACGGTGTTGTCGCCGCTCACGGTCCACGACGTCGCCAGGCGGGGCGCGATCTTCACCGAGTCGGTGTCGTTCGCGTACTGCACGAGCCCCTCGTACGTGTTGAGCACGATCGCGAGGCCGTTGTTCGCGTAGTAGATGTCGGGGTCCGGCGGCTGGCCGATGTCGCCGAGCAGACCGACGGTGAGCGTGCCGTTCTCCGGTGCGGCGTTCGGGCTCGAGCCGCCACCTCCGGAACAGGCCGCGAGGGCGAGGAGCGGGACGGCCGCGGCCGCGACCAGCGCGATGCGGGTCCGCCGACGGAGTGAGCTGAGCCTCACGGTGTCTCCTTCATGGGATGGGGTGGTGCGTTCTGGGTGGGATGGGGTGGAGCTGGCCGAGGTCGCTCGCGCCGTCAGGCGAGACGCGGGTCCGCGGCGGTCTGGAGGACGTCGGCGACCGTGTTCACGACGACGTAGACCGCGCCGAGCACGAGCGTCACCGCGGCGATGGCCGGGTAGTCGGACGTCGGGATGCTGTTGGCGAGGTAGTTGCCCATGCCGGGCCAGCTGAACACCTGCTCGACGACGACGTCGCCGGCGAACATGAACCCGAGCTGGAGGCCCGCCATCGCCAGGGCGGGACCGATCGCGTTCCGCACGACGTGCCGGGCGAGCACGGCCCCCTCGCCGAGGCCCTTCGACCGAGCGGTCCGGACGTGGTCGGCCACGAGCGTCGTCTCGAGGCCGGCCCGCAGGATGCGCCCGATCGCGAGTGCCGGTGCGATCGCGAGCACGGTCGCGGGCAGGACGAGGTGCGACACCGCGGACCCGACCCCGCCGGTGCCCTGCCCGGAGGCGGGGAGCCAGTCGAGCTGCGCGTAGAACAGGATGATCCCGCCGAGTGCGAGCAGGAACGGCGGTGCGGTCGCGCCCAGGAGCAGCGCGCCCCGGTAGACGCCCGCGAACGGCCAGCGGAGGGCCGCGGAGGCCGCGAACAGCCCGGCCAGCACGAGCGCGATCACGAACGCGGCGAGCACGAGCTCGACGGTCGCGGGGAACGCCGATGCGAGGTCGGTGGCGACGGCCCGGTGCGTCCGGTACGACGTCCCGAAGTCACCGTGCAGGGCCCCGGCGATGAACCGCACGAACTGCACCGGCAACGGGTCGTCGAGGCCGAGGCGGTGGCGTTCCGCGTCGACGGCCTGCCGTGACGCGTTCGCGCCGAGTGCCGCGCGGGCCGGGTCGCCGGGCGAGATCTGCTGGAGCAGGAACACGACGGCGCTGAGCACGAGCAGCACGGCCACGAGGGACCCGAGACGACGGAGCAGGAAGCGGATCACGCTCGTCACCTCCTGGACCCGACGAGCGTGCGGATGCCGTCGCCGGCGAGGTTCGCGACGAGGCTGAGCACGAGCACGGCGACGCCGGGGACGACGGGCACCCACCACGCGCTGAGGAGCAGCTGCGTGTTCGCGGCGGTGTCGGCGCCGAGCTCGGGTGCGGGTGACGGCGCGCCGAGACCGAGGAACGACAGCCCGGCGAGCAGGAGCACGACGTTGCCGATGTCGAGGCTCGCGGTGACGATGGCGGTCGGCACGGCGGCGGGGAGCACGTGCCGGAACACGAGCCGTGCCCGGCCGACCCCGGCCACCCGGGCCGCCTCGACGTGGGGTCGGGCGACGGTGGCGCGGATCTCGGACCGGATGATGCGTGCGTAGTAGGGCCACCACACGACCGAGATGCCGATGAGCGTGTTCGTGATGCCGGGTCCGAGCGCCGCGACGATCGCGATGGCCACGAGCGTGGACGGCAGCGCGAGGAACAGGTCGGTGACCCGCATGAGCACGCTGTCGACCCACCCGCCGGCGACGCCCGCCGCCACGCCGACCACGCCGCCGACGACGAGGCCGACCGCGACGACGGCGAGTGCCGAGAACCAGGACGTCTGGAGGCCGTACAGCGTGCGCGAGAGGATGTCGCGCCCGATCGAGTCGGTACCGAGCAGGTGTCCCGGCGACCCGAGCGGGAGTTGCACGCCGCCGACCGGCTGGATCGGGTCGTCGGGCGCGATGAGGCGGGCGACGATCGCGACGACGGTGAGTGCGCCGAGCAGCCCGACGAGCACCCATGCCGTGGTGCGTCCGGCATGCACGCCGCTCGTGAACGCCGCGGGTGAGAACCGGCGGGTCGCGACGACGGCGCTCACCGGGCCACCGCGATCTCGGGGACCGACGCGACGAGCGTGCGCGTGTACGGCTCACGTGGGTCGCCGATGACGGCGTCGGCGGCACCGAGTTCGACGATGCGGCCGCGCTCGACGACGGCGATCCGGTCGCCCATGAGCCGGGCGACCGCGAGGTCGTGCGTGACGAACAGGACGGTCATGGCGAGTTCCTCCCGCATGTCCCGGATGAGGTTGAGGGTGGTCGCGGCGAGCGAGGCGTCGAGCGCGCTCGTCGGTTCGTCGCACAGGAGCACGGCGGGCCGCACGACGGTCGCTCGGGCGAGCGCGACGCGCTGCCGTTGCCCACCGGACAGGTCGGAGGGGCGGAGCCGTGCGACCGATGCGGGGAGACCGATGGCGTCGAGGGCCTCGGACACGCGTCGGTCGGTCTCGGTGCGGCCGAGCCGCTGCGGGCGGAGCCGCTCGGCGAGCGTCTCGCCGACCGTCATCCACGGGGTGAGTGACGACCCGGCGTCCTGGAACACCATCTGCGCGCCGCCGTCGGCGACCCGGATGTGTCCGGACCGGACGGGCACGAGGCCGGCGATCGCGCGGAGGATCGTCGACTTGCCCGACCCGCTCTCGCCGACGATCGCGAGTGACGCACCGGCGGCGACGTCGAAGCGCATGCCGCGCACGGCCTCCACGGTGCGGCGCCGTCGGCCGTGGCCGGTGACGTACGTGCAGACGACGTCGTCGACGACGACCGCCGGGGCCGGGGCCGTGCCGTCACCGACGCGCGCGGCATCGGCCGGTGCGGCGCGGGTGGCGACCGGCCGGGAGGCGCGGCCCGGGCCGGGTGCGACCGCGGCGGTCCGCGGCGTGGCCGCGTCGGTGCGCACGACCTCGGCCGGGGCCCAGCACGCGGCTGCGTGGCCCGGCGCGGGCAGCGAGGCGTCGAGCCCGGGGGTCTCGGCGACGCACCGGTCGAACGCGAGGGGGCACCGTGCGCGGTACGGGCAGCCGACGAGGCGTTGCTCGGGCGTCAGCGTGTCCGGCGGCAGGGTCGGGAGCCGGACGTCGCGGTCGAGACCGAGCGACAGGCGGGACCGCATGAGGCCGGCCGTGTACGGGTGCGCGGGGGCGGTGAGCACGGCGTCCGTCGGACCGACCTCGGCGAGGCGTCCCGCGTACATCACGGCGATCCGGTCGGCGATCTGGGCCGCGACGCCGAGGTCGTGGGTGATGAGGAGGACGCTGCAGCCCTGCTCGTCGCGGAGTTCGCGGAGCAGGTCGAGCAGCTGCGCCTGCACGGTGACGTCGAGCGCGGTGGTGGGCTCGTCCGCGACGACCAGGGCGGGCCTCCCGGCCATCGCGATCGCCGCCATGACGCGCTGGCGGAGGCCACCGGAGAGCTCGTGCGGGTAGACGCTGAACCGCATCGCGGGGTCGGGCACGCCCATCGCGTCGAGGAGGGCGATCGAGCCGGCGCGGTCCTGCCCGGCCTCGACGATCTGACGGCCGACGCGCATCGTCGGGTTGAGCGACGTCATCGGGTCCTGGAACACGGCGCCGAGCGCGGTGCGCCGGGCACGAGCCCGTTCGGCGTCGGTGCCGTGGGCCATGTCGGTGCCCTGCACCCGGATCTCGCCGCTGATGTGCGGACGGGCGGCGTCCGGCAGGAGCCCGAGCAGGCTCATGGCGAGCATGCTCTTGCCGGAGCCGGACTCCCCCACGAGCCCGACGATCTCGCCGCGGGCGATGTCGAGGTCGACGCCGCGCAGCACCGCGCTGCGGGCACCGTCACGTTCGAGCGACACGTGCAGGTCCCGGATCGACGCCGTCACGCCGCCCGTCGTGGCCGCCGCGCCCACGGCCGTGCCTCCAGCGTTCGGGGTGTCCATGGGGTCGCTCACGCCGTCACCTCCGTCGTCGCGAGGTGCGCCGCGATCGCCCGCGGCTGGGTGAACCAGACGCGGTCCTGGTGTGCGGTCATGTGCTGCAGGGCCCGGTCGAGAGCACGGAGGCGGAACGGGGCGCCGGAGATGAACGAGTGCACGACGACGCTCATGACGAGCGGCTGCTCCTCGGAGCGTTCCAGGAGCTCGTCGAACTCGTCGACCACCATGTCAGCGAACTCGGACGCCGACGCGCCGCGGCCGACGATCGTCGTGCTGTCGTTCACCTCGAGCGCGTACGGCAGCGCCACGATCTGGCCGGCGGCGGTCGTGATCGGCACGGGGCGGTCGTCGAGACGCAGGTCGAGGAGGTAGCGGTACCCGCTCGCGACGAGGTTGTCGAGCGTCGAGGGCGTGTGGGTCAGCCAGGGGCTCGACCAGCCGCCCGGCGCCTCGCCCTCCTCGGCGGCGATCCGGTCGGCCACGGCGGCGACGTACGCGGCCTCCTCGGCGCTCGACATGGCCCCGAGCGAGTCGGAGTTCGAGATGCCGTGCCCGACGAACTCGGCGCCCAGGGCCCGGGCGGCGCGGATGAGGTCCGGCGCGGCGTCGTACACGGCGGTGTTGAGGAGCACGGTCGGTGGGATGCCCGCACGGTCGAGACGCTCGAGCAGGCGGAACGCCCCGACGCGGTTGCCGTAGTCCCGCCACGAGGTGTTGACGAGGTCCGGCGCGGTGACGTCCGGCACGATGTCCTCGGTCGCTCCGACGCCGAAGCGGTACTCCTCGAGTCCGACGGCGACGTAGACGGCCAGGCGTCGGCCGTCGGGCCAGTCCCGGCCGGGCGCGTCGGTGATCGGCCGGTAGTCCCAGAAGCCGTGACCCGGGGCGGTATCGGTGCGGGTGTCGTCGTGCGTCATGCTGTCGTCCTGTCCGTGGCGATCCACCTGGTCATGCCCACGTCGGTGCGGGCGGCCCGCCGCACCACGGCGTCGTACGCCGGGTACAGGGCGTCGGCCGCGGCCCACGTGCGTTCGAGCGCGGGACGCCGGGCTGCGTGCAGCTCCCGGGCCTCCGCGAGGAGTGCGGCCTCGTCGACCGAGACCACGCGGCCGCCCTCGGCGACGATCCGACCGGCGACGACCGTCATCCGGACGCTGCCGCCGGACTCGCAGTAGACGAGCTGTCCGCGGAGGTCGTTGAACGGCGTGAACGCCGGTGCGTGCAGGTCGAGCAGCGCGAGGTCCGCCTGCGCGCCCTCGGCGACGCGGCCGATCCGGCCGCGCTCGGCGTTCCACCCGTCGCGGCGCATCGCGGCGGCGCCGCCCTCCCAGAGCGCGTCGAGGACCTCGGCCGGGAGTGGCCAGCGGTCCGCGTCGAGCCCGGCGACGTTGTGGATGAGACCGGCCTGCTTGACGACGCCCCAGGTGTTGACGGTGTCGTCGCAGATCGCCTCGTCGACGCCGAGCGCGATCCGGATGCCGCGGTCGCGCATGGCGCGGAACGGCATGACGCCGCTGCCGAGCCGCAGGTTGCTCACCGGGTTGTGCGCCACGACGGCGTCCGCTGCGGCGATGAGGTCGAGGTCGTGCTCGTCGACCCACACCGCGTGGATGACGTTGACGCGGTCGCTGAGCAGCCCGAGGTCCGCGGTGTACCGGACGAGGCTCCGCCCGGCGAACCGTTCCTGCCCGCTGCCGGGCGCGGAGAGGGCACGCTGCGTGCGTGTCTCGAGCATGTGGGCGAAGAGCGGGACGTCGTGCGTACGGCTGAGGTCGTCGAGCGCACCGAAGTACTCCGGGCTCACCCGCTGGGGCGCCGAGATCGACACCGCTGCGGTGAGCCGGCCGTCGGCAGCGCCGTGCCACCGCCGGAACAGGTGGTCGTACGCGGCCAGGAGTTCCGGTGCCGCGGCCGGTGCCGGCGCGTGGAGTGCCGCGGCCAGCGCGTCGTCGGCGTCGTCGAGGAACGGGAGCTTGTCGGCGTCGGCGAGCTCCGGCTGGTCCAGGGCGACGCTCGCGCGGATGCCGCTGTCCTCGTACGCCTGCATGACGGCGTCGATGACGTCGGGATCGGGCGCCGGCATGAGGAACGCGTCGTCCTGCACGCTCGTCGTCCCGGTCCGGAGCATCTCGAGCGCGCCGAGCATCGTCCGGAGGTACGCCTCGCGCGGGGTCGGGGCGAGGTCGGGGTCCGCGGGCGACTCGTAGAGCATGAAGGTCTCGAGCGGACGACTGGGGAACGCGCCCTTGAGGTGGTTCGCGGGCGAGTGGAAGTGCGCGTTGACCAGTCCGGGGACGAGGACGTGGTGTCCGCCACCGGCGACCACCCGCGCGTCCGCCGGAGCCTGCTGCCGGACCGCCGGGCCGATCGCGCGCACGGTGTCCTCGACGACCAGGAGATCGGTCGGCCCCACCATGCCGGCGGGCGTCTCCGGTGCCCAGACGAACACGTCGGTGAACAGCACGCTCATGCCCACACCTCGCTCGTGGTCGGGGACCCCGTCGGCGCGGCCCAGGTGTTCGCACGCGAGGTCGTCAGCCCCTGCGCGAGCAGCCCCTCGACCGCGGTCGTGGCGGCGGCGACACCGTCGACCACCGGCACGCCGAGCGCGTCCCCGAGGCCGGACACCAGGTCCGTGAGTCCTGCGCAGCCGAGCACGATGGCCTCCGCACCGTCCGCGACGAGCGCGTGCCGTGCCTCCCGGGCGAACGCGTCGAAGGCGGGACCGGCGCCGGTCTCGATCTCCTCGACCGCCACGTCGACGGCGCGGACGACGCAGCGGTGCCCGAGGCCGAGCGACGCGACCACGCGGTCGGTCATCGCGATGGTCCGCGGGGGCATCGTGATGACGGTGAACCGGTGGGCGAGGAGCGCGGCGGTCTGGAGCGCTGCCTCCGTCATGCCGACGACCGGTCCGCGGGCGCGCTCACGAGCGGCCGGGAGGCCCGTGTCGCCGAAGCAGGCGACGACGTAGCCGTCGACCCCGTCGCGTTCGCCCTGCTCCACCTGCGCGAGCACACCGGCGGCGCCGAACACCTCGTCGACGTGGGTCTCGACGGTCGCCGGCGCACCACTGGAGTGGCTCGCGGTCAGGACGGTGTCCGGGCGCGCGACCGCGCGGGCGGCGGCGAGGACGGCGTCGGTCATCGGCAGGCTCGTGTTCGGGTTGAGGAGTCGGACGTGCATCAGGCGGCCCCGGTCGTCGCGGCGGTCGGCGCGCCACTCGGTGCGGCGGCGGCCGCGGTGCGCTCGGCGAGGAGCGCCGTGACGCCGTGTGCGCTGATCGCGACGCGGGCGGCGGCGGCGCCGACGTGGGCTGCGGTGACCGGGTCCGCGCCGGTCTGGTGCGCAGCGGCGAAGGCGCCGCAGAACGCGTCGCCCGCGCCGGTGGCGTCGACGGCGGTCACGACGTCGGTCGGCACGACGAGCGTCCGGTCCGCCGTCGCCAGGACGCAGCCGCGCTCGGCCGTCTTGATCACGACGAGGTCCGCCCCGGCGGCGCGGAACACCGCGGCTGCCGCGACGAGGTCGTCGGTCCCCGCGAGGGCGACCGCCTCGACCTCGCTCGGCAGGAACACGTCGCACGTCGGCAGGAGCGCGAGGAGCGCGTCCTCGTTGCCCGCGACGTAGTCCTCCTGCAGGTCGAGGTAGACGGTCGCCGCGGTCGCGGTGCGGAGCCACGGGCCGAGGGCGAGCTGTGACCGAAGGCTCATGGCGGAGACGAGCACGCCCGTGGCCGTGAGCGCGGCGGGGGTGACGTCGTCCGGGTACACCGACATCGCGTCGAACGCGTCCTCGCCGTCGAGGAGGTCCCAGGTGCGGGTGCCGTCCGCGGCGTAGGTGACCCGGTTGCGGACGGTGCGTCCGTCGCGCGGCCGTGCCGACTCGACGCGGATCCCCGCGTCGGCGACGTCCTGGAGGAGCGCGGCGGGCAGGTCCGTCCCGACCGGTGCGAGCATGCGGACGTCGTCGAGCACGCGTCGCGCGGCCAGCGCCGCGAAGAGCGCGTCGCCGCCGAGTGCGGTGGTGGTCACGCCGTCGATGACGGAGTCGTCGATCGTCAGGTTGCCGACGCACAGGAGGCTCGGCGCGGCCGCGTCCTCACGCATGCGTCGCCGCCGTGGTCGTCGTCCCCGCCTCGGCCGCCACCGCGGCCTCGGCCGTGGCGAACTGCTCCATCGCGAGCAGGTAGCCGGTGAGCTGGGCCGGGAGGACCGTGAGGAGTGGGCTGATCGGCTCCGGGACCGCCGGGACGGTCACGACGTCGTCGGCGACGTCGTCGAAGTCGTGCACGCCCTCGGTCGTGACCACCGTGACGCTGCCGCCGAAGCGCTTCGCCTCGCTCGCGGTGTGCACGGCGCGCGGCACGGACGGCCCGGCGGGCGCGATCACCCAGATGGGCTCCCCCGCCTTGAGCGAGTTGTAGTGGTGGAACTCCTCGACCTGGATCGCCTCGGCGTGGTCGGGGGTGCACTCCTTGACCTTGGCGGCGCCGATGATCGCCGCGCCCCACGAGGGGCCGGCGGCCGAGAACAGGAACGCGTCGGCGGCCTGCTCTCGCTGTGCGATGGCGCGCAGGCGGGGCTCGGTCTCGGCGATGACGCGTTCCATGAGCGCGGGCACCGTGTCGAGCGCCTGCCGGAGTGCGGGGGCGGCCGCGTGCCCGCGGAGCGCACCGACGCGGATGGCGAGGTCGACGAGGAGCGCGAGCGCCGTGGTGGAGGACTGGGTGGGCCAGCCGACCCGGGTGGCTCGGAGGAGCAGGGTGCGCTCGGACTCCGTGTCGAGCGTGGAACCCGCCGTGTTCGTGATCGCGACGGTCAGGGCGCCGATGTGCTGGGCGACGAGGGCCGCCTCGACCGTCCGGGTGGTCTCCCCCGAGCTCGAGAGGGCGACGACGACGCTGCGGGTCGTCACGAGCGGTGCGAGGTAGTACGCGAGGTCGAGGCTCTGGACCGGCTCGACCGGGACCCCGAGCATGAGCTCGAGCGTCTGCCGCGCGGCGATCGCCACCGCGAGGGAGTCCCCCGCGCCGGTCACGAACACGCGGTCGACGTCCATCGCGGCGATCCGGTCCGCGAGTTCGTCGAGGGCGGCGTCGTTGGCGGCCAGGGTCTCGCGGATGCGGTCGGGCTGCGCGATGAGCTCCGGGTAGGTGGCCTCGTCCCGCGCACGCCGCTTCGGGTCGAGCGGGTGGTCCGTCGGCAGGGCGACGATCGACGCGTGCTCCGCGGCCGACACGCGCTCGACGATCTGCTGCTGGCGCGCGTCGAGCGGGCTGTCCGGGCCGATGAACGGGCTGGGCGGGGTGGTGGTCATGGTTCCTGTCCTGGGGTCCGGCGCTGGTGCTGGTGTGGGGGGGCCGTGCGGGCGAGGTGCGGGGTCGGTGTCGCCGGGCGTCAGGCGGCGGCGGGCACGAGCGCGCGGCCGAAGGCGGCGGCGATCGCGGGGTCGACGCGGGCGTCCGGGGCACTCGACCGTTTGATCGCGCTGCCGAGGATCGCGCCGTCCGCCCGGGTGACGGTCTGCGCGATGGTGTCGAGCCCGACGCGGCCACCGACGACGAAGGGCGTGTCCCCGGCGGTCGGCCGGAGGAGGTCGATGTCGTCGAGCGCGTCACCGACGCCGCTGTCCCGGGTGACGACGAGGACGTCGGCGCGGCCGAAGGCGCGGGCCTCCTGCGCGGCCCACGCGGTGCTGCCCGCGAGTGCCAGGCTCGTCGCCTCGTGCACGTCCGCCCAGACCTCGACGTCGCTGCCGAGGCGCTGGCGCATCGCGGCGACCTCGTACGCGCAGCCCTCGATCCAGCCGGTCGGACCGACGGAGACGCCGGTGAGCACCTTGACGCGGACGAACGTGGCACCGATCGCGTGGGCGATCGCGACGGCGCTCGGGCCGTCGTTGTGGCCGACGACGACACCGACCGGGACGCCGACGGCGTCGACGACCGCGGCACCGACGACCGACAGCGCCGCGACCGTGGGGGCGTCGACACGCACGGCCTGGGGCATGTCACTCGCGTCCTGCACCATGACGTGGGTGAAGCCGGCGTCCTGCAGGGCGCGGGCGTCCTCCGCGGCGCGCACCGCGATGTCGGCGACCGGGACGCCCGTGTGGTTCACGGCTCCCGGGAGCGGCGGCAGGTGCAGGACGCCGACCAGGCGGAAGCCGGTCGGGTCGGCGTCGGGGTGGCGCAGGGAGTCGGTCACGCGGGGCGCTCCTCGGGGTGGAGGGGTGGGGTGACCAAACGGTATACAGAACCGTGTTTCCGGGGTGTGAACGCGCGTTACCGGCTCGTGAAGCGATGCTGGACGCGGTACCGGGGCGCGAGGGAAACCCCTGCTGAGGAGCAGTTTCAAGCCGCCGTCAGGAGCTCGGCGGAGCGGTCAGGATCGCGATGTCGTGTATACGAGGAACCGGGTCAGGGCGTCGATCCGGCCGGCCGGTCGTGGTCGGCACCGTCCCAGAGGTCGCCGCACTCGACCCGCTCCACCCCGTGCTGCCGGAGGTACGCTCCGGCCCCGCGGTCGCCGTGCAGGGACGCCGCGAGCGGTGCCCAGTGTGCGCGCCCGACGAGCACGGGATGCCCCGGTCGGTCGCCGAACACCGCCTGCCGGAGGCGGGCACGGCGGCCTCCGTGCGGTCCGCAGGGACCGGGCGGGTCCACCTCGAGCAGGCGTCGGACGGCAGCGACGGGGAGCTCAGGGAGGTCCACGAGGGTCACGAGGACCGCGTCGGCGCCGCCTCGTGCGCCGTCGTCGTCACACGAGCGGTCGTCGGGTGCGCGGTCGCCGTGGGCGACCGCGACCAGTCCGGCGCGGAGCGACGCCCCCAGCCCCTCCGCCCAGGCGTCGGCGACGACGACCCGGACGGCCGGATGGTCGGGTACGAGCGGCCGTGCGACATCGGCGGCCGCTCCGAGGACCACGACGACGGTCCCGCAGCCACCGTCGAGCAGGGTCCGGACGGCGCGCTCGACCCAGGGGCGTCCGTCGGCACCCCGGACGAGTGCCTTCGGTCGGCCCATGCGGGAGCCCGCGCCGGCGGCGAGCACGAGGCCGACGACCGTGCTGCCGGAACGCTCCCCGGTCGCGTCGGTGGTCACACGAACCCGGGTACCGACGTCCACGCGGCGGGGGCCTCGGCGACACCGTCGCGGACGACCGAGCCGGAGATGAGTCCGTACGGGCGGTCGGCGGCGTAGAACACCTCGTTCGGGTTGTCGAGGCCGAACGGCGCGAGGTCGACGAGGAAGTGGTGCTTGTTCGGCATCGAGAAGCGGACCTCGGCGATCTCGGGGAAGGCTTCGATGGCGGCGCGGCCCATCGCGAACAACGTCTGCTGCAGCGCGTACGAGTGCAGGTCCGCGAAGGTCGCGAGCATGCGCTCGAGGACACCCGCGTGGGTGGCGTTCCAGTCGATGCCCGCCTCGACCGCCTCGGGCAGGTACCGCCAGCGCGCCGTCACCGAGGTCGCCAGGATCCGGTCGTCGGTCTCGGCGAGCGTGGTGTAGCGGTCGCGGGGGAATCCGTGGAACTCGCTCCCCGTCGACTTGAGCACGGTCAGGTCGGTCACGCCCGCGAGGACGTGGACGTCGTCGCCGTCGACCTGCACGACCGCGGTGCGGGTGCCGCTGCCGGCGCGGACGAAGGCGTGGTCGTGGTCGCGGCCGTCCACCGGGATGCGCGCCCACCCGTGCTGGTCCGCGGTCAACGTCGCGCCCTCGTACCAGTCGAACGCCGTCGTGAAGTGTCGGCCGAGACGGAGCAGGAACTCCTCGGGGCTGTGCACGCCGTGCTCGCGGGCGAACGCGTAGACCGTGTTCTTCTGCGTGTCGGTCGCCAGGACCTTCGCGTTGTCGCCCGACGTGTACGAGTCGGCGAGGGCGGCACCGCGGAGCTGCGTCGTGATCGTCAGGTCCTCGATCTCGTGCCGGTCGGTGTCCCGCGTCACGCGGACGAGGCGGACCTCGGCCTTGCCGTACTGGTTCGGGCCCAGGTGCACGCTGGATGTGTCGGTCATGGGGTCAGCTCCCTCGGTAGGTGGAGTAGGCGAACGGACTGATGAGCAGGGGCACGTGGTAGTGGCCCGCCGGGGGTTCGGGCACGACGAAGGTGACGTCGACGCGCGGGTGGAATACGGGGAGCCCGAGTCGCGCCCAGTGCTCCCCCGTGGCGAACGTCAGCGTCCACGCGCCGGGCGGCAGGAGGTCCGGGCCGAGGTCCCCGACCCGGCCGTCCTCGTCCGTCGTGCCGACCGCGACCACGGAGCCGGCGGCGTCGGTGAGCGTGACGGCGATGCCCGCGGCGGGCCTCCCGTGCGTCGTGTCGAGGACGTGGGTGGTCACGTGGCTCATGCGACGCTCCGTTCGAGCCGGAGCAGGGCGATCGCGCGGAGCTGCTCCGCGACCTCGGCCCGCTCGGTGTCGTCGTCGTCGTCGAGTCGCCGCCGGAGCTCGGCGAGGATCTCCGGACCCGTCCTGCCGGCGGCACGGATGAGGAACACCCGGCCGAACCGCGCCTCGTACGCGACGTTGCCCTCGCGGATCGCGGCCGCGGTCGTGGCATCCGTGTCGGCGGAGGCGGCCTGCTCAGTCCGCGACGCCGCGGCGCTCGCGCCGGTGCCGGTCGCCCGGTCGCCGATGCGGGGGTGGTCGGCCAACGCGGCCTCGACCTCGTCGTCGGTCCAGCCGGCCGCGAGGTCGCCGGCGTGCTGCGCGAGCGCGGCGGTCGTCGCGTACGGACGGGCGGACACGACCGCGTCCACCCAGCGCGGGACGTCGGCCCAGCTCCGGACGAGCGCCGCGGCGGCGTCCGGGTCGAGGGCGTCGAACTCAGTCACGTCCATGGCGGTCCTCCCCCGGGTGCCGCTGCGGACCTCCCGGTCGTCCTGTGGGGCGCCGACGGTCGCCCTCGTCGAGTTCGCCGAGCGCGGCGTAGGTGCTGGCGATGGCGGCGACGCGGTCGCGTCCCGCCGGGCCGCTCGCGTCGTACACGTCGTTCGCGATGGCCGCGACGACCGCCGCCATCGCGGCGAGGCTGTCGAAGGCGGACGGCGAGTCGACCGGACACAGCACGAGGGTGCGTGCGGACGCTGCGAGCACCGCGGCGGTCGGGTCGGCGATGACGACGACGTCGGCACCGTTCGCGACGCACTGCTCGACGAGCGCGCCGACCACCGCGGCGTGCCGACGCACGGTCACGACCACCACGAGGTCCTCGGCCCCGACGTCGGCGACGTCCTCTCCGACGCTCTGGCCCGCGGAGGGAGCGAGTCGCACGTCGGCGCGGACCTGGGCGAGCTGGGCGCGCAGTTGGAGCGCGATCGGATGGGCGTTGCGGACCCCGACCACGGTGACGCGTCGGGCGTGCACGATGCGGCGCGCGAGTCCCGCGCGGTCCGCCCGGCCGAGGGAGGCGAACGCGGCGTCGAGGTTCCGGCGTTCGACCTCGCGCGCGTCGACGTGCGCGGCGTCCTCGGCGGACCACGGCAGGCCGGCACCGCGGGCTGCCATGAGTGCCTCGCGGACGTCGGCGGCGTCGCGGTAGCCGAGCGCGCGGACGAGCCGGCTGACGGTCGCCTTCGACGTGCCGGCCTCGGCCGCGGTCTCCGCCGAGGTGCGGAGGACGAGGAGCTCGGGGTCGTCCCGGACCACGGCCGCCACCCGTCGTTCGGCCGGGGTGAGGTCGTCCCAGACCCGGGCGATCCGGCTCCGGAGGTCCGGCGCCGTCACGGGCCGACCTCCGCCGCCGCCAGCGCCTCGACCGCGGCGACGAGCGCGTCGAGCCCGAGGGCGATGTCCGCCACCGACACGAACTCGTCGGGGTGGTGGCTGATGCCGTCCGGGTTCCGGAGGAACAGCATCGCGACGTCCGTCACGAGGCCGAGCGACATCGCGTCGTGGCCCGCCTTCGAGAACAGCTCCGGTGGGGTCGGTTCGCCGGTCGCCCGGATGCCCGTCCGGACGGCGTCCATGAGCCGCGGTGCGCAGAACACGGCGGGCGCGGCGTGCACCTCGGTCGGCGTGATCGTCAGGCCGCGGCGCTCCGCGATCCGGTCGAACTCCGCGACCAGGGCGTCCCACACACGGTCCCGTCCGTCGTCGAACTCGCCCCGGAGGTCGACGGAGAGCCGCGCGTGCCCCGGGATGACGTTCACCGCGCCGGGTTCGACCGTCATGGTGCCGACGGTACCGATGTGCTGCTCGGCCACGCAGGTCCGTTCGACCGCGAGGGCCACCTCGGCCGCGCCGAGCAGCGCGTCGTGGCGCATCTCGTACGGTGTCCCGCCCGCGTGCCGGGCCTCCCCGACGACCTCGACGCTGAACCGTCGCGCAGCGGCGATGCTCGTGACGACACCGAGTGCCTGCCCGGACCGGTCGAGGAACGGGCCCTGCTCGATGTGGGCCTCGAGGTACCCGGCGAGCGATCCGGCGTCGACGGCGGCCTCCCCGACCCGGGCGGGGTCGAGCCCGAACGCGGTGAACGCGTCGCGCAGCGTCGTGCCGTCTCCGTCGGCGAGGTCCCACCACGCGTCGTTCCACACGCCGGCGACCGCGGATGAGCCGAGGAGCGCTTTGCCGAAGCGGGTGCCCTCCTCGTCCGAGAACGCGACGACCTGGATCGCGAACGGCAGGTCGTGGACGCGGTCACCGAGCAGCTCGACGAGCGCGATGCCCATGAGCACGCCGACGATGCCGTCGTACCGTCCGGCGTCCACCACGGTGTCGAGGTGCGAGCCGACGAGGAGCACCGGTCGGGGATCACCGTCGGCACCGAGCGCCGCCACCCGTCCGTGTAGGTTGCCCGCGGCGTCCTGCCACGTCCGCAGCCCCGCCTGCTCCATCCACCCGGCCGCGATCGTGTTCGCCCGCGCGTGCTCGGCGGACAGGTACACGCGGCGGATGCCGCCCTCCATCGAGGTCACGGCGGCGAGCTCGTCGCAGCGGTCGGCGATCGTCGCGGCCCGTGCCGCCGCCGGACGGGAGGCGCGCGTCGGCTCCGTCACCGTGCCTCCCGGTCCACGGTCGGCGTCGCGCGCACGCCCGCGTAGACGTCGAGCGCGGCGTCCACGCCGCCCCCCTGCGGAACCGCGACGCCCGCACGACGGAGGCACTGCTCGAGCGCGGCGAGGGTCGTCACGACGGCGTCCTTCCGGGCGTTCACCCCCATCGTGCCGATCCGCCAGACACGACCGTGCAACGGCCCGAACGAGGTGCCGATCTCGATGCCGTGGTCCTCGAGCATGGCGGAGCGGACCCGGTCGCCGACGACGCCCTCGGGGATCTCGACCGCGACGACGTTGTGCATCTTGTGGGCGACGTCGCCGAACACCCTGAGTCCGAGCGCGCGGACCCCCTCGAGCATCGCGGCGCCGGCCAGGGCGTGCCGGGCGGCGAAGGCATCGCGCCCCTCGTCGAGCAGCACACGGGCGCACTCCCGCGCGGCGTAGAGCATGCTCGTGGCCTCGGTGTGGTGGTTGAGGCGTCGCGGCCCCCAGTAGTCGAGGACCATGCCGAGGTCGAAGTAGTTCGACCGGATCGGGTCGTCCTGCACGTCGTCGCCCGGCTCGCGGATGCCGGCCTCGACCGAGTGCCGTGACCGCACGACCGCGACGGCGGCGTCGGACAGGCTGAGGGGCGCACTGCCCGAGGGACCGGACAGACACTTCTGCAGGCCCGCGGTGACCGCGTCGATCCCCCAGGCGTCCATCTCGAACGCGTTGCCGCCGAGGCTCGCCGTGGCGTCCGTGTAGAGCAGGACGCCGTGCCGGGCGCAGATCGCGCCGAGCTCGTCGAGCGGTTGGTTCATCGTCGTCGACGTGTCGCCCTGCACGATCGCCAGGACCGTGGGCCGGGTCGCGATGATCGCCTCCTCGATCACGGACGGCGGGAACACCTGGCCCCAGTCGGTCGTGATCGTGTGCACCTCGGCCTGCGCGCGGGTGGCGATCTCGACGAGCAGGTGGCCGAAGCGCCCGAACACGGGCACGAGCACCCGGTCACCCGGCGCCAGCAGGGACACGAGCGCGGCCTCGATCCCGGCGCGCGAGGTGCCGTCGACGAGCACCGTGGCGTCGTTGTCGGTGCCGAACACCTGGCGGTACAGGCCCTGCGTCTCGGTCATCGTCGCGGTCATCCACGGGTCGTACTGCCCGACGAGCGGGGTCGACATCGCCCGGAGCACGCGCGGGTCCGCGTTGACCGGGCCGGGACCCATGAGGAGTCGTGCGGGCGGGTCGACTGGCTGCATCTGTGTTCCTTCCGTTCCACGGTCGACGCTACTGGGCCGGTCGTTTCAAGCGTGTAACAGGTGCCGCCGCCCGGTTGCCGCTCAGCGCCGCGGCGTGCCGAGCGACACGGCGAGGTCGATCAGCGCCACGTCGCGTCCCGGTGAGCCGACGAGGCAGACGCCCACGGGTGCGCCGTCGACCATGAGGAACGGTGCGGACACCGCGGGCAGACCGCCCACCCCGGCGACGGCCGTCATGCGGAGCGTCGCGGCACGGACCACCTGGACGTCCGCCGCGTCGGCCGTGCGCAGCGGCGCGGGGCCGGGCACGGTCGGGAGGCACAGGACCCGTCCGTCGAGCGCGGTCCGGACCGCGGTGCGGAGCTCGGCGAGTCGGCGGCGGGCCGTGGCCTCGGCCGCGGCGTCCACGGCGGCGGCAGCGTCGAAGCGGGCGAGCACGTCCACGCCGAGGGCGTCGCGGTGCGCGGTCACCCAGGCACCGTCGTTCCGCCACGCCTCGGCGGCCTGGACGACGCGGAGGGTCTCGGCGAGCTCGTCGAGCGGCGGCAGCGCGACCTCGTCGGGCTCGAGCCGGGCCGCCGCGAGCCACCGCCGGAAGGCAGCGCCGGTCGCGGGCTGGACCGCGTCGAGGAGCGCTCGGGACACGACCAGGTCGGCGGCGTCGAGGGGCGGGTCGGCGGCGTCTCGGTCCGGGGGCACATCGGCGGGGCCGGATGCACCGGACGCGACCGCGGCGGCGCGGACGGTCGCGGCGTCCCGGGCCAGCCACCCGATCGTGTCGAACGACTGCGCGAGCGGGAGCAGTCCCTCCCGGTCCACCAGACCGTGCGTCGTCCGGAGCCCCCAGAGCCCCTGGTACGAGGCGGGGACGCGGACGCTCCCGGCCGTGTCGGTGCCGAGCGCCAGGTCCGCCTGGCCGAGCGCGACGGCGGCCGCCGGGCCGGAGGTCGAGCCGCCCGGCATGCGGTCCGGCGCCGCGCCGTTCGGCGGGGTGCCCGTGTGCGCGTTGCGGCCCGCGATGCTGTAGGCGAACTCGTCGGTCCGGGCGATGCCGGTGATCGAGGCGCCCGCGTCGAGGAGGGCACGGACGGCCGGAGCGTGAGTGGTCGCCGGCGGGGCCTCGCGCTCCCACACCGGGTTCCCCGCACCGATGACCTGCCCGCGGACGGCGAACAGGTCCTTGACCGCGACCCGGACGCCGGCGAGCGGGAGCGCGGTACCGGCGAGCGGGAGCGCTGGGTCCCGCGCTCCTCGGTCCGGCGTCGGCACCGACGCGCCGGACACCAGGGGGTCGCCGACGACGCGCCAGATCGTCCGGTCGAACGCGGGTGCCCGGCCGGTCACGTGCGCGGCGGCGATGCGCCAGGAGCCCTCCGTGCGGCGCCAGAGCTGCGTCTGGATGCCCCGGCCGCCGCTGTCGACGTGCGACTCGGCCACCACCAGCACGACGTCGTCGGTGAGCGGTCGCAGCTCGGTCCGTCCGATGCTCCGCCCGGGCACACCGCCACGCGACGAGCGGAAGGCGCTGATCCGGTCGTGTCCGACGAGCAGCCCGGCCGCGTCGGCGCGGAGGGTCTCCGGCCCCGGCTCGAAGAGCGCGTCGAGGACCGCGACGTCGTCGGCGAGCAGCGCCGCCTCGTAGCGGTCGAACGCCGCGTGCAGGCCCTCCGGCCAGCTCGGTCCGGTCACCGTCGCGCGCGGGTCGACCCCGCCGACCTCACCGGTCACGGTGCGCCGCCGGACGGGGCACCGCGGCACGGGGCACCGCGGCGAAGTCGGCCACGCGGATCGTCGCGTGCACCCCGCACACGAGGTCGACGACCTGCGACACGCGGAAGTCGGTCGCGGCGCTGAGGTACGCGTACGCGATGTGCTCGTCGACACCCCACCGGGCACGGACGAGCGTGATCGCCTGGCGGACGCACCGCCGGACGGCCTCGTCGAGGTCGGCGTCGAGGCCGGTGGGCACGAGGTACTCCGCGGTCTCGCCGAGCGGTCCGGCGAGCTCACCGAACTCCTGCAGTGCGCGCTCGCGCGGCACGACGTCGACCCGGAACGTGGCGCGGAGCGAGGCCTCCATGGCGGTGAGCGCGACCTCGCCGTCCCCCTGCGCGAAGTGCGGGTCGCCGACGTACACCCCGGCGCCGGGCACCTGCACGGGCAGGTGCAGCGTCGTCCCGGCGGTGAGCAGCGCGATGTCGAGGTTGCCGCCGTGCGGGCCGGGCGGCACCGAGTGCGGGCGGAGGTCGTCGGACACCTGCACGCCGACGATGCCGAGGAACGGCCGGAGCGGGAACGTCACGAGGCGCGGACCGCCGTCGGCGACCGGCAGACGGCCGCGCAGTTCGCCGTCGCGCTCGACCACGTCCGCGAACACGCTCACCGGGAGTTCGCCGCGCGGCATCTCGCCCGGGAGCGCCCCGCGGCCGTGCCGGTTCGACACGATCCCGTACGGCACGCGCGGCAGCGCCTCGAGCAGCGTCATCGACACGAGGTCGCCGGGCTCCGCGCCCGCGACGGCGACCGGCCGCGAGACCACGTGCGGCCCGTCGACCGGGTCGCGACGGAGCTCCTCGGTGATCGCGACGGCGTCGTCGAGCACGAACTCCCGCGGGACGCCGTGCCGGGCGAAGAACGCCACCGGATCGCCGCCCTGGTCCGCGAGGATCCCCTCGTGGCTCACGGTGTCGAACGTCACGGTGTCGCCGGGCTGCACGGTCGTGACCGGCCGGTCGTCACGCGCCGGGAGGCGCCCCCACAGCACGTCGCTCGGTCGCGCTTCGACGAGGTGGTCGCCCCGCACCGGTCCGGTCCCGGGTTGCAGGACGCCGTCCGGGAGGACCGTCCCCCACTCCGTCACGTCCGCCCGCTCCACGGCGCGTCCCCCCTGCGGCTCAGGCACGGCGGACCAGCCGTCCTGCGACCGCGGTCACGCCCTGGTCGGCGGTCGCGATCTGCGCGCCGTGCAGCCACGTGCGCGTGACGCGGCCACGGAGGGTCCGTCCGTCGTAGGCCGAGATCGGGTTGCGGTGCTCGAGCGCCTCGACGTGCACGGTGTCCTCGGCGTCGGGGTCGAACTCGACGAGGTGCGCGACGGCGCCGGGCGCGATCGCCGCACGGTCTGTCATGCCGGCGAGGGCGGCCGGCCCGGTGGTGAACGCGGGCACGATCCGCTCCAGCGGCACACCCCGCCGGGCCGCCTCTGTCCACGTCGCGCGGAACCCGACCTGGAGGCCCGCGATGCCACCCCAGGCGAGGCCGAAGTCGCCGCCGCTCCCCCGCTTGAGGTCGACCGTCGACGGCGAGTGGTCGGTGACGACCATGTCGATCGTGCCGTCGAGCAGGCCCGCCCACAGGGCGTCCTGGTTGCCCGCCTCGCGGATCGGCGGGCAGCACTTGAACTCGGTCGCGCCGTCCGGCACGGACTCCGCGTCGATCGTCAGGTAGTGGGGGCAGGTCTCGACCGTGATCGGCAGGCCCTCGTCCTTGGCGGCGCGGAGCATCGGCAGCGCTCCGGCGTCGGACAGGTGCAGGACGTGCGCCCGTGCCCCGGTCGCGCGGACGCCGTCGATCACCCGGGCGATCGCGTCCTCCTCGGCGGCCGGTGGCCGCGACGCCAGGAACGCGCCGTATCCCGTGCCGAGGGCTCCGCCGTCCGCCAGGTGCGCGGGGTCCTCGGCGTGCACGATGAGCACGCCGTCGAACGCGGCGATCTCCGCCAGTGCACGCCGGAGCTGGTCGGCGTCGAGGTGGCCGAACTCGTCGACGCCCGAGGGTGCCAGGAAGCTCTTGAAGCCGTACACGCCGGCGTCCCACACGGGCCGGAGCGCACCGAGGTTCTCGGGGACGGCGCCGCCCCAGAACCCGACGTCCACCGCGACCCGACCCTCGGCCCGCTCCCGCTTGACGGCGAGTGCGTCGACGGTGGTGGTCGGGGGCACCGAGTTGAGCGGCATGTCCACGATGGTCGTGACCCCGCCGAGCGCCGCGGCCCGGGTGGCCGACGCGAAGCCCTCCCACTCCGTCCGGCCCGGCTCGTTCACGTGCACGTGCGTGTCGACGAGCCCCGGGAGCAGCACGCGGCCGGCCGAGACCTCGACGACCGGCACCTCCACCGGCGCGTCGAGGGGCAGCACGGCGTCGACGAGGCCGTCCCGCACGAGGACCGTGGCCGGACGGAACGCGCCGTCCGTCCAGACGCGGTGGCCGCGGACGGCGACCGGCGCGGTCGCGGGCACCGTGCCTCCCGGATCGGTTCGCTGAGGCTGCATGTCGGGAGGATCGCACAGCCGTGTTTCCGGCATGTCTCGGCGGGTGGGCCGACACCCCGCCAGCCGTAACCGGGCGGAAACACGCCGACCCCTCGGCCGAAACACGCCGACCGTAGCGTCGCTGCACACGAGGTCCGGCGGCGAGCCCGGATCCGGGACGGGAGGTCGCCATGGTCACGCACCGACGACCGCTCGCGGCGTGGAACCGGGGCATGATCGCGCACGGCCGAGGTCCGGTCGTCCCGCGCGTCCCCGTCCCCCTCCCGCAGATCGGATCCGTCCATGGACCTCGTCACCGTCCGCACCGTGCGGACACCCACACACCGCGACGACCTCGCCCTCGCACCCGGTGAGCGACCGCTCGGTGGCGGCACCTGGCTCTACTCCGAGGAGCAGCCGGGCCTGACCGGGCTCGTCGACCTCACGACGCTCGGCTGGCCCGACGTGGAACGCACGAGTGAGACGCTCACGATCGCCGCGACCTGCACGATCGCCACCCTCGTCCGCACCGCCCCCGACCCGGACTGGACCGCGTGGCCGCTCGTCGGTCGGTGCGCGAACGCGCTCCTGGCCTCGTTCAAGATCTGGAACGCGGCGACGGTCGGCGGGAACGTCGCGGTCGGGCTCCCCGCGGGAGCGATGATCGCACTCCTCGCGACGCTCGACGCGACGGCCGTCGTGTGGACCCCCGACGGGGCCGAGCGCCGGACGGCCGTCGAGCACCTCGTGCAGGGCGTGCGGACGCTCGACCTGCGGGACGGCGAGGTGCTGCGGGCGTTCGAGGTCCCGGTCGCCGCGCTCCGCCACGAGACCGGGTACCGACGGGTGTCGCTCAGCCCGCACGGACGGTCGGGGGCGCTCGTCACCGCGCGCTGGGGGCGTCCGGGTCGGTCGGGCCCGCCCGGGTCCTCCGGCGTCCTCGGCGGCTTCACGCTCGTCGTCACCGCCGCGACACCGCGCCCGGTCGTGCTCCGGTTCTCCGCGGTCCCATCGCACGACGCGCTGGCCGCCGTGCTCGCCGACGTCACCGACTGGTACGACGACCCACACGGGAGCCCCGCGTGGCGCCGCGCGGTCAGCGTGCGGTTCGCACACGAACTCCGGGACGAGGCCGCCGCGTCGGTCGGCAGCCTCACCGGCCGGACCGAGGAGGCGTCGTGAGGCTCCACGTGGACGGCGCCGAGCTCGAGGTCGCCCCGCAGCCCGGTCAGGTCCTCCGGACCCTGCTCCGCGAGCACGGCGTGACGGCCGTCAAGAAGGGCTGCGACTCCGGCGACTGCGGTGCCTGCTCGGTCCTCGTCGACGGCACACCCGTGCACGCGTGCATCACGCCGGCCCATCGGCTCGACGGTGCGACCGTCACCACCGCGGCGGGGCTCGGGACGCCGGAGGACCCGCACCCCGTGCAGCGTGCCTTCGCCGACGCGGCCGCGTTCCAGTGCGGGTTCTGCACCGCCGGGTTCGTCGTCACCGCGTCGACCCTGACCGAGGACGACCACGCCGACCTGCACCGGAAGCTCAAGGGCAACCTCTGCCGCTGCACCGGCTACCGGGCGATCGAGGACGCGCTCGCCGGTGTGCGGAACACCTGCACGCCGACCACCGGCGACGCCGTCGGCACCTCGGTGGCCGCCCCGGCGGCGATGCGCATCGTGACGGGCCGCGAGGAGTACACGCTCGACGTCCGGAAGACCGAGGCGCTCCTGCACGTCGCGGTGCTCGGCAGCCCCCACCCCCACGCACGCATCACCGCGATCGACGTCACGGACGCGGAGGCCCTGCCCGGCGTCCACGCGGTCCTCACCCACCACGACGACCCCGGTGTCCTGTTCTCCACCGGACGCCACGAGTCGCGGCTCGACGACCCGGACGACACCCGCGTGTTCGACCCCGTGCTGCGGTTCCGCGGGCAACGCGTCGCCGCTGTCGTGGCGGACAGCGTGCGCATCGCCGAACAGGCGTGCGAGCACATCCGCGTCGAGTACGAGGTGCTGCCGAGCGTGCACGACCCCGACGCCGCCCGCGCTCCGGGCGCGCCGCTCCTGCACGGCGACAAGACCACGGACGAGCACCGGATCGCGGAGCCGCGTCGGAACGTCGTCGCCGCGTTCCACGACGAGACCGGGGACGTCGAGGCCGCGCTGGCCGCGTCGGCCGCGACCGTCGAGGGCGAGTGGACCACCGGCCGGGTCTCGCACGCGGCGCTCGAGACCCACGCGACCCGCGGGTGGTTCGACGACGACGGCCGACTCGTGCTCCGGACCTCGACGCAGGTGCCGTTCCTGGTCCGCGACGAGATCGCCCGCGTGTTCGGACTCGACCCCGAGCGGGTGCGGGTGCTCGCCAAGCGGGTGGGCGGCGGGTTCGGCGGCAAGCAGGAGATGTTGACCGAGGACCTCGTGACGCTCGCCGTCCTCCGGACCGGTCGGACCGTACAGTACGAGTACGCGCGACGCGACGAGTTCACGATCGCCCCGACGCGGCACCCGATGCGCGTGCGGGTCCGACTCGGTGCGACCGCCGACGGGGTCCTCACGGCCCTCCATGTCGACGAGACCATGGACACCGGTGCCTACGGCAACCACGGCATCGGCGTCATGTTCCACTCGGTGAGCGAGTCCGTCGCCGTGTACCGGTGCGCGGCCAAGCGCGTCGACGCCGAGTCCGTCTACACGAACAACCTGCCCGGCGGGGCGTTCCGCGGCTACGGACTCGGGCAGGTCGTGTTCGCGATCGAGTCCGCCATGGACGAACTCGCGCGCCGCCTCGGCATCGACCCGTTCACGATGCGCCGCAGGAACGTCATCGTGCCGGGTGATCCGCTCGTCGTCACCGACCCCGACGAGGAGTCCGACCTGCACTTCGACGGCAGCTACGGACTCGACCAGTGCATCGACCTGGTCGAGGGCGCCCTGCGGACCGGACCCGACACCGCCGCGCGGGATGCCCTCGTGCCGCGGATGGACGGCCCCGCGCTCGACCCCGCGTCCGGCGACTGGGCGTTCGGATCGGGCATGGCGCTGGCGGCGATCGCGACCCTGCCCCCGCGCGGGCACCACGCCCACGCCACCGTGGCGCTGACGCCCGAGGGGCACTACCGGATCGGCGTCGGGACGGCCGAGTTCGGCAACGGCACGACGACGGTGCACGCGCAGCTCGTCGCAACGGCGCTCGGCACCACCCCCGATCGGGTCGACATCCACCAGTCGGACACCGACGCCGCCCGGCACGACACGGGTGCGTTCGGCTCGGCCGGGGTCGTCGTCGCGGGCAAGGCCCTGTACGCGGCCGCCCTCGACCTGCGCGAGGCGATGACGGCCCGGGCCCTCGACGTCGTCGCAGCGCGGACTCCGCGGACGGCGTCGGGCATCCTCGGGCCGAGCGTGGCCGTCGAACCGGACGGCGTCCGGATCGGGCACGAGTTCGTGTCCGCCGCGGAGCTCCTCGCCGACGGTCCCCTCGTCGCGCACGGCCACCACGACGGCACGCCGCGATCCGTGGCCTTCACGGTGCACGGGATCCGCGTCGCGGTGCATCGACCGACGGGCGAGGTCCGGATCCTGCAGAGCGTCCAGGCGGTCGACGCGGGCACCGTGATGAACCCCGAACAGCTCCGCGGCCAGGTCGAGGGCGGCACCGCGCAGGCGATCGGCTCGTCGCTGTACGAAGAGGTCGTGCTCGACGACACCGGCCGCGTCACGACCGACAGCTTCCGGAACTACCGGGTCCCGAAGATCTCCGACGTGCCGCGGACCGAGGTGGTGTTCGCCGTCACGCACGACCCCCTCGGGCCCCTCGGCGCCAAGTCCATGAGCGAGGCACCCTACAACCCCGTCGCGCCGGCCGTGGCGAACGCGGTCCGCGACGCGATCGGCGTCCGTCCCCACCGCCTCCCGATGACGCGGGACCGGGTCTGGGCGCTCGCGAACGGGGAGGCGGGCTGAGCGGGGTGGTCGGCACCACATCGCGGAGGCGCCTGACGGTGCGCGCGGGTCAGCTCGCCGCGTCGATCGCCACCTCGGGGCCGAGCAGGTGCGGACGGTCGTCCGGTTCCGACGGTTCGCGGGAGTGCCCGCTCCAGAGGGCTGACCGCGCGACGGAACGGAACCGCCGGAGTGCGCGACCCCAGTAGCCGAGCGGTCGCCGTCCGCATGCACGGAGCGCCTCGGCGTGGTCGACGCACAACACCGTCGCAGCTCCGACGGCGACGACCCACCACGCGACCCCGACGGCGGCCCTCGTGAGGTCGGAGGCGTCGGCGAACCCGGCTCGGAGTCCGTCGACCTGGAACCGGAGGTGCTCGCGTTCGTCCGTCCGGATGCGCTCGCCGATCCCGCGCAGGATCGGATCGGGAGCGTGGTCCGCGAGCGCTTCGAAGTACTCGACGGACACCGCTTCGGCGATCATGAACAGCGCGATCTCGGTGCGCAGCCCGAGCAGACGTCGCAGTCGGGTGAACGCCGAGTCGGACCAGTGCCTCCGGAGCGAGGGTGCGCCCATCCGGCGGAGGCCCACACCGAACAGCGCGGAGTGCTTCTGCTCCTCCGACACGAGCAGCTCCAGGGCCCGCGTGTACACGGGGTCGCCGGCCGCCCTCGCCTTGGACAGCAGCCGGACCCCGTCGCCGCCCTCACCGAGCTCGAGCCGTTGGAACGACCGCACCAACCCACGCCGCTGCCGGTCGCTCAGCGCGACGGGAGCCGACCGGTCCCAGTCCCGTTCGAGTCGCTGCTGTCGCGCGGTGTTCGCCTCGAAGTACGCGACCCAGGGGTCGAACCCCGACGACTGCGCGTCCACCAGCGCTGTTCGTGCAGCGTGCTCGGTGCCTGCTGCGGTCCATGTCGTCCCCGCCGCGCTCGACCTGTCGTCCATCGCAACTTCCCTCCGTCGGACCGCTGCCGGTCCGCTCCGTCGACGCGCCTCGCTCCGGTGTCGGACCGGGCGCTGGTGGGACGATCGTCGTCGTCGGGGACCCCGCCGTCGTCAGCCGCCCGGACGAGGTCGCTCGGCCGGACGACCGAGTGGACGTCAGTCGACAGGCCTCCAGCACCACCGCCGCGTGCGCGTTGCCCCGGTACCGTCTCCACATGCCGTGCACGTTCACCACCCATCCAGAAGTGACGATCGAACCGATGGCGCGTGTCGAGGACTGGGGCCTCTCGGCAGCGGGACGGGCGCGCGCCGCCCATGCGGTGGAGGTCGTTCCGCGTCCTGCCCACCTCCGCGGCCCCACAGATCCACCGGGCGGAGGACGTCGCGCCGGCCACCGTCCCGCTAGCGTCCTCGGATGACCGTCGCACCGACCAGCCGGAGCCGCACGACCGCACTCGCCGTCGGTGCCGGATCCGCCGCGGTCGGGTTGCTGCCGTGGATCATCACCGGCATGCGGCTGCCGCTGCAGAACCTCTGGGCGTCCGACGTGACCTCGCCGCACCAGATGCCGATCGCGCTCCTGCCGTTCAGCCAGTACGACGTCGCGCTCATGGCGTCGATGCTCGTCGTGGGCGGCGCACTCGCCGGCGTGCTGTTCCGCGCCGTGCGCGTGCCACGGACGATCGGCACGGTGCTGGCCGCGCTGATCGGCGTGTTCGCGCTCGACCTCGTCGCGGTCGTCGAGTCGGCCGTCGTCACGGGGGTCGGACTCCGTCGGCCGACGGGGTACGTGGCGACGTTCGTCACCCCGGAGCAGGTCTATCTGTTCGGGTTGGTGGTCATCGCGCTGTCGGCGACCGTGGTCGCACTCGTCGCCTGTTCGCTCGTCGTCGCTGTTCCGGCCCCCGGGCCCGTGATCGGCATCGCGCTCGCCGCGGCGACGCTGACGGACTGGGCCGACGCACTCGTCGTCCGGCCGACCACGGCACCGCCGACCTGGTCCGCGGATCTGCTGTCCGTGTCCCACCTGCTGCCCGGGCTGGCCGTCGGTGTCGCGGTCGGCTCGTTCTGGCAGCGCCCGTTCGGTCGGCAGATCGTCGGGGCCGTCGTCGCGTTCGGGCTGGCGTGGATCGGACCGACCTCGATCGTGGCGCTGACCGGCGCGCTCGGGTCCCGCGCGCTGCTCACGGTGCCGAGCGAGTTCGCGGACTTCGCGGTCCTCCTGTTCACCACCGAGGCACGGTCGTGGCAGGTGTGGGGTGGGGTCCTGATCGGCGTCATCGTCGCCGTCGCGCTGATCGTCGTGCGGTCCGTCAGAGCGCGAGCGACCGCAACCACGCGTCCGCCTGGCGCTGCGAGCGGAGACGGACGACACGGAGCTGCGGCCAGTCGCGCTCAGCGGCGACGACGTTCGCTCTGATCCGTGCGCGGCCCTTCCAGCCCCAGCGGATGATGTGCTCGGGGTTCCCGATGAACGTCCGCAGCGGCGGTTCGACGTTGCCGTTCCAGAGCTCGACGCGTCGCACCGACCGTCGGATCGTCCGCAGCACGAGGCGGGACATGTGCAGGAGCACCGGGTAGTCGAGCGCGACGAGCGTGTCCGCACGCGACACCACGAGGTCGCCGAGTTGCGACGTGTACGCCCACTCGGTGACCCACCTCGGTTCGCGCGTGAACGCGTCGACCGCCTCGACGAAGTCGGGTCGGGGCGTCCAGCCCGGACCGTGGAAGAGCGCGTCGACCTCGGTGTGCGGCAACCCGGCGACGCGTTCGATCTGCTGCGCGAAGGTGGTCTTGCCCGCGCCGGACGGCCCGGCGACCAGGACGCGCTGGGGCGGCGGGGTCAGGCGGTCGGAGGAGTCGAGCACATCCCGACCCTAGACAAGGGCGCCGCTTCCTCGTCCTCGCGGATCTGGCGCCGTCTCCCGCCACCTCGCTGGTCGGGATGCCAGGATGACCTACGGCACGTCGCACCGGCGGCGGTCGGGAAGGCAACGATGTCGAAGCGGACGTACGCGCAGCACCTCCAGGCGATGATCGAGCGCGCCGGGTCCCTCACGGCGCAGGAGGCCGAGGCGCTCGGTCGCCTGTGGAAGGCCGACGAGGACATCGTGCTGCCCGAGCCGAGCTGGGCGTTCGAGATCCAGGGGGGCATCGACGTCCCCGTCGTCACGAACGTGCAGCTCGTCGCCGCCTGGGAGCACGCGCTCCACGCTGCGGGTACCGCGGGCCGAGTCGACGAGATCGAAGCCGCGCAGGACGCCGGCCGTGCGGCGGCACGCGACCTCCGTCACATCCACGACGACGAACTCGCCGAGGACGGCGCGCAGGAAGCCGTCCGTTCCGCGGTACTCGCGGCCGGCGTCCGCGACCTGATCCCGGACGACGAGTACCAGACGCTCACCACGGCGTGGCGGCGCGTGCTCGGCGAGCTGCCCGCCTGAGCCACACGGGGTCTCCCGTCCGAGGGCGGCGTCGCGCTCCCCGGCCCTGGTGACGCTGGCGGCCTCCTACGCCACCGCAGGCGTCCGACCCAACCGCTCCCGCAGCCGGGCCGCCAGCTCGCGCTCGTCCGCGGCCACGAGCCTCCCGTCCCGGACGACGACGCGGCCGCCGACGACGACGTGCCGTGGACGGCGACCGGGTGACGCCCAGAGGAGGCCCGCGACCGGGTCGTCGACGCCGGCATCGGCGACGCCCGAGACGTCCCACACGCAGAGATCACCGGCGGTCCCGGCACCCAGGTGACCGAGTTCCGGCCGACCGAGACCGGCGGCGGACCCGGCGGTCGCCATCCCGAGCACCTGGCGGGCCGGGAGCTGCGGGCCGACGAGCGAGGACACCTGCATGGCCAGACGGGCGTCGGCGAGCAGGTGACCGGCGTCGTTGCTCCCGCCACCGCTCGTCCCGAGTCCGACGGCGATGCCGGCGTCGGCGAGGCGGGCGACCGGTGCGATTCCCCAGCCCATCGGCACGTCGCAGCCCGGCGCGTGCGTCGCGGTGACACCGGCCCCGGCGAGTCGGGTGATCTCGTCGTCCGTGACGTCGCACAGATGCGCGATGGTGACGTCCGGTGCGAGCCAGCCCCAGTCCTCCAGGAGGTCGATGGGGCGTCGGCCGTACCGCTCGAGCGCGATCGCGGTGTCCACCTGTTCGTTCGCCTGCGTCCGCCGCCGGAGGCCGTGGCGCGCGGCGACCTCACCGAGTGCCAGGAAGGTCTCACGCCCGTCGGAGTGCACGCCCGCCGGCCCGACCGCGATCTGGAGGCGACCGTCCGGGTCGACGCCGCCCACGGCCTCCCGGTCGAGCAAGGCGCCGACGATCGCGTCGGCCGACGCCGCGGCCTGCTCCGGGTCGTCCCGAGCGGAGCCGCGGACGAAGACGAGTCGGCCGCCGAGTGCGCGGACGGCGTCGGCCGTCGCCCGCGCGAGCGCGACGGTGTCCTCGGGCGTGGCGTCGGTGGACCAGTTGAGGTGGTGGTCGGCGATGGTCGTCACGCCACTCAGGAGGCCCTCGGCGGCTCCCACGGTCGCCGCCAGTCCGTACAGCTCGGGGTCGTGCCCCACTCGTCCGTAGGCGGCGGCCATCGCGGGGAGCCAGTCCGCCATCGGGACCCCACGCGTTCCGGGCAGGGTGCGGAACGCCGTCTGCAACAGATGGTGGTGTGCGTTCACGAGTCCGGGCGTGACGACGCAGCCCGTCGCGTCGAGGGTGGAGGACTCCGCGTGGCCGTCCTCGAGGACGACGTCGCCGCCGCGCTCCGTGCCGGGATCGACGAGGACACGGACGGCGCCGGTGACGGTGAGCATGGGGCCGTTGTAGCAGCGCAGTGTTTCCGGGCGGTGGCGGTGTGTTTCGGCGCGATGACGAGGGGGCGGGACCCGCCGACGCTCGTGACCGACCGGAAACATCCCCGGAACACGTCGCCCCTAGGGTCACAGGCATGGCCCAGACCCTGATCCGTGGCGGGTGGGTGCTCACCGGAGCGCCCGAGTCCGTCCCCGTCGCCGGTGTCCCCGCACACTCCGACGCCTCGCCGACGCCCGCCGCGATCCGTGACGGTGCCGTCCTCGTCGACGGCGATCGCATCGGGGCGGTCGGCACCTACGACGACCTGCGGGCGGCGAACCCACACGCGGTCGTCCGCGGCGGGGCGTACGACATCGTGACGCCCGGGTTCGTGAACACGCACGGGCACTTCAGCGAGGGGCTCATCACCGGCATCGGCTCGCAGTACACGCTGTGGGAGTGGCTGCAGGAACTCATCGCACCCGTCAACCCGGTCATGACGCGGGACAAGGCGTACGCGGGGACGATGCTCCAGGGCATCCAGATGCTCCGCAGCGGCGTGACGACGGCGAACGACATGTTCTGCTCGGACCCGATCCCGGGCGACCCCGCCACGCCGGGCGTCGTCCAGGCGCTCGACGAGCTGGGGCTCCGCGGCGTGCTCTCGTTCGGGTCCGGTGACGTCGACCGGGACTTCGGGCCCGCGCCGATCCTCGACGAACTCCGTGTGCTCGAGGAGGCCACCGCCGCGAGCCGGTACAGCTCGTTCCGCGTCGGGATCTCCTCCATCGGCCGCTACACCGACGCCGCGTGGGAGCAGCACATCGGGTACGCGGTGGACGGCGGCCACGGCATCCACATCCACATCCACGAGGTGCGCGAGGAGGTCACCGCGGCGCGACAGCGCACCGGCAAGACCGTCGTCGGGCACGCGGCGGCCACCGGCATGTTCGCCGTCCCCGTGATCGCCGCGCACAGCGTGTGGGTGGACCGGGAGGACCGGCAGCTCTACGCGGAGCACGGCGTCGGCGTCGCACACAACCCGGTCGCGAACGGCATCCTGGCGAGCGGCATCGCTCCCGTCGCCGAACTCCGCGCCCTCGGCGTCCCGGTCGGCATCGGCGTGGACGGTCCCGCCTCGAACGACTCCCAGGACTTCCTGCAGGCGATGAAGACCGCGGCGCTGCTCGCCCGGATGCGCGATCTGCAGGCGACCGCGATGAGCGCCCGCGAAGCGTTCGAGATGGGCACCATCGGCGGCGCGCGGGCGCTGCGGATGGACGGCGAGATCGGCTCGCTCGAGCCCGGCAAGCGCGCGGACGTCGTCGTGTTCGACGGCGACAGCCCGGCGCTGGCGAACGTGCACGACCCCTACCAGGCGGTCGTGTTCGTCGCCGGGAGCCGCGAGGTCAAGGACGTGTGGGTCGACGGCGAGCTGAGCCTCGCCGATGGCGAGGTCACGCGCGTCGATCCGGCCGAGGCCGTCGCGCGGGCTCGGCCGCTGGCCCAGCAGCTCGTCGCCGAGGCGGGGTTGTCCCGGCTGTCCGCGCTCGGCGGGGGCCCGCTCGAGGGCACGGAGCGGCCCTGAATCGGGAGGCCCGTGGGCACGGGTCCGCAGGCCTCCGGCCCTAGCCGGCGCGGACCGCTGCGGCGATCCGCTGCGCCGCCTGCGTCGGGTCGATGTGCGTCGTGTCGACCACCTCCGCCTCGGCGTGGAGCCAGGTGCGAGCGGCCTCGGCGTAGGGCTCCAGGCGCGAGAACCGGAACGTCGACGGGCCGAGGACCGGATCGTTCTGGATCCGGTCGCGGATCGTCTCCTGGTCGGCGTGCAGGACGAAGTGCCGGACCGTGATGTCGTGCGCGGCGAGGCCGTCGCTGATCTCGCGCCAGTACCGCTCGACGAGGACGGTCATCGGCATGACGAGGGTCCCGCCCGTGTACTGCAGCACGCGTCGGGCGGTCTCGACGACGAGCGGTCGCCAGGGCGCCCAGTGCTGGAAGTCGTCGGTCGCCGGGAGGCCCGGTCGGATGTCCATGAGGACCTCACCGACCTTCTCGGCGTCGAGGACGCGCGCGTCCGGGAGCATCTGCTGCACGAGCGCGCTCGTCGTCGTCTTCCCCACACCGTGGGTGCCGTTGATCCACACGATCATGCGCGGGACTGTACCGGTCGCGCATGCCGACACCGGACCTCCCGGACGTCGGCGCGCCGTGGTCCACGGGTGGCTCGGGTCGTGCCAACCCACGTGGATCGGGGTACGACGGGTGCATGGTCAGCGCGAGTCCGGTCCCCCAGTCCGCCACGAGCGAGGACAGCCACCTCAAGCAGCGGCTCGGCTACTGGTCCCTGGTCGCCACGGGAATCGGCAGCGTCATCGGTTCGGGCTGGCTGTTCTCCGCGATGTACGCCGCACAGACGGCGGGGCCGGCAGCGCTCATCGCGTGGGTGATCGGCGGCGCGGTCATGCTCGCGGTCGCACTCGTGTTCGCCGAACTCGGCATGGTGCACCCCGAATCCGGTGGGCTGGTCCGGTACCCGCTGTACTCGAACGGGCGCTTCGCCGCGAGCATCGTGGGCTGGAGCATGTGGGTCACCTACGTCGCGAACCCGCCGACCGAAGCGTCCGGGGTCGTCCAGTACGCCAGCTCGTACATCCCCGGGCTCTTCCGCCACGGCCAGCTGACGTTCCCCGGGATCCTCGTCGCCATCGGCCTCATGGCGGTGTTCGTCGTCGTCAACTACTTCGGTGTGCAGTTCTTCGCACGCAGCAACAACATCGTCACCGCGGTCAAGATCTGCATCCCGACACTGACCATCGTCATGCTGTTCGCGAGCGGGTTCACGCACAGCGGTGGCGCGGGTGGCACGCACAACTTCGCCGCCGGCGGCGGGTTCGCGCCGTACGGCATCGGCGCGGCCCTCGGCACCATCGCGACCGCGGGCATGGTGTTCGCCTACACCGGCTTCCGCAACATCGTCGAGCTGTCGGGCGAGGCCCGGAACCCGCACCGGAACATCCCAGCCTCACTCGTCACGACGATCCTCGCGGCGATCGCGCTCTACCTGCTGCTGCAGCTCGCGTTCATCTTCGGCGTGCCGCAGCACCTGCTCGGCAAGGGCTGGAGCGGCATCGACTTCAACTCGCCCTTCGCGCAGCTCGCCATGCTCCTGGGTATGACCTGGCTGTACTGGGTCCTCATCGCCGACTCCATGGTGTCGCCGTCGGGGTCGGGCATCGTCTTCACGGCGTCGAACGCGCGCAACATGTTCGGCCTGGCGAAGAACCGGTTCTTCCCCTCGTGGTTCGCCAAGGTGCACCCGGGATCCGGCGTGCCGCGACGGGCGCTCATCACGAACTTCCTCGTCGGCATCCTGTTCCTGCTCCCCCTGCCGAGCTGGCACGCGATCATCGGTGTGACGGGCACGCTCATCGCGTTCACGTTCTCGATCGGCTCGGTGTCGCTCGTCGCGTTCCGGCGGTCGGGTCTGGCTGATCGCGCGGCACGCCTGCCCGGGATGTCGGTGATCGCGCCGTTCGCGTTCGTCGTGAGCGCGCTCGTCATCTACTGGGTGCCGTGGTCCGAGCTGGTCCTCACCATCCCGATCGTCGTCGTCGGACTCATCTGGTACGCGGTCACGTACGCCCTGCAGCACCACGGTGCGGGTGAGGTCGTCGGCGGCATCTGGCTCGTCGCGTACCTCGCCGTCGTCTACGGCATGTCGGCGATCGGGAGCTTCGGCGGCCTCGGCTTCATCGGGGCGCCGTGGGACTCCGTCGTGCTCGCGGTGCTCGCGGCCGGCCTGTACGTGTGGGGCACGCAGTCCGGGATCCGCTACATGCGCTCGCGTCCCGAACTCGTCGACGAGCTCCGCGCGCAGCGGATCGACGCGGGCCGCTAGCCGCTCAGGCGCGGCGTCCGGCCAGCGCCAGGAGCGTCCGAGCCGGTGCTGACAGGCTGGCGGACCAGATGGCGCTGAGCGGTCGGACGAGAGGCGGGTCGGCGACCGGGATCCGGACGAGGCGACCGCTGCCGAGTTCGGCCGCGACGGTCCGGAGGCTCATGACAGCGGGAGCGACACCGGCGACGGCGTTCGCCCGCACCACACCGGTCGTGCCGAGCACAGCGGCCGGCTCGTGGAGTGAGAGGCCGGCGGCATGGAGCCATGCCTCCAAGGTCGCGCGCGTGCCCGACCCCTCCTCCCGCACGAGCAGCGGCGTGCTCGCGAGGTCGGCTGCCGCGACCACCCCGCGTTCCGCCCAGGCGTGATCCGGCGAGACGACAACGGCGAGTTCGTCGTCCATGAGCGGGGCGTGGCGCAGGTCGGTCGCCATCGACGGGCCTTCGACGAACCCGAGATCGGCACGCCCCGACCGGACGTGCTCGACCGCGTCCGCCGAGTTCCCCGACAGGAGCCGGACCGTGACCGTCGGGAGCGCCACGCGGAGTTCGAGCAACCAGGACGGCAGGAACAGTTCGGCGACCGTCTGGGAAGCAGCGACCGTGAGGGAACCGGTGTCGGCTCGCAACGCGTCGATCCCCACCTCGAGCCGACGGGCCGCTTCGAGCACGGGCTGAGCGAGCTCGAGCACCGTGGTGCCGGCCGTCGTCAGGGTCGATCCGCTCGAGGACCGCCGGAGCAAGGGCACGCCGACCAGCCGCTCCGCGGCGCCGATCCGGGCCGACACCGCCTGCTGGGTGATGCCGAGCGAGGTCGCTGCCCGCGAGAACGAGCCGGTCTCCGCGACGCGATCGAGGACCTCGATGGTGTCGAGGTCGAGCAAGCGATCGGTCAGTCGTCGGACCACAAGTGGCCATTGTGGCAGGACAACGGGATCGTCGTTCCGCGGCCCTCCTTGTCGACGCGATCGTGGAGGCATGACCACCGACACCACTCCCCGACCCACAGCGCGTCGCCGCATGATGTTCCGAGAACTCGACAGGTCCGACTCGGTCGTCTCGAATCTCACGCCGAACTGGTTCGCGTCGATCATGGGCACCGGCATCGTCGCGACGACGGCGGCAACGCTGCCACTGCAGTTCCCGGGCCTCCGCCTGTTCGCGACCGCGATCTGGGCGGTCGCAGCGGTGATGCTCGTCGCACTCGTCTGTGCGACCGTCGCGCACTGGACTCGATTCAGCGGCGTCGCCAGGCAGCACCACCTGCATCCCGTGATCGCGCACTTCTACGGCGCGCCGCCGATGGCGTTCCTCACCGTCGGAGCCGGCGCGCTCCTCGTCGGTCGGGACTGGGTCGGGCTGTCGGCCGCGGTCACCGTGGACTGGGTCCTCTGGTCGCTCGGCACGCTGATGGGCCTCGTCAGTGCCGTCGCGGTCCCGTACCTCGTGTTCACGCGCCACGAGAACGGACCGGCGGCCGCGTTCGGTGGGTGGCTCATGCCGATCGTGCCGCCCATGGTGTCCGCGTCCACAGGAGCGCTGTTGCTGCCGCACGCGCCGGACGGCCAGGCCAGGATCACGCTGCTCTGGGGCTGCTACGCCTGCTTCGGCATGAGCCTCGTGGCGTCCCTGGCGGTCATCGGGCTCATCTGGGGCCGACTCAGCGAGCACGGCGTGGGACCTGCTTCCATGGTTCCGACGCTCTGGATCGTGCTCGGTCCGGTAGGGCAGTCGATCACCGCCGTGAACCTGCTCGCGGGCAACGCCCCGTCCGCAGTGGGCGCGCGGATGGCGCACGCGCTGCTCGTCCTCGCGTTGGTCTACGGCTTCGCGATGCTCGGATTCGCGCTGCTGTGGACCACTCTGGCCGTCCTGGTCACGGCACGTGCCGTCCGGCGAGGGCTGCCGTTCGGCCTGACCTGGTGGTCGTTCACCTTCCCGGTCGGGACGTGCGCCACCGGGCTGAACGGGCTCGCCCTCCACTCCGGGCTGGTCGCGGTCGACGTGCTCGCCGTGGTCTACGCCGTCGGGCTCGTCGCCGCATGGTGTCTCGTCGCGGTCCGGACGTTCCACGGGTCCGTCGTCACCGGAGCGCTCCTGTCACCCCCAGCCTGAGCTCGGTCGAAGTCGCGCCCGGACGACGAGCGCGCCGAGCAGCGACAGCGCAGTCGTCGTCGGCGCGCGCTCTCCGGCAGCGATGGGCCCTACAGGTCGAGCACGAGCCGCGGGCAGCCGCCGCGCGCCCGCGAGACGCAGATCATCATCGTCAGCCCCTCGGCGTGCTCCTCGGCGCTGAGCACGGTGTCCCGGTGCTCGACCTCCCCCTCGAGCACGGGGGTCTCGCAGGTGCCGCACGTGCCCTCGCGGCACGACGACAGCACGAGCACGCCCGCGTCCTCGACGACGTCGAGCAGCGACCGGTCGGGAGGCACGGTGACGGTGATCCCCGACAGCGCCAGTTCCGCCTCGAACGGCTCCCCCGGTGCGGTGGCATCGTCGGCGGCCGTGAACCGCTCGACCCGGACGGCGTCAGGGCCGCGGTGGGCGCCGGCCGCCACGACCGCGTCCACGAGCCGCCGCGGCCCGCACGCGTAGACGACCGCGTCCGAGGGTCCCGCGAGCAGGCCCGGCACGTCGAGCCGGGTGCCCTCGTCGCCCGGGTACAGCCGGACCTGGGCCGGGTGCGCTGCGGCGAGGTCCCCCGCGAACGCCATCCCCGCCCGATCCCGTCCCGCGTAGTGCAGGGTCCACGGGGTGCCATCGGCCTCGGCCAGGGCGATCATCGGCAGGATCGGGGTGATCCCGATGCCGCCGGCCACGAACACCGCCGGCCGTGCGGGGTCGAACGCGAAGTGGTTGCGCGGACCGCGGACGGCCACGGTCTCGCCGGGCACGAGGACGTCGTGCACGGCGGCGGATCCCCCGCGGCCCTCCTGCTCGCGGAGGACGGCGACGCGCCAGTGCCCGTCCGCGGTCGTGGCGACGAGGGAGTACTGCCGCTCGAGCCCGGGCCGCACCTCGAGGTCGACGTGCGCCCCCGGGGTCCACGCGGGCAGCGGTGCCGCGTCCACCGGAGCGAGGTCGAGGGTGACGACGTCCCGGGCCACCGCGGTCCTGGCCGTGACCCGGACGGCGATGCGGGCCTCCTGCGCGCTCATGCCGCACCTCCGGTCGGCGCGGGCGTCTGCTTGACGACGATGAGGTGGAACCGCTCGCCGTCGGCGCTGCACCATCGGTGCGGCGTGCCGCCGCGGTAGTACGCGGAGTCGCCGACGCCGAGCCGCGTCACGTCCCCGGCGAGGTCGAGGAGCACCGCCCCGGCCACGACGGTGAGGAACTCGTCCTCGTGGTGTTCGTAGTGCTCGCCGGGATCGGTGTTCGCGCCGATCCACTCGAGGGGCTCGAACGCGTGGCTGCCGCCGTGCACGAGCAGGCGGGCCGATCCCAGGGCGAACGGGCTCCGGGCACCCTCGTGGGCGCGGACGACCTCGGGGCGCGGGTCGTCGGGCTCGCGGAGCTGCGGATCACCGGCGGCGAGCAGCGCGACCTGGCTCGTCCCGAGTGCGCCGGCGATGCGGTCGAGCGACACCATGCTCGCTCGGGTGTGCCCGCGCTCGAGCTGGCTGAGGAACGAGTGCGACAGCCCGCTCCGGTCGGCGAGCTGCACGAGCGTCAGGGACCGGCCACGTCGGAGTTCGCGGATGTGCTGGCCGATCCGGCGGGCCTGCTCGTCGACGACGCGCGTGCCGGCGGCGTCGGGGTCGACGACCTCGGTGGTGACCACGGGCTCCTCCATCGTGCTGGCCGCTGCGGGCGGCGTCGCGGGTCGTTACATGCGGCAACGGGGGCGAAACGCGCGGGAAACGTGGCCGCCCTAGCATCGGCGATGTTGATGCGATCAACATTTTGGCACACGAGCGGAGGGATCCCGTGAGCGCGACACTGCCCCGGCCACTGGCACTCCTGCGCCACGGACTGCTGCCCGACGGGCGCCGTATCGACATCGCGATCGAGGGCGGCACGGTGTCCGAGGTCGCCCCGGCCGGCACGCTCACGGCGGACGCCGACGCCACCCTCGACCTCGAGGGGCGTCTGCTCCTCACGGCCCCCGCGGAGCCCCACGCGCACCTCGACAAGGCGCTGAGCTTCGACCGGATCCGACCCCCGCTCGGTGACCTCGGCTCGGCCATCGGCGCCTGGATCGCCCACGCGGCGGACATGACCGTCGACGACATCGCCGACCGGGCCCGCACCCAGGCCCTCGCGATGCTCGCCACGGGCACGACCGCGGTCCGCACGCACGTCGACGTGCTCAGCGGCGACGGAACGGCCACGACCGACCAGGCCACCCGCGGCGCACGAGCGCTGCTCCGGGTGCGGCGTGAACTCGCCGGCCTCATGGACATCGAGCTCGTCGCACTCGCCGGTCACCGCGCGCCGGACGCGCACGTCGAAGCGGTGCTCGACCTCGGGGTGGACCTCGTCGGCGGTGCCCCGCACCTCGCCGACGACCCGGACGCGGATCTCGACCGCCTCCTCGCGATCGCGGCGCGGCGCGGACTCGGCGTCGACATGCACGCCGACGAGAGCCTCGACGGGCCGGTGACGCTCGACCGCTACGCGCGGACGGTGCGGGACTGGCCACGGGACCGGCAGTACTCGGCGGGACACTGCGTGCGTCTCGGCACCCTGTCGCCGCAGCGCCGCGCCGAGGTGATCGAGGACGTGCTCGCCGCGGACCTCGGCGTCATCACACTTCCGATCACGAACCTGTACCTGCAGGGCTGGCAGCACCCGGTGTCGACGCCGCGCGGTCTGACGGCGCTCCGGGCGCTCCTCGACGCCGGCGTCCGGGTGGCGGCCGGAGCGGACAACGTCCGGGACCCGTTCAACCCGGTCGGGCGGTCGGACGCGCTCGAGACCGCTTCGCTGCTCGTGACCGCGGGACACCTCACGCCGGAGGAGGCGTACCGGCTCGTCAGCGACGGCGCCCGCAGTGTCATGGGCCTCCCGCCCGCCGGGGCGGTGCCGGGTGCGCGGGCCGAGTTCCTGGCCATCGCCGCGTCGAGTCTCATCGAGGCCGTCGCCGAGGCCCCCGCGGACCCCCACGCGCACCTCGACAAGGCGCTGAGCTTCGACCGGATCCGACCCCCGCTCGGTGACCTCGGCTCGGCCATCGGCGCCTGGATCGCCCACGCGGC